>JBHEPS010000279.1:0-935 GCA_046260175.1 Thermoanaerobaculia bacterium
CTGAAAGGCAAGTCAGAAGGCAGAAGTCAGAAGGCAGAAGTAAGAGCAACGGCAAAACCCGTTGTCATGCCTTTCAACCAGCTTCCGATCCTCACCGCCTCGGTGACCACGGCCCGGAGCTGAGGAGTCGCCTCCCCGGTCGCTTCGACATTCCCCCCGCGTCTGACTCCTCGCGATTCAGCTCGGCGACGAGCCGCATCAGTTCAGGATCGTTGAGACTCGGCTTCATGGTCTCCCTATGTTCGCCTGCTGGCCACCATCATGCAAAATCGGGGGCTAGTGGACTTCAAGCGCGTCGTCGCAGCGGTAATCCGCCGCAGCTCCCTCGTAAGAAAGGGCCTCCGGTTCGCGGCGTCCCGTGCGCCGGCAGCGGGAGTGGCCGGAGTGATCGTCCACGAGGGAAAGGTCTTGTTGTTCGAGCACGTTTTCTGGACGGCCGCCCGCTGGGGCCTTCCGGGAGGACGGCTCAAAGAGGGAGAAGATCCCGCGGCGGGCCTGCGACGCGAGGTTCGCGAGGAATGCGGGCTCGAGATCGAGGTCGTCGACCGGCTGAAGAGCTCCGCCGAATCGGGGTCGACGCACTTTCTCTGTCGCACCGTCACCATGCCGGAATGGCTAGCCTCGCCGGCCTCCGGTGATCCGCATCTGTCGTTCGAAGTCCTCGAGGCCCGCTGGTTCGCGCCAGAGGAGCTTCCGAAGGAGCTGCTCCCGAGCCACCGAAGGGCGATCGAGGCAGCGTTAGGAATCAGGGACCAGGGGCCAGGGGCCAGAGAAAAACAAAGATAAACACTCCATAATGTTCAGACTTGTCTTTCCCTAGCCCCTGACCCCTAGCCCCTAGCCCCTGCCTTTTGGCCCCTAGACGTTCGCTTCGCAATTAGCGTAGCAGTCATTGCGCCGCCACGGAGAGTTCGTCAAGCTTGTATTTCCAGCGA
>JBHEPS010000028.1:0-23130 GCA_046260175.1 Thermoanaerobaculia bacterium
GCCTTGCCCGGGAGCTGGTCTCAGCGCTCCTCGACCGGCTCGGCGCGTCCGGCGTGACGGACGGCTCGCTGACCGTCCACCCCGACAACCGGGTGGCGAAGGATCTCTACCTCCGATTCGGCTTCGAAATGCGCGGGACCGAGCCCGACTACTTCGGCTCCTCGGAACCTCGCCTACTCCTCGGGCGATCCCTCCCCTGACCGGGCGGGCAGTCCGCTGAAATTTCGCGATCCGCACCGCGATTTCCCGAAGCAACTTTCCGAGGTGATCGATCCGTGAATTCCGCCGAGCAACTGATCCTGGCCGCCGCGCTGCAGCTCGAGGAAGAGGATAGCTTCGAAGGAGCCGAGAAGACCCTGCGCGAGGCGATCGAGCTCGCGATGGTGGCTTCCCACCCGGTGGAACTGGTCCGGG
This sequence comes from Thermoanaerobaculia bacterium, assembly GCA_046260175.1. GTDB lineage: Bacteria > Acidobacteriota > Thermoanaerobaculia > Gp7-AA8 > Gp7-AA8 > JBHEPS01. The sequence goes on from JBHEPS010000028.1 coordinate 415, forward strand.
CGAAGGCTCTCCTCGGTGAGATTCTGCTCAACAGCGGCCGCGAAGCCGAGGCGGCTACTCTCTTCCGGGAAGTTCTCGCCGTCCCGGAGGGGGTCGATCCTTCCCTGGTCGAAGAAGAGATCGAGACCGCCACAGTCTGGCTGCGCGAGCTGGAATCCGACGTCGACTGATTCCGCGCCCGACGACGTTTCGTCCCCGCCCGGGCGATCGGGCAGCAAAGGAGACCGCAGTTGCACTATCCTTCGCCCATGATTCTCCGATCCCTCGCCTTCGCGATCCTGATTCTTTCTACAATCATCTCCGGCTGCGGCCGCGAGCAAGGTGGCGAACCCCCGTCGGGCTCCTCAACGACCGCCTTGCAGCGTCCATCCGGGCCGCTGCTTCCTCCCGCCGAGAGCGCGACTGCGACTCTCCACGAGCGTTACAACAACGGCGACTTCGGGCAGATCTACGAGCAGGCCGCCCCGGGGCTTCGTTCCGCCGCGACCGCGGAGCAGGTATTCACACAGCTCGAGGGGATGCAGAGCGAGTTCGGCAAGTGGCAGGATGGAACGCTCGCGGCGAGCGGATGTCACGCGAACGAGATCCGCCTGATGTTCCACTCGAATTTCGAGAAGCAGCCCGGCACCGAGTACATCGTCTACCGGGTGGATGGCGGTGCGGCCTCGCTGCTGTCATTCAATGTCGCACCGGGGCATACCGAGATCCCCGAACAGCAGGACTGGGCGCAGTGCAACTAGAATCCCCAGGCCATTCCGTAGCGCGCTGAGCACATCACGTCATCAGGACATCGCGTTCCAGCGGTCGCCCGCGAGGTGCTTGGCGAGGTAGCAGATCTGGCCGACGTGGTAGGCGTAGTGCTGAACGGCGCGGTTGATGGCTAGCATCGCGGGAAGCCTCTCCCCTTTGATCGTGACCTCTTTCAGGAGGTCTTCTTCGCTCAGCGAAGCGACTGCGGCGAGCAGGGTCTCCCACGCGCCGTTCCAGGCGGCGAGCAATTCCTCGCGCGACTCGAGCCGCTTCTCGAACTCCAGCTCGCGCCTCCGGTCCGGCTTCTCGCCGTCCGTGGTGAGGAAGTCGGTCCACCGCGATCGCATGTTCCCTGCGAGGTGGCGCATCAGGGTGGCGACCGTGTTCGAGCGTGGATCGACGCTCGCGTACAACTGCTCGTCGTCGAGTTGCTCGATTGCCTTGTCGGCGTAGGACCGCAGCCCGCGAAAGTTCCGGGTCACCGTTTCGAGATAGAGCTCTCCAACTGTCCGCATGGTGCTCGACCCCCTTCTGCCGCGGAGCGAGACAGCCGCCCGCGAACCACTGTCTGTCCAGGCGCCGAAGGTTACGCTACCGGAGGGCGCGGGTCCACAGGGCGGTGCTGCCCTGACGGGGTGCCCAGCGGCCTGACGTTGCGCGAGGCAGAGGGAAAGATCCTCTGCCACCTCGGGTAGACTTCACTCGTTCGATCAATCCGGTCTTCAAGGGGTTCTCCATGCGATCCGTCTTTCCTCTCGTCGCTCTTCTACTCGCCGCCTGCGCGACCGCGCCTCCCACGGCGGGCCTCACAGCGACCGGGCCTGAGGGGTTGATCGCCTCCAGGACGGCCGGAGCCGCGACCATGGACGGCTTTCTACCGCTCCACTGGAACGAAATGGAAGGGAAGCTGTTCCTCGAGATCCCCTCACCGGGGCTCGAACTCATTTACCAGGTCTCGCTCGCCACGGGCGTCGGCTCGAACCCGATCGGACTCGATCGCGGTCAAATGGGTGGAACCTACCTGGTTCGCTTCGAGCGTGCCGGGCCGCGCGTGCTGCTGGTCCAGCCGAACCAGCGCTACCGGGCAATCGGAGGAAGCCCGGGCGAAGCGCGGGCGGTCGAGGAGTCTTTCGCTGCCTCGATTCTCTGGTCGTTCCCGATCGAGGCTGAGCAAGGGGACCGCGTCCTGGTGGACGCCACCCCGTTCTTCCTCCGGGACGCTCACGGGGTGGCACAGAGGCTTGGGGCGATCGACCAGGGTTCGTACCGGGTCGATTTGGAACGCTCGGCGATCTACCCGCCGAGAACCCGCTCGTTCCCGAAGAACACCGAGGTCGAAGCGACGATCACGCTGACGACGACCGACCGCCCCGGCGGACTGATCCGATCCGTAGCGCCGACTCCGGAGATCGTGACCGTGCGGCAGCACCACTCATTCGTCGAGCTCCCGCCGCCCGGCTATCAGCCGCGGGCGTTCGATCCTCGCGTCGGTTTCTTCGGCGTCGAGATCTACGATTACGCCTCCCCGATCGACGAGCCGCTCGAGAAGAGGTTCATAGCGCGGCATCGCTTAGAAAAGAAGGATCCGTCGGCCTCGATCTCCGATCCGGTCGAGCCGATCGTCTACTACGTCGACCACGCGGCTCCCGAGCCGATCCGCTCGGCGCTGATCGACGGAGCGTCATGGTGGAACGAGGCGTTCGAGGCGGCGGGATTCCGAAACGCCTTTCAGGTTCGCATCCTCCCCGAGGATGCCGACCCGATGGACATCCGATACAACGTGATCAACTGGGTTCACCGCTCGACACGCGGGTGGTCGTATGGTGCCGCCATCATCGATCCTCGAACCGGGGAGATCATCAAGGGAAACGTCTCGCTCGGATCGCTCCGCATCCGGCAGGACATTACGCTCGCTTCAGGACTCATTCCTCCTTACGAAGGACCCGACCCGGCTGCACTCGCGGCTCTCGACCCAGGGGTGAGCCCGACCGCGATGGCGCTCGCACGCATCCGTCAGCTCTCCGCTCACGAGGTGGGCCACACGCTCGGCATCGCCCACAACTTCGCAGCCTCTACTTACGATCGCGGCTCGGTCATGGACTACCCCGCTCCCCTCGTACGCATCGTCGATGGACGGCTCGATCTTTCCGATGCTTACGACGAGGGGATCGGCGCGTTCGACGTGTTCGCCATCCGCTACGGATACACCGACTTCGGAGGGCGCGAGGACGCGAGCCGCCTCGGTTCAATCGTTCGTGACGGGCTCCGCGCCGGCATGCTCTTCGTTGCCGACGAGCACGCGCGCGACGCCGGATCGGCGCATCCTCTCGGCGCCGTATGGGACAACGGCGCGGACCCGATCGCGATGCTCGAGCACGAGATCGAGGTCCGGCGGATCGCCCTTTCGAATTTCGGCCTCCCTGCTCTCAGGCAGGGCCAGCCTCTCTCCGAGCTCGAGCCCGTCCTGCTTCCTCTCTACCTTCACCACCGCTACCAGCTCGAGGCGGCTCTCAAATCTCTCGGAGGCGTCTTCTTCACTTATGCAGTGAGGGATCCCTCGGCTCCGGGAGAGGTTGCCCCGACCCCGGTCCGGGCCGTGGTCGAGCCGGCGCGGCAGCGCGCGGCGCTCGCCGCGGCCCTGGTCACCCTCCAACCGGAGTTTCTCGAGATTCCCCAGCGGATCATCGATCTCATTCCGCCCACCGCAACCGGGTTCGAGAGCGGAACCGCGGAGCGCTTCGAACGAGGGACCGGCGACGTGTTCGATCCCGTTGCCGCGGCCCGGGCCTCGGCCTCGATTACGCTGAACTCTCTGCTGCACCCCACCAGGGCGGCGCGGTTGCTCCGCTTTCATGCGGAGGAAAGGTCGAATCCGGGACTGAACGAGGTGCTCTCGGCGGTCACGGACCTGATCGCTTCCGCGGTTCGCGAAAGTGAGAGCTGGTCCGCGCTCAGGAGAGGAGTTCGCGAAGTCGCGATAGCTCGTCTGGTCGAGGTCGCGCGGGATCCGGCAACCGACTCCGGCGTCCGGGCAGCCTTCGAGGATGCGCTTCGGGAGCTGGCGAGGGAGCTGAATCGCGCGAAGGGAACCAGCGTCGAGGATGCGCATCGACGCGCGCTTGCCGCCGAGATCACTCGGCACCTCGAGCGGCAGGTCGTCGTTCCCGAGCCGGTTCCGATGCCGGCCATCCCGGCAGGGCCTCCCATCGGATGAGCAGGCTCGTCTTTCGAGCGCAATCACCAGGTGCGTGGAATGTTCATCCGGCACAAACGCGCGGGCGCCGCTTTCCTACAATGTCACTTCCGGCCCCGGGCCGGAAGAAACCACTCATCACGGAGACCCACACCATGAGCCTAGGCAACTGCATCGCCTGTGACGCCGGCAGCGACACCATGCCCCTGATCGAATTCGAATACCGCGGCGAACGCCATCGCATCTGCTCGGCGCACCTGCCGATCCTGATTCATGACCCGGGTCAGCTGCATGGGCGGCTCGCGGGTGCGGAGACGCTTCCCGCGTCCGAGCACAATGACTGAGCTTTCCGCTGCGAGAGCACGCTTCGCTCCCTCCCGACCTCTCGGTCGGACGGGCTTTCAGGCGACGGCGCTCGGGATCGGCGACCTCGCCGACCGCGCCGTTTCGATCGAGACGTGCGTGGCGACCGTGAAGCGGGCGATCGATGCGGGACTGAACGTGATCGACACCGCTCCCGGGTACGAGGACGGCTATTCCGAGGAGATCGTGGGGCGCGCCGTCGCCGGAGCTCGCGACCGGATGTTCGTCATCGACAAAATCGACGACCTGGGGTCGGCGGTTGCCCCGCAAATCGAGGCCTCGCTTGGCCGGCTCGGTCTCGAATACACCGATGCGTTCGTGTTTCACAACGTCTCGGAGCAGGCCGTTCTCGACCGGCTCCTGGCACCGGGTGGAGGTTTCGAGCAGCTCGAAGCGTGCGTCCGTGCGGGAAAGACCCGGTTCCGCGGGATCTCCTCGCACGACCCCGACGTGCTCAGAATTGCGATCGAGGCCGGATGCTGCGACGTAGTCATGTTTCCGGTCGGCCCATTCGTCGATCGACGCTATGTGAGCGAGATTCTTCCGCTCGCCCGCCGGGCGGGTGCGGGATCCGTCTGCTTCAAGACGTTCGGGGCGGGAAAGCTTCTCGGGGACACGCCGGGATACAACCAACCACTCGCGAACAGGCCGCGGGGGAAGTTCTCCTCCGGCGGGGAGGATCCGGCGGAACCGACACTCCCCCGGCTCACGGTTCAGCAGTGCATCGACTACACGCTCAGCGTCGCACCAGACGTGGCCCTTCTGGGTCTGAGCTATCCCAACGAGCAGGACGCGGCGTTCGCTGCTGCCGAGCAGACGACCACTCTCTCCGCCCGCGAGCTTCTGGCCATCGAACGGCTCGCGGCCGCGGCCCGGAGAGAGAAGGGGGCCTGCTGGTGGAATCCCGACCCGGACGCCTGATTTTGAGCTAGGCTCCCTCTGCATGTCCGTCTACCGCCATCGCCAGACCGGCTGGACCATGATGCTGCCGATGCTCGTTGTGGTTGGCGTCCTGGCGCTGCTCGTGGTGAGCATCGTTCCGCACGGCGAGTGGATGGAGGCGATCGCCCTGATCTCGATCCCTCTCGTGATCATCCTCTTCTTCTTCTCCATGTCGGTCGAGGTGAACGAGTCGAAGGTTGTCGTCCGATTCGGAATCGGCCTGTTCCGGAGGAGCATCCCGCTCGATACCATCACGAAGTGCGAAAGCGTTCGGAATCCCTGGTGGTACGGCTGGGGAATCCACTACACGGGGCGAGGCTGGCTGTACAACATTTCGGGATTCGACGCAGTCGAGCTCACGCTGGTCGGAGACAAGACCCTCCGGATCGGAAGCGACGAGCCGGACGCGCTCTGCGCGGCGATCCGTTCGCGGATCGGCCGCTCCGACTGAAGGGTCCCGAGGCGTCAGAGCAGGCCGCGGGCACGCCGCTCGCGGAGCCGTTCGTGCCGCCGGCGATCTTCGGCCGGTCCGCCACGCCGCTCGAGGTTTCTCGCCGTGTTGATGAGCCCCGTGTGGCTGAACGCCTGCGGAAAGTTCCCGAGCATCCTTCCCTTCACCGGATCGTACTCCTCCGAGAGAAGGCCGACGTCGTTTCGCAGCGCGAGCAATTTCGAGAACAGCTCGCGCGCTTCGTCCCACTTTCCCTGAAGCGCCAGGTTGTCGACGAACCAGAAACTGCAGAGAAGAAATGTCCCCTCACCGGGAGGGAGGCCGTCCACACTCGGCGTCGTCGGATATCGGTCCACGAATCCGTTCTCGTCCTGAAGCCGCTCCCGGATGAGATCGACCGTGCCGACGATCCGAGGATCGTCCGCCGGGAGAAAACCGACCGGAGCGAGCATGAGCAGACTCGCGTCGGGGTCCTTCGACCCGTAGTACTGGACGAAAGCGCCGAGTTCGTCGTCGAACCCCTCGCGGCACACCTGATCGTGGATCTCCTGCCGCGTCTTTCGCCAGGCTTCCACCGGCCCTGTCAATCCGAATTCCTCCACGGCGGCAACGGCCCGGTCGAACGCCACCCACGCCATGACCTTGGAATGGACGAAGTGGCGCCGCGGACCCCGAACTTCCCAGATCCCCTCATCGGGCTCGCGCCAGACGGTCTCGAGAAACTCGATCATCGAAATCTGAACGCGCCAGCTGTTCTGCTCCGGCGGGAGGCCGACCCGGCGCGCCAGGTGAAGCGCGTCCATCACCTCGCCGAAAACGTCGAGCTGGAACTGCCGGTAAGCCTCGTTTCCGATTCGAACCGGCGTCGAGGCTTCATAGCCGGGCAGCCATGGGATCTCCAGTTCCGTGAGCCGCCGCTCACCCCCCAGCCCGTACATGATCTGCAGTTCCGAAGGATCTCCCGCAACGGAATGGACGAGCCACTCGCGCCACGCCAGGGCCTCCGACGTGTAGCCGCCGATCATCAGCGAGTAGAGGGTGAAGGTCGCGTCCCGCAGCCAGCAGTAGCGGTAATCCCAGTTGCGGACCCCGCCGATCTTCTCGGGCAGAGAGGTGGTCGCGGCGGCCACCAGCCCGCCGGTCGGAGCGTAGGTCATCGCCTTGAGCGTGATCAGCGAGCGGACGACCGCTTCCCTCCAGGGTCCCTGGTAGGCGCATTGCCCCACCCATTCGCGCCAGTACGCCTCTGTCGACACGAGACTGTCGAAGGCGTCCCGCACCCCCGGATCGTCCCCGTAGGTCGGGCGCCATGTGAGATCGAAGGGAATCCGGTCCCCGGCTCGAACCCGGAAGCGCGCAGCCGTGTGCTGGTTCTCCCCTTCGAGCTCGACCGGCGCCGTCATCTGCAGCGTGTCGGGACCGGCGACTGCAGTGATTCCGCTTTCCGACCTTCGGACCCAGGGGACGATCGAACCGTAGTCGAATCGAATCACCAGATCCATCCGCATCTCGACTTCGCCCTCGATGCCTTCCACGATGCGAACGATGTCGACCACGTTCGTCCGGGGCGGCATGAAGTCGATCAGCCGCGCGCGGCCGCTCGGAGTCTCGAACTCCGTCTCGAGGATCAGGGTCTCCCCCCGGTAACACCGACGGATCGCCGTCGGCTCCTCGACGGGCGCGATCTGCCACCGACCGTGCTCGGGAGTTCCGAGCAGCGCAGCGAAACAAGCGGGGGAGTCGAACCGGGGGACGCAGAGCCAGTCGATCGAGCCGTTCTTCGCGACGAGGGCGCACGTCTGCAGATCGCCGAGAAGGGCGTAGTCTTCGATTCTCGAGGGCATTCCTCGATATAACGTGATTCCACGTTTTGACGCAAACGCGGGCAGGATCTTTCGGCCGCCCTTTATGATGATCGCCATGCCGCGACCGGCTCCGCCCTATCTCGCCTTCGGTGACTCCTACACAGTGGGAGAGGGTGTCGAGCCGTCCGAGGCCTGGCCTCGCGTTCTGGCCCGCCTTCTCGGAGATCGCGGCCACCGGCTCGAGGAACCGACGATCGTCGCTCGAACCGGATGGACGACGGACGAACTGCTGGAAGCGGCCCTGGGCACGATCTCTCCCCCGAACCCAGCCCTCGTGACGTTGATGGTGGGAGTGAACGACCAGTATCGCGGCAGGCCGGTCGGCGAGCTCAGGGCAGGGTTTCATCGCCTGCTCGGTATGGTGGCGGAGCGAGCGCCCGCCTCGCGGTTGCTCGTTCTCTCTATCCCTGACTGGGGAGCAACCCCCTTCGCCTCGGGGTGGGATCGGAACGCGATCGCGGCGGCGGTCGATACGTTCAATGCCGAAGAGAGGGCGCTGGTGCATGCCGCGGGCGCCCGATGGCTGGATGTTACGCCCCTGTCGAGAAAGGCTGCCGCCGATCCGGCCCTGGTAGCGGGAGACGGCCTTCACTTTTCATCTCACGCCCATCGACTCGTGGCGGAGGCCGCTCTCGCGCCCGTACTGCAGATCCTGGGGAACATCGAGGCCCGTGCGGAAGGATTTCCCCTCAGCGGTGGTTCTGCATGACCCATAGCGTCAGGAACATCATCGCGAGATCACAAAGGAGTGATTGAATGAAACCACTGTTGTCACTGGCAGGGATTCTGGTTCTGCTCGCCGCTTGCAGCGGGGACGGCACGCAGACGACCCAGACGATCGCCACCCCCGAACAGTCGGCCACCACGCCGGCTCCCGAGACCGAGGCGCCCCAAACGACGACGTACTCGACCCCCCCTCCGGCCGGCACCGCAACCACGGACGCGGAGATGTATCGGATGACCGCGACCGAGCTCAAGCAGCGCGTTGATGCGGGCGAAGCCGTCGTCGTCGTCGACGTGCGAAGCCGAGTCGCCTACGCGACCGAGCATGGGCGTGGAGCGGTCAACATCCCGCTCGAAGAGATCGGCATGCGGTCGGCCGAGCTGCCCACCGATAAATGGCTCGTAGCGTACTGCACGTGACCGGCTGAACAGACAAGCGCCCGTGCGGCGCTCATCCTGAATCAGCGCGGTTTCCAGAACACGGCAGCTCTTCTCGGCGGACTCGATGCCTGGCGTCAGGCCGGCCTTCCGATGTCGACCGGAATGAACCCGTAGTCACTTCATCCTGAGCAACAAACAAAAAAGCCCGGCGCGTGCCGGGCTTTTCTTATGTCGCCGGGTTCTTCCGTAGAAGAGGCGAGCAGCCTCACTCGGCCGCTTCGTCCTTTCGGATCAGCTCAACGTCGATGAAGATCTCGACATCATCGCCGACGGTGACCCCTCCCGCCTCCAACGCTCGATTCCATGTGAGGCCGAAGTCCTTTCGGTTCACGCGCGTCGTCGCGCTGGCTCCGGTCCGCCACGCTTGCCCGACCCGAATCGGGGTCGCGGGCGCATCGACGAGCAGGACGACCTCTTTCGTCACCCCGTGCATCGTCAGGTCTCCCGTCATCCGGTAGCCGTCGCCTCCCTTTTCGATCCTCTTCGACTTGAACGTGATTGCAGGGTATTTCTCGATCTCGAAAAAGTCGGCCGAACGGAGATGATCGTCACGTTTGGCGTTGCCCGTGTTGATCGAGCTCGCGTCGATGGTGACGTCGACCTGGGCGCTCGCCGGGTTGGACAGATCTCCTGTGACCGTGCCGCTGACCTTGTCGAACGATCCGCGGACCTTGGAGACCATCATGTGACGGACCGAGAAACCGGCGCTCGAATGCGCGCCGTCGATGACCCACGTCGCGGTCTCGGCGCGAAGGGGAAGAGCGAGAAGAACGGCTACAGCGGCGAGAATGAAGAGTCGTCGAGTCATGAAAGGCCCTTTCGTGGTGCAAGCAGTTTTCGAGTTACGGATGGAGAAACAACCCTAACGTTAAACTGCCTCTTTGTCCGTTACAATTGTGGAACCGATCCTGCCGCCCCCCCGGGGAACCTAGCCCCTGCTACCATTCCGCTGCCAACCCATGCTGACTTCACGCTTTACGACCGAAGAGCTCGCTCATCTTTCCGAACGTGAAGCGGTCCGCCGCCATTTTGCGCTCCGCAACCTTCTGAGCCTCCGGTGGCTCACCTGGATCGCCGTGTTCGGCGCGTTCGGCGTCATGCTCGCTCAGGTGGGCTCCCGCCCTCTCTCCAGCGTCGCTCACTTTCTCATCGCCCTGGCCTTCGCAATCGCGGTTCGTCAATCGCTGCGGGGCGCCTCGAGATTCAAGCCTCTCGACGCGCTCGGGAGCGCGGTCCAGGCAAACGCCCGGTTCACGACCGTTCTCTTCTTCCTGGTGCAGATCACCGCCTGGGTCATCGTTGCCGCCGGATCGGAAGCAGGGACCATTACCGCGGCGGTCATCGGGGCGTATTTGCTCGTCGTCCCCCGTCTGGCGTTCGGAAACACTTTGCTGCTCTACGGCTGGCTCGCCGCCGCCCTTGTCATCGAGGCACTGTTCCGAGTCGGCCAGGCGGAGAGCGTCATTCCGCTGCTCTTTGGTGGAGGGGCCAACATCCTCATCGCCCTCGCCGTGGCTCTCGGCTTCAGCCGCCGTGCCCGGAGAACCTTCGTCGCCCAATGGCGCTCGGCCCGCTCGGAAGCGATCGAGCAGCTGCGGATGAAGGAAGAGCTCGAGTTCGCCCGGGAGATTCAGCTCTCGATGCTACCGATGAGCTCACCCCCCACGGAATGGCTCGACATCGCCAGCCTCTCTCTGCCGGCGACGGAGGTCGGAGGTGACTATTACGACTACTTTCCGATCGATCGCAACCGACTGCTGGTGGTGATCGGCGACGTGGCGGGTCACGGGCTCGCCAGCGGCATCGTTCTCTCGGGGATTCGGGCCGGCCTTTCTCTGCTCGCCGAGGATGTGACCGCTCCGCTGGCGCTGATTCAGAGGCTCGATCGGATGGTCCGAAACACGTCACGCCATCGGATGCTGGTGACCCTGCAGCTGATTCTCCTGGACCGGTCGAGCATGACCGCCCGGGTCGCCAGCGCCGGTCATCCTCCGCTCCTTCTTCGGAGGAACGGCGAAGTTTCGAGTTACGAGACGGCGTCCCTCCCTCTCGGGACGAAGCTCTCTCCGGTATGGACCGAGCGGGCGATCGAGATCCGTCCCGGCGACACCCTCGTCCTGCAGACTGACGGTTTGTACGAAGCGGCGGACGCCGATGGATCGCTCTACGGCTTCGAGCGGCTCGAGGAAGTTCTCCATCGAGCTGGCGAATCTCCCGGCGAGGTGAGAGACGCCATTCTTCGAGATCTCTGGTCGTTCCGCGGAGAGGAACGGCAGAGCGATGACGTCACGATCGTCGTCCTGCGAGTGGGGGATCAGGAGCGGTAGCGGAGATCGATGACCTTCCGCACAACGTCTTTCGCGACGTCCGGAAGCGACTGCACCCTCGCCCACATCCCCTCGACGGCCTGCGATTCTCCGCCGTGGCGGAAACACTCGCCGCAGCGCGGTAGATTCGTGAAGTCGCGCCGCTGAAACGCTTCCTGCATCAGCCGGAAGCGGTCGCTCTCCAGGATCTCGGTGAGCGACTGAGTCTTCAGGTCGCCCATCACCTGGTCCGCGTGGGCGTCGTAGCAGCAGTGGGTCACACGGCCGTCGGCGAAGATCACGACCCAGGTAAAAAAGCTTCCCTGGACGCAGCCGTAGAACTTTCCGTGGAGATCCGTCTCCTCGTTGACGTCGAGCGCCTCGCAGGTCTTCTCGATCACGCGGGCGTTGCGGAAGTGGCCGAGATCGAAGAGGCGGTTGAAATCGTCGACCGTCTCGTCCTGGGTCTGACGCGAGCGCATCTTCTGGATCTCGATCCGTATCGGGTGACCGTCGGCCTGCACGAGAAACTGCCTGGTCAGCTCGACGAGCTTGTCGAAATCGCCCCCGGTACGCAGTTGCGGATAGACCCGCGGATTGATCGAGTCGACGCAGATCCGCAGCCGCCTGAGGTTCGCGTCGAGCAGCTTCGCGCCCACGGCTTCGGTGAGCACCAGTCCGTTCGTCGACACAGACGCCTCGGGGAAGAGCCGAATCGCGTCGTCGATCCGAGGATAGAGGAGCGGTTCCCCCATCTCATGCAACCACTTGAGCTTGAAGCCGAGGCCGTGCAGCTCCTTCTCGGCCTTCTCGACCAGGCTCCACTCCATGTCCTCGTAGGGACGGCGAAGCACCGGCAGCGGGCACATGCCGCAGCGCAGATTGCACTTCGAGGTGAGCTCGAGGCCCACCTTCATCCGCTTCGGATTGATTCGATAATGACCGGCTTTCATTTCGAGGAGCTCTCGCCTCCCGCAGCGATGGCTTTCACCGCGGAACCGTATTCGAGCCAGGAATATTTGCCAGCGCTCTCCCGGGCGGCCGCTTCCATCGCGGCCCGGTCGGCGTCGGTGAAGAACCGATCGACGGCGGCGGCCAGCGCCGCGGGATTCTCCGGCGGGACGAGATATCCGTCCTCCCCCTCCCGGACGATCTCGGGAAGACCTCCCACGGAGGAGGCGATCACCGGCCTGCCGAAGTGAAAGGCGGTAAGCGCAACTCCGCTCTGGGCCTCGGTCCGGTACGGGGCGACGACCACATCCGCCGCGCCGAACCAGAGCGCGATCTCGTCATCCGGGATGAACCGCGGGTCGATCCGGAGCCTGGACTCGATCTTTTCCTCACGGGCGATTTTCCGGTAGGAGTCGAGCTCGTCCCACCAGAACTCCCCCGCAACCGCGAGGATCGCCCGGCTCCGAACCTGACCCCACGCCCTCATCGCCACGTCCAGCCCCTTGAACGGCCGGACGTGCCCGAAGAAGAGGGCGATCCGGTCGTCGTGCTCGAATCCCAGCTTCGCTCTCGCCTCGGCGCGGGAGACGATTCCGGTGCCGAGCTCGTGAACCGGGAGGAAGAGGCGATGAATCGGAGGAACGCTCCTCCCCGATCGCTCGCGCGCGAGATCCTCTTCGCTTTTCGCATGAACGATGATTGCGTCCGCCAGCTCGATGGCCTGGCGTCCGAGCAGCCGCTTCCACCAGGACGTTTCCTTCTCGCCGACGTTGTGACACTGAAACACCACGCGGGTGCGCGGATCGAGCAGATTGCGCAGGACGATGTACGGCAGAGCCCAGACCCAGATCCACCAGACGAAAATCACCACATCCGGCTGCCAGCGGCGAATGGCGACGGCCTCCATGATCCAGGAGACCGGGTTGAGCACGTCGAGCGCGAACCGCGCTGCGGACGGGGTGCGCGATTGGAGCGAGGGGTCGATGTCTTCCCCTCCCGGATAGAAGCGTTTCGGATACTGCCGGCGGAAGGAGCTGATCATCACGTCGCAGTCGCGCTCCAGTTCCTCGGCGAGACGCGTGGTGCAGTAGGAGATTCCCGCGCGGTAAGGGTAGACGGGCCCGACGATCGCGATGCGCGGCCGGCGAAGATGTTCCGCGTGCGGTGCGGCGACAGTCACGCTCAGGCCGCCGAGAAGAAGTTCACGACCGTCGACGCGAGCCAGTCGGCGTAGGTCTTCGGTTGGAAGACGAGCGAGGAGGACATGAAGCATGAGTGCGTGCACCAGCACTCTTTCGCCGCGATCGACTTCCGCTGGCGGTCGGCCTCCTCGGAGGTCCAGAGAGCGTCGAAGTCGTAGTCGACGTCGCGGAGGTTCCCGACGGGCTCCCGGAGCTCGCAGAGCCGGACTTCACCGCGCGCGTCGATCACTCCCGAAATCGTCCCGGCGAAGCACGGACGCACCTGGGTCTCCTGCTCCAGAGCCGCGAGCTCCATCCGCCGGGAGTAGATCTTCACGAAACGGAGGAAGTCGTCGTAGTGGTGGAACGAGTTCCAGTATTTTTCCAGCATCGGCAGGACCTCGCGGTAGCGTTCGGTCGTGATGGGCTGGATGTTCTTGTCGGGCTGATCGCCGCGCAGCATCTCGAAGGAGTGGAACGAGATCTCGGGGAAGGTCTCCTTGACCGAGGCCGTGATGAACTCGAGATCGTCGGCGTTGTAGGTGCACAGACACGTGTGCACGTTCACCGTGAGATTGTCGAACCTCTCCTTGAGCGGAATCAGCTTCGCGTACGTCTTCTTGAGCTTTTCGTAGTTGCCCGGGACGCCGCGGAGCCAGTCGTGCTTCTCGCCGATGTGATCGAGCGAGAGATTCACGGCGATCTGGGTCGTAGGACACTTCTCGAGAACCGACGTGACCGAGCGCTCGATCAGATCGGAGGTGATTCCGCCCGTCGGGATGGTGATCTGGCGCGCGTTGTTGACCTTCGAGAGATGCTCGCAGATCTCGGGGAGGTCGCGTCGCAGGAACGGCTCGCCACCCGACATGACGACGAACAAGAGGTCGCCGACCGAGTCGAGGCTCTTCTTGATCTCCTCGAGCGAGAGCTCGTGCTCCTTGTTCTTCCGGAGCTGCTCCCAGTTGAAGCAGGTCCGGCAGAACGAGTTGCAGTCGTAGGTCAGCCCGAGGATGACGTAGACCGGCTTCATTCCCCGTCTGGAGACGAGGTATCTGAGGTACTGCACCTTGTCGGTGAATTTCATCGGCTCTCGTTAGCTAACGCTCTGATCCTTCAGGGCATTTCGTCATCTCTCCCTCTCGCCAGCCCCAGGATCATCCCGCTCACGATTCCGAGAAAATAGGTGCTGTGGTGGACCAGGAACGCCACCGGGATCAACGGCCAGAGCAGCACCGGGAGTCTCGTCGATGGGATGGCGAGGGCCGCGCTGGCGACGGCGTAGATGATTAGCAAAGCGGCCGCGAGCGGGGGCGCGACGAGCAGGACAGCCAGAAACGAGACTCCGCCACCGAGAAGAGCCCCGACGGCAGGTGTCCGGTATTCGCTTCCTCCTCGAACGATCCTTTGCCCGGTCTTGAGGCGGTACCGCCAACGCTGCCTGATGTAGGCGCTTGGAAAGGCCCGCCTTCGGTGATGGACGACGATCCCGTCGTGGTACTGCACGACGCCGAGGCTGGCGATCCTCCGGAGCAGGTCGGTGTCCTCCCCGATGTATCCGATCGACTCGTCGAAGCCGCGAAGTTCCCGGAAAGCTGGCGCCCTGACGAAGAGATTCACGAGCGCGAGATCCCACGGCTTCCTCACCCGGAACACGCCCGGACGCGATTCGTGGGCGACGATCCCGCTTCCGATCCAGCGGGTCGCAAGGAGCGTGTCCGAGATCAGCTCGGGAACCGTCGAATCACTCGGGGCGGGGTCTGGACCGCCGACCGCCACGACCTCCGGATGGGCGTCCAGCCACGAAACGCCGGCGTCGATCCATGACGGCGCGGCAAAGGCATCGTCGTCGATGAAGGCCAGGATATCTCCCGCTGCGACGGCCGCCGCGGCGTTTCTCCGGGTGGCGGGATTGCGCTCGTCGAGGAGAACGAGCCGGAGTCGTGGGTCGTCTCCGAGACCCGGATCAGCCGCCGAGACGACGATCAGCTCGAAAGGAATCGACGTCTCCTGCCCGAGCACGGAGGCGACGGCCTTTCGGGCCTCTTCCCCGGGGCGGTCCATCGGCATGATCACGGAGACTCGTATCGATTGCTGCATCGGTTCGTGCGAGAGTTTAGAATGAATTCATCGCTGCCGCCTGGCAGCTCCACATCCGAGCGAGCCGAAGGGCCGTCGCGCCCTGGAGAGATGCCGCTTGCGGCAGAAGACATCGATTTGAAACTCCTCATCCAGATTCCTGCCTACAACGAAGAGAAGACGATCGCCGCCACGATCCGGGAGCTTCCCCGGACGATCGAGGGCGTCGACTCGGTCGAAGTCCTCGTCATCGACGACGGAAGCAGCGATGCAACCGTCGAGACGGCCCGGGGAGCCGGTGCCGAGCACGTCGTCCGGCTGTTGACGCATCGAGGGCTCGCGCAGGCGTTCCTCGCCGGCATCGACGCGTCTCTGCGGCTGGGGGCCGACATCATCGTCAACACCGACGCCGACAACCAATACCTGGCGAGCGACATCCCGAAGCTCATCGCCCCCATCCTCGAGGGGAAGGCGGAGGTCGTGATCGGCGACAGGGACGTGCGGCGAAGCGCCTTCATGGGACCGCTCAAACGCGCGCTCCAGCGTCTCGGCAGCTGGGCCGTCGGACGCGCGGCGGGACTCGATCTGCCCGACGTCACCAGCGGTTTCCGCGCCTTTTCCCGCGAAGCCGCCTATCAGATCAACGTCTTCAACCCGTTCACCTACACGCTCGAGACCATCATCCAGGCCGGAAACCGGAACCTCGGCGTCCAGTCGGTGAAGATCGGAACGAACCCCCCCACGCGCCCCTCGCGCCTGTACGACGGAATGTTGCGATACGTACGGAAATCGGGCGTCACGATCTTCCGCGTTTACGCCCTCTACAAACCGCTCAAGACCTTCTTCGCCATCGGAGCCACTCTCTTCCTGATCGGCTTCGCTCTCGGGCTCCGCTTTCTCTGGTTCTACCTGACCGACGGCTCCGCCGGCCACGTCCAGTCCCTGATCCTCGCAGCGGTCCTGCTGATCATCGGCTTTCAGACCGCCCTGATCGGGCTGGTGGCCGACCTGATCTCGGTGAACCGCCGGCTCAGCGAGGAAGTGCTCATCCGTCTCAGGAAACTCGATCCGCAAACGGCCGCGGCGAAGCGGCCGCGGCGACGCGAGCGAGGCGACAAGGGCCGCCCCGGCTCGAAGGAAACGCCGGCCGAGACTCCCCAGTGGGTCTGGCTGTTCGACGAGTCCAAATTCGAGGGAGAGCTCGAAGAGTCCGCCGAGAAGGTTGCAGCCGCACAGGCTCCTCCGACTCCCGAGCCGCCAAAGCGCAGGCGGAGACGCCGGCGATCCGGCCCCCGCCCCGGAATCGAAGGGCGCGATCACAAGCATCACGCGCGCCTGGAGAAGGGCGACGATCCGGTTGCGGAGTCGGATCGTGACGACGATCAGGTGTAGTGACGGTGGCCACGGCTTGGCTCCATCAGCCGTGGCTCTCGTGGCACAGCCCGCCCGCTGCGGTTGGTGAAGCTAGGGAACCTCTGCCACCCTTCAACTACGTTGGATCCGGGTTGAGCGGCAGTAGGCGGTGACGAAGGCGAGGCTTGCCTGCATCGCGAAACGGAGCTCGGGGCTCGAGCCGTTGAAGGGATGCGTCGCCCCGAACGTGTGTGTCCCATTCGCGATCAGCACGAGTGAGGAGTTCTTCGCGTGGGAGGCGAGCATTTCGGCCTCGGTCGGCGGGACGGTCTCGTCGGCGAGCCCATGAATGTGGAGCGCCGGGACCTTCAACCTGGCCACGGCCCCGAGGATGTCGAGTCTCGCTGCTGCGGACTCGAGATCGTCGAGCGCGCGGGTCGAGAGCCGCATCAGCTGCCCGGTTCTCGCGTTCGGGATGTCGAGATGGCCGCGCTGACGCCATTCCTTCCTGGTCCCTTCGTCCCAGCGGTCGGCCCTGGCGATGGCGCTCCACGTAATCACACCTCGCACCTCGGGAGCGTCGGGCGCTGCGAGAAGCGCGATTCCTCCTCCCCGCGAGTGGCCCAGCAGAAAGACCGGCAGACCCGAGAGAGTCTCGTGCGAAGCGACCCAGCCGAGGACGCTGTTCAGGTCGGCGAGCTCGATCGAATAGGTGTCGTCCGCAAAGAGGTCGAGCCGGTCAAACTCGCCGGGCCGCTCTCCGATGCCGTTTCTCGACATCTCGAAGCGCACCACGGCCGCGACCCCGCCGCGAAACCGCTCGCCGATCCAGGGAAAGAAGCCCCAGTCCTTGAAACCTTTGAAGCCGTGAACGATCACAACGACCGATCGCGGCGCCTCCGGAAGGTCGACGATGCCCCGGATCGGGAGATTCTCGGCTGACTGGATCTGGAACTGCTCTCTCATTCGAATGCGGCCCGACGCGGCCCCTGCAACTCTTCGCGTCCGACCACCCGCCCCCCATGCAATCGCGGTGCTGACTCCGTCTCAAACGTTGAAACGAAACAGGATCACGTCCCCGTCCTGGACCAGGTATTCCTTTCCCTCGCTCCGGATCTTTCCCGCGGCCCGTGCCGCTGTCTCCGAGGGAAACTCGACGTAGGTGTCGCAATGAATGGTCTCGGCGCGAATGAAGCCACGCTCGAAGTCGCTGTGGATCTTGCCGGCGGCCTGCGGAGCCTTCGTCCCCCGGTTGATCGTCCACGCCCGCGCTTCCTTCGGACCGACCGTGAAGAACGTCTCGAAGTCGAGAAGGCGGTAGGCAGCCCGGATCAGAGTCTGGAGGCCGGGCTCCTCGAGACCCATCTCACGGAGGAACTCCTCTCGGTCGGCCAGCTCGAGCTCCACGATCTGAGCTTCGAGGTCTCCTGCGAGAACGACGACCTCCCCACCCTTCTCGGCCGCGGCTTTCCGCACTGCCGCGAGCGCCGGTGACTCGGTTCCGAGCGCGTCTTCCGACACGTTCGCCACGTAGAGAACGGGCTTCATCGTAAGCAGATTGATCTCCTCGATCACCGCCAGCTCCTCCTCCGAGAATTCGACGGCTCGCAGGGGTTTTCCGGCGTCGACGGCGGAAACGGCTTTCTCCAGGGCGCGCTGGAGCAGCTGGGCGTCCTTCTGCCCGGCGCGCGCCAGTTTGCCCACGCGGTCCATCCGGCGGGTCAACGACTCGAGGTCCGACAGCATGAGCTCAGTCTCGATGATCTCAATGTCGCGGGCCGGATCGACCGTATGCTCGACATGAATCACGTCGGGGTCGTCGAAGCAGCGGACGACATGCAGAAGCGCCTCGGTCTCACGGATATTGGCCAGAAACTGGTTCCCGAGCCCTTCACCCTTGCTCGCGCCGCGGACGAGCCCGGCGATGTCCACCACCCTCAGGTCGGTGTAGACCGTATCGAGACTCCGAGCCGTCCGAGCCAGCTTGTCCAGCCGGCGATCGACGACGGACACGACGCCTACGTTCGGCTCGATCGTGCAGAAGGGATAATTGGCACTCTGCGCGCCCGCTGCCGTCAAGGCGTTGAAAATGGTGGACTTGCCTACGTTGGGCAGCCCGACGATACCTACGCTGAGACCCATGCCTGGTCGGTTCCTCTTGAGTGAAATCGGCGACTGACCCGTCGCCCGTGGGTGGGAGCGGAGTGAGTAACAAGCCGGCGGGCGAATGTCATCCCGGGGACAGTCATCCTGAGGAGG
Organism: Thermoanaerobaculia bacterium; assembly: GCA_046260175.1. Lineage (GTDB taxonomy): Bacteria > Acidobacteriota > Thermoanaerobaculia > Gp7-AA8 > Gp7-AA8 > JBHEPS01. The sequence goes on from JBHEPS010000028.1 coordinate 19,269, forward strand.
CGAGTGGAGGACGTCGCAGGATTCGGGAATGGCGACCGCCGACGAAGGAACTCAAAATGAGAGGATCGCGGCTGCCTGCGCGGGGGGGCACGGGCAGGTGGCGACATCCTGCAATTTTGAGATCCTTCGGTCGCGCTCGCGGTTCTCGTGAGACACCTTCAGCGCGGCGCTCCCTCAGGATGACGGGGGGTTCGCGCCGACATCGCCAGGTGGGCGGCGCCGATGAGGCCGACGCGGGGGTTGGTGATCAGATCGACCGGGCATTCGAGGACGAGGTCGCGGAAGCGCCCCTTCTCGGCGAAGGCCTTCATGAAGACTCCGTCGGCCAGCCGCTCGGCATTCTTCGCCCCGATACCGCCGGCCAGAAAGACGCCTCCTCGCGCGATGCACTTGAGCGCGAGATTCCCCGCTTCGGCTCCGAAAGCAGAGAGGAAGACATCGAATGCGGCACGAGCGAGGGGATTCCCCTCCGCGTCGAAATGGGCGATGAGGGCCGGGAGGTCGTCTTCCGGCGCCCCGGATGTGAAATCGTGGACCGCCAACTCGGGTCGGGAGTCGCGCAGCGAAGAGAGGATGTTGACCAGTCCGGGACCCGAGACGACGCGTTCCCAGCTCACATGGCCGTAGCGCGCCCGCAGCCTCGTGAGCAGAAGATCCTGGGTCGGATCGGCCGGCCCGAAGTCGACGTGCCCCCCCTCCGAGGGGATGACGATCCATCCGGAAGCGGAGGGAATGACCATCGCCTCCCCCAGCCCCGTTCCCGCTCCGAGGATGGCGATCGGCGCTGAAGTGTCGCGCTTGCCCTCGTGAATGGAGCGAAGGTCGCCGGGGTGGAGATGCGGAACGCCAGCCGCGACGGCGTAGAAGTCGTTGACGAGAATCACCGCCTGCATGCCGAACTCGGCGGCGATCGCATCCGCGTCGATCAGCCAGGGGAGGTTGGTGACTCTGGCGGAACGATGGACGACGGGCCCCGCTACCGCGAAGCAGGCCACGTCGGCCTGTCCGGCGACCGCGGTGAACTCGCGCAGCATGCTCTCGAAGGTCGGATAGAGCTCGCTCTCGTACCGGCGCTCGAGTTTTGATTCCATCCCCGCAGGGCCGGTCTCGATGAGTTCGATGAAAGTCTTGGTGCCGCCGACGTCGGCAGCCAGCAGGCGCACGGTCACCTTCCCCCCCGCGCCTCTCTGAGGGACTGATCGGGATTCCACGCGTCGCGGTCGGCGAACCACCAGGTCTCGCCTTGCCCGCGGGTTGCGAGGGCGATCGGAAGCTCCGCGCCGGCCTGTACTTCCTCGATCACCGCGCGCTTGGAGGCTCCGGAGGCGAGCACCCAGCGGAGCGCCGCGTCCTGGAGGACGGGAAGCGTCACGGTGAGGCGAGTCGTTTCGAGCTGTGGGACCTGGACCGCCACGGCCCACCGATCGCGTTCGTCGAGCGCGGTCGTGCCGGGAAACAGCGATGCGGTGTGGCCGTCCTCGCCGACTCCGAGAATGAAGAGGTCGATGGGGCGATCGCCCATTGTCTCGCGCAGGTCTGCCTCGAACTCGCTGGCGATCCTGTGGGGATGTCCGAGGTCCGTGCGGAACCGGATGAACCGGTGCTTCTCGGGGATTCCGTGCTGGAAGAGAGTCTCCTGGACGAGGCGTGCGTTCGACTGGGGGTCGTATGGGGGAACGAGCCGCTCATCGCCGAGAACCCAGACGACCTCGGCCTCCTGAATTCGGCCGCGGCGGAAGCCCGAGCCGAGCAGCTCGTACGCCCGGCGGGGGGTGGAGCCTCCGGACAGGCCGACGACGCTGCGCTTGCGCGTCTCGATCTGGCGGATGAGCTCATCCGCGATCGCGGTCGCGAGATCTTCCGAGGTCTCGAAAACTCTGAGGTTCATCCCATCCTCCGCAGTAACGAAAGAGCCTTAGTGGGCTTCGTCCGCGTGGGCCTTGGCTGGCGGGCCGCTCTCCTTGCTCAGCGGTTCGAGCCGGTCGTCTTCCGCGCCGACTGCATGAAGAAATCTCTCCGTGACGATTCTCTCGGTCTCGATGCGGGAGCGCGACGAAGAGAGATCGACGTTGCCGCCTGCCCGCATGCCGTGACCGCCCCCCTTGCCGATTCCCTCGAGGACTTCCTGCATGAGCTCACCGGCGGAGGCTTCGGGGTCATTCGTTCGCATCGACAGGTACATCCGGAGCTCGAAGTAGCCGAATGCGAGACTCCAGCGGACCCCCTCCATGCGGACCGCGAAATCGGCCATCTCCGGGACGAAATCGGGGTTGCTGACGTTGCCCACGGGGCAGACGGCGACGGTGCGGCCGACCAGGATCGCGTCGAGTGCTCCGCCGAGCTGCGCGTAATACTGCCGGCTCAGCGAAGGCTTGGCGATCGCGGCCAGTTTGGTCGCGTCCGAGAGCGGCACGAGATGATGATAGGCCTCCAGATCGAGCGGATGGACCTCGCGCCCGAGATCCTGGGTCTCGCTCCGAATCCCGTAGAGAAGCGCCGTCGCCAGGTCGGTGGGGATCTCGATATCCGAGCGGATCAGGTAGTGCGTCATCAACGTCGCCGAAGCCCCGAGATCATCGCTCACCTCGTAGAAGGGGACCTGTTTGGTCGCCTCGCGGAGGGGGTGATGATCGATGACGATGTCGACGCGCCGGCTCTCCGGAAGCGCGGTGTTGCCGGTGTACGGTTGCGCGTCCATCAGCGCGATGTACGGATATTCGTCGAGGTTCAGCCTGGTCAGATGATGGATCGGGAGATCCAGAACGCGGACCATGGCCCGGTTCTCCGCGCGCCCGATGATGCCGCTGTATCCGATGGTCGCGCGAATGCCCCGCCGGGTCTCGAGGAGCAGTTTCATCGCCGCGGCGCTGGCGAGCGCGTCCGGATCGGGATTGTCGTGAGTCATTACGAGCAATTTGCCCGCGTCCAGCGGCAAAGAAAGCAGCCGCTCCAGTGATGTGTCGATAGAGGCTCGATCCACTTATGTGCTCCGATGTCGACTCTGCGGGTGAAGAGCCTGAGTCGAACGGTGTCCGGGGAGAAGAGCCCGCCGAAACGCTCGTTCGACGCTTACCTCTCGCCATCCCTTCTTCGAGACTGCTGAGCGCTCCTGAACTGCCGCCTATCCTAAACCAAAGCGGCTCGTCGCCGCTCGAGGGTGAGGATCTCCCTTGAATCCGGCGAGACAAGGATGCCATGCTAACCCCCTGCCGGATACGATTGGCTCCGGAATCCGCCAGCGGCTGGGACCGCGGCGAGATCAGGAAACGAGGTTTCCATGGAAAACCATCCGCGTGTTGCCGTAGTTCGAGGATTGCGAATCCCTTTTGCCAAGTCCGGTACCGTTTACGCCCATCTGGAAACGCTCGAACTCGGAAGGATCGTCGTCAGCGAGTTGGTCACGCGATCTGGAATCGATCCCAAGACCATCGATGAAGTGATCTTCGGAACGGTCATCCCGTCCGTGAAGGCGCCGAACCTCGCGCGCGAGATCGTTCTCGGCACAGGGATTCCACCGAGCGTTCCCGCGTATACGGTCAGCCGCGCATGCGCCACCTCGAACCAGGCCATCACCAATGGCGCGGATCAAATCTATCGCGGGTATGCCGAGACGGTCCTCGCGGGCGGAGCCGAGTCACTCTCGAGCGTTCCCATCCTGTTCTCCCGTGAGTTCTCCGATGCGCTCATCAAGGCGAGCAAGTCGAAGTCGATCGGCGCGAAACTGGGGGCTTTCAGCGCGGTTCGGCCCAGAGACCTCGCGCCGGACGCCCCCGCGATCGCCGAGTCCTCCACCGGCCTCACGATGGGCCAGTCCGCGGAAAAGATGGCGAAAGAGAACGGGATCACGCGCGAAGCCCAGGAC
>JBHEPS010000280.1:0-934 GCA_046260175.1 Thermoanaerobaculia bacterium
ACCACCTGGACGAGCTCCTCAGGAAGGGAAATGGTGGTGCGCTTCATACGTGCATACTATCATACGAATGAGCCGGAGGATTTCCCAAAGGCTCGTTCCGCTCGTCATCCTGCGGGGAGCGCCTCCTAAGGAACGACTCGCGTCGCCCCGCAACTCCGCTCGTGAACGCAGTCGGTGCAGTCATCCCATCTCGTCGTTCGTGGACTACCCGTTGCAGACCTTCGAACAGGGAGACCCAACCATGGAGAACACGAGGGAGGATGAGAGCGTGGATCGCCAGGAACGAGGGCGGGCGTGGATCCCGGTGGCACTCGCCGCGAAAGTGGCGTTCGACGCGGCTAATGCCGCGAAGCTTTCGGTCGACCAATGGACGAAGCATCGGGCGTTCTGCTTCTGGTGCCTTCTCGCGGCGGGCGCGACCTTCGCCTGCACGCCCCTGGTCGTGACCGAGCTTCGCGCTGCCATCGCCGAGATTGGGAGAGATGCATCATGAGGCAGGCGGACCCGGAGGCGAGTTTGTCGCAGACGAGAGATGACGCCTCCTCGCCTGACCCGGCGGAAAATCCGGCCTACCTCCCGCTTCGCGATTACGCGCTGATCGGCGACTGCCATGGGGCGGCGCTGGTGTCCCGTCACGGCAGCATCGATTGGTGCACGTTCGCCCGCTTCGATGCCGCACCGCTCTTCAGCCGGATTCTCGATGCCGAACGCGGCGGATCTTTTTCCGTTCAGCCGACGGTCGGATTCGAAGCCGAGCGGCACTACGTGCCCGATACCAATATTCTCGAGACGACGTTCCGGACAGCGCTGGGGGTCTGTCGTCTCACCGACTTCATGCCCGTCGGCCGGCGCGAAGGCGCCGGAGTGCATGACTACGTGACGCTCCAGGCACCTGGAGCAGTCGTGCGGATCCTCGAAGGGGTGGAGGGGCGGG
>JBHEPS010000281.1:0-918 GCA_046260175.1 Thermoanaerobaculia bacterium
CGCTTCGATCAGTTCGTCCTCGTCGACCGTCACCTTCTCGTCCTCGGTCTCGGCGTAGAAGCCGAGCATCAGCGAGTGGGGGAACGGCCACGGCTGGGAGCCGAAGTAGCGGACGCGGGTCACGCGGACACCCGCTTCCTCGAAGATCTCCCGCGCGACAGCCTCTTCGGCTGACTCACCCGGCTCGACGAATCCGGCGAGCGCCGTGAAGAAGAGGCTCGAACGGGCGCGGTTGTGGCGACCGAGGAGACAGAAGTCGCCGCGCGTGACGACCGCGATCACGACCGGATCGGTGCGCGGGAACTCTTTTCCCTCGCAGCCCTCCCTCGTGCAACTCCGGCTGTGACCCGCTTCCTCGGATTGCATTGGCGACCCGCAACGGCCGCAGAAGCGAGTCCGCTCGTGCCACCGTTCGAGCGAGAGGGCATAGGCCGCGAGCGAGGCGTCCGAGATCTGATGCTCTCCGACCAGCGCCCGCCAGCCGGCCAGCTCTCCCATCTGGCGATCGGTCAATCCCGCCCACCGCTCCTCCCCCGGATCGAGAGAAAAGAACGAGTGCCCCTCGCGCTCCCCAAGGAACCGCACCTCCTCGGGATCGGGCTCGAAGCCGAGATCCTCGGCACTCCAGAGAATCTCCCGCGCGTGATGCACGCCTATCGAGTCGCCGCGGAGAAGGAGAAACGAGCCGCGCCGGATCGCCTCCCGGAGCCACTCGCGGTCGGCGCGGCGCGTGTGTGCGCGGTCGAAATGCATGGAAGGAGAATACCAAGCCAGAAGCCAGAAGGCAGAAGGCAGAAGGAAAGGCGAAAGGCACGACAAAGGCGTAAACAGGGGCGCCGGGTGCCGTCATCCTGAATGAGCGCTGCGGTGACCTGGTCATCGCGATGAGGGTGAGCGCGAATGAAGGATCTCAAAATG
>JBHEPS010000282.1:0-910 GCA_046260175.1 Thermoanaerobaculia bacterium
CCCTAGCCCCTAGCCCCTAGCCCCTAGCCCCTAGCCCCTGTATTTTCAATCCACGTGATTGAGCTTCCCGCGCGCTCCCTTCGGGCACAGCGGGCAGCGCGCGAGCTTGGCTTCCGAGGTGAATCCGCAGGCGTTGCAGACCCAGTAGCTCTTCTTCGCCTTCATCGACTCGAGCTGCCAGTTGGCCGCCATCAGCAGGTTCGCATGCTCGGCCTCGGCGGTTCTCGCCAGGTCGAACAGCGCCGCGACTTCGGGATCGCCGGCGTCGCGCGCAGCCTCGATCGCATCGTGATAGCTCTTGTCGCGCTCGGTCTGCTCGGCCTGCATCGCGGTCTGGATGTTCTCTTTCGTCGTCCCGACTTCGGGGGGCGCAACTTCGGCGGACGCGCGACCGTCACGTTTTGCCAGAAGTTTAAGGAAACGCTCCTCGTGAACCTTCTCCGCCGCGGCCGCAGCCCGGAACAGGCTCGCCACGCCGGCGTATCCCTCTTCATCGGCCTTCTTCGCAAACGCGACGTATCTCGCCTGCGCCTCACGCTCGCCGGTGATGGCATCCTGGAGGAGCACGACGACCGGGCTCTCGGCGAGGATGAAGCAGATTCCTCCGAGGGTGAGCAGGGCGAAGAACCAGATGAGGGGACGCGTGGGTCTCGTCATGGTCCGTTTCCTCCGTTTGGAACGCGCGAGGGTGGAACCTCCGCTTTTCAGCAATCTCGGCCCCCGTCCGTTCGCGGGGCATGTCGGAAGTCACATCGGCGCGTGAGATCTGAGAGGCAGGGGCCACAAGAGCAGGGGCTAGGGACTAGGGACTAGGGGCTAGGGAAGAGCAAGGCAACCCCTGGCCCCGTCATCCTGAGAGGCTGTGAAAGAAACCAGAGGGGCCGCGTTGCGGGCGCGACGACGTCAGATC
>JBHEPS010000283.1:0-899 GCA_046260175.1 Thermoanaerobaculia bacterium
CGCCTGCACGGCGGCCTCGGCCTGGGTCTCTCCATCGTCCGGCGCCTCGCGGAAGCCCACGGCGGCACCGTGACGGCGTTCAGCGAAGGCCGCGGAAAAGGAGCGACGTTCACCCTGACGCTTCCCGTTAAGCCGCCCGCCCCACGCGCACCAGCCCCCCGGGTCGCGCAGCCGGACGACACCTCTCGCCCGAAGCCGCTGGCCGGCACGCGGATCATCCTCGTCGAGGACGAACCGGAGACGCGACACTACATCGCGACCACTCTGAAGCTGGCAGGCGCGGAAGTGGCAATCTGCGATTCGGCCGCAACGGCGCTGAAGGCGTGGGATGCGGGCCTGCCCGACATCGTCCTCACCGACATCGGCATGCCCGGAGTCGACGGATACGAGCTGACCCGCGAGTTGCGGGCGAGGGACGGCGGCGAAGGCGTGAAGATCGTCGCGCTCAGCGCGTTCCCGGCGAGCACCAACGAGGACGCCGTCCGTCTCGACGCCTATCTCACCAAGCCGATTGACCCGCACGACCTGGTCGCGGAGCTCTCGCGGATCGCAACACGACCTCGGAGCCCTCAATAGGTCCGAGCGACACCACTGGACGCCCGAGGCGATCGCAGCCTCCTCGAAGCTCGCCGAGGTCATCGCACGACAGGGAGAGTTGTGGGCGGCTCAGCCGGCGGGCTAAAGGCAAAAGTCAGAAGTCGACGTCATCCTGAGCCGGCGAAGCACGGCGAAGGATCTCAAAATGACAGGATCGTGCTTGTCGACGAAATGAACCAGGCTGGTTCATTAGAAGGAGGCGCGGGAGGTCGTTTCAGTTCAAGACAGCAGTGGGAGCCGACGAAGGAACTCAAAATTGCAGGATTGCGTTCGGTCGGGGCGGCGGTCGGCCGAGTGGCTCG
>JBHEPS010000284.1:0-243 GCA_046260175.1 Thermoanaerobaculia bacterium
GGGCAGAAGGCAGAAGGCAGAAGGAGAACCTCGTCATCCTGAGGGCGCGCGGCGGAGAAGTGAAGACCCGCGGAGTGGTGGGCGCGACCGAAGGATCTCAAGATTGCAGGATCCTGCCACTTGCCACGCTTCCCGTCCCCGTCCAACGCGATCCTGCCATTTTGAGATCCTTCGCCGTGCCTCAGGATGACTTGGCTCTACCGATGGCTCTGGATTTTGCTTCTGCCTTCTGCCTTCTGCCTT
>JBHEPS010000284.1:253-890 GCA_046260175.1 Thermoanaerobaculia bacterium
GATGCCGGCCCCTGCATGTTCCCCAGCACCGGCCAACACGATCTCGCATCTTAAGTTCCTTCGTCGGCACGCGGGTTCCCCGATGAGCAACCGCGTGCATCGAGCGCCTCCTCAGGATGCCGTTGTCTTCTGGCTTCTGACTTCACCGCCCGACGATCGCTCGAATCTGATTCGAGTGGTTGATGTCGTGCCCGGCGTAGAGGAGCGCCATGTCGCGGATTGATTCGCGGCCGCGCTCCTCGTGGACTCCGAACCGGTCCCACTGTTCCGGAGTCAGCGTTTTCATCAGCTCGAGATTCCATTGACGGGCTGTCTCGAAGGCGGCGAGAGAAACGCCCGGCGGAATCTCGCGATAATGGAGATCGTCGGCCCACCGGTTCTGATCGAACGAGACGATCTCGACGCCCGGGTCGACCAGAACGGTGCGCATCCGGTAAGCGAGGATGAATTCGTCGTCCGCCAGGTGGGCGAGGATCTCCGCGATCGACCATTTCCCGGGTGCGGGCGGAATCGCGAGCGATTCCGGATCGACTCCGTCGAGAAGCTCGCGCAGGGTGCGAGATGTCTCGCCGAGGATCTCGAGTGGCTCCCGATCCCCGATGTATCCGATCAGTCTCGCCTTGTAGTCTTCGGATGA
>JBHEPS010000285.1:0-350 GCA_046260175.1 Thermoanaerobaculia bacterium
AGCCGGCCCAGGTCTGGATCCGCAGCCGCTCGGAGTGGGCGCGGCGGCTCGAGCACCGCGACGATCCACTCGCTGAGCTGCCGGCGAGCGTCGGCTCCCACGAGGTGACCGGGCACGTGGTGCTCGTCGGTTACGGCAGAGTGGGAAGCAGGATCGGTCAGGCCCTCATGGAGAAGAAGATCGCGTTCGTCGTCGCGGAGCAGAACCGCGAGCTGGTCGAGCAGCTCCGCGAGCGGGGAATTCATGCGGTGGCGGGGGACGCCGCGGAGCCCGAAGTTCTCATCCAGGCGCACGTGGCCCGCGCGCGTATCCTCGTCATCGCCACCCCCGACACGTTCAACGTCCGTCAG
>JBHEPS010000285.1:587-887 GCA_046260175.1 Thermoanaerobaculia bacterium
CGACCACGAGCTCGCGCACGGAATGCTCAGCTACGTGATCGACCGGGTGAATGCGAGGCAGGCGATGACTCCCGGGCTGACGGAGCTGTGAAGAAAAGCCAGAAGCCAGAAGGCAGAAGCCAGAAGAAAAGGCGAAGCCAGAAGAAAGAAGAATGATCAGAACCGAAACCAAAAGTACGGAGTCCGCTCCTGTCTTTGACTTTTCTTCTGGCTTCTGGCTTCTGGCTTGGCTCAAACGACCTTCCGAATCGCCTTCAGCAGCTCGTCAATCCCGTACGGTTTCAGCAGGCTGCCGACTTT
>JBHEPS010000286.1:0-275 GCA_046260175.1 Thermoanaerobaculia bacterium
CCACATCCGAGGAGCAGCGTGACGAGGATCGCGGCCCAGACACACAGGATTCCCGCCTTGATAGTCCGCTCGTTGCGGCTTGTTGCATTGAGCTTCGAATCATGGAGCGGAGGAAAGGATCCTCCGCCACTGTGGCAGAGGATCTTTTCCTCTGCCTTCGTTTCATGCCCGTTCATGGCCGGCCTCCTGTGGCGTTGCGTCGTGCTTCGATGAATCCGCCGGCGAGGAGCGAGATGCCGGCGAGGAAGAGGATCGGAATCCGGCTGAGGGGGAAC
>JBHEPS010000286.1:490-881 GCA_046260175.1 Thermoanaerobaculia bacterium
GTCGCCCTCGGCTCCCGATCGTCCCGCGATTGAATCGTCGTGAAGGGGGCGAACACGACTTCCATCTGGCGCAGGTCGGGGCGCTCGACGACGAGCTCCTGCCAGTCGGCCGTGCTCGCGAGGCCGACCGACATCGCACCGGTGCTCGGGTCGGGTGCCTCCGCGGCTCCCGATGGACGCGGAAGCAAGTACGGAGCGATAGGCCACGCGAGGCCGGCCGCCGCGACGAGGCATAGGAGGCCGATCGTTCTCATCGGATCCACCCGAACTGCATGAGGACGAGCGAGACTGCGAAGAGCGCGGCGCCGCCCCAGGCAGCGGCTCGCAACGGTGCCGCGACTCTCGCGCCGCGGGTCACCGGCATGAGCAGGAGCGACACGACCAGCAGCCC
>JBHEPS010000287.1:0-879 GCA_046260175.1 Thermoanaerobaculia bacterium
TTCGACGACAGCGTAGCAGAAGAGCAGGGGCTAGGGACTAGGGACTAGGGGCCAGGGAAAGGCAGAAGGCAGAAGGCAGAAGCCAGAAGAAAAGGCGAAGCTAGAAGGCGAAAGCCAGAAGCCAGAAGAAAGGTCAGAGGCAAAATCGGCTCGGAGAGGGAACTGCGGAGGTCCGTCATGTTCCACGCCGAGCTCGACCGTTGACGTCAACGGCCGACCGCCCATAGGCGTCTCTTGTTATAGAGGGTCACGCGGGCCCGTATTCGCAGTCACGCCTCGTGGTTCGAACACGAACCAGCTTCCCGTATATGAGTAGACTTCGCCCGAACGGGCCTTTCCCCCGATGCAGTGAGAGTAAGTGGCGGACGATCCTTTCCTCCGCAGGAGCAGCGTGCCGAGCGGAGGAAAAGATCCTCCGCCACCAGTGAACCAGGAGCCCCCATGCGAATCTCGATCATCGTCCTTGCTCTTCTTGCACTCATCGCGGTGGCGGCCGCAGGCCAGTCCGACCCGGTAGCCTCGCTCGGCAAGGAGATCTTCTTCGACCAGCGGCTTTCGATGAACCAGAACCAGTCGTGCTCATCCTGCCACGACCCTCTCGCCGGGTGGACCGGCCCCGATTCGACCGTCAATGCGGGCGTCGCCATCTCCGCCGGCTCCGTCGCGGGGCGGTTCGGCAACCGCAAGCCGCCGAGCTCGGCCTATGCCACGCCGAGTCCGATCTTCACCCCCGTCAACGCCGCAGCGCATCTCGCCAGGCGCACCCGCACCGTGGCCCAGGCCACGAACGATGAGACGATCGCCCGCCGGATCCGCGAGGAAGCGCTCTTCGTCGGAGGGAACTTCTGGGACGGGCGCGCCACCGGGGAACGGCTCGGC
>JBHEPS010000288.1:0-316 GCA_046260175.1 Thermoanaerobaculia bacterium
GGTTAGACGTTCCCCGAAGCAGTTTGATTGCCGCGAGCTTGGCGGAGCGGTCCTGATCTCCTCGCTCGCAATCGCCGAGCCCTTCCGCGCGTACTCACACGGACTAAGATGATCATGCCGGGTAGGGACCGCCTGCGGCGGTCCGGTCGCGCGCAGCGCGACGGCTTTTCTTCTTCGAGCGCGAGAAAGTCGCCTCCGGCGACCGGACCGCCGCAGGCGGTCCCTACGACCAGGGCTCGTGGAGGAGCGATGAAGACTGATTTCGACGTAGCGAGCGAGCATTCGCCTGATACGAAGAGCAACGAGCACGGACGCT
>JBHEPS010000288.1:504-877 GCA_046260175.1 Thermoanaerobaculia bacterium
GGCCCCGCCGCTCGTCCATCCGCCGACACCCCAGATTCATGGAGGAACCACGCGATGCCCAGGCCCGTCACCCGACTGCTCTTCGTCTATAACGCTAATCCCGGAGCTCTGAACTCGATCATCGACAGCATTAAAATTCATGCGGCCATGCGCGATCTGGAGGTCCCCTGGTGAGCAAGAGCTCGAAGCGATTCGACCTGGCAGTGATCGGCACCGGCTCTGCCGCGTCGAGCGTCGCCACCCGCTGCCGCAAAGCCGGGTGGTCGGTTGCCGTCATCGACGAGCTGCCTCCCGGAGGAACCTGCGCCCTGCGGGGGTGCGATCCCAAGAAGATCCTGGTCGGCAGTGCCGAGGCGGTCGATGCCTCCAGACG
>JBHEPS010000289.1:0-242 GCA_046260175.1 Thermoanaerobaculia bacterium
GGTTAGGACGAATAGGACGAATAGGTAGAACGGCATGGGCACGGCCCCTCGCTCTCACCGACGTAAGACAGCACGTCCTGTAGTCCTATAGGTCCTATTCGTCCTATCTGTCCTATTCGTCCTCTCCACTCCCCCCTTGCCGCCCATCCTCGCGGGGCATACCATCAGCGCCTCCCATGTGGATTCTAGTAACCGTGGCGGCGATCGCGCTCGCCGTCGTGCTGGCTTTTGCGCTCGGGCGG
>JBHEPS010000289.1:430-876 GCA_046260175.1 Thermoanaerobaculia bacterium
ACTCTCTACCGAATCATCGTCGACAAGGGACCGCTGCGGCACTACGGGGACCGCGTGCCGAGGGGGACGACCGTCGTCTGGGTCCTCAACCACCGCTCCGACCTCGATCCGTTTCTCGTGACCTACGCCCTCTCGCGCTACGTCTCGGTCTCGTACGCGGTGGGGGAGTGGGCGCAGTTCTGGCCCCTGAATCAGCTCTTCCGCCTCTGCGGCGCCTACTTCATCCGACGCCGCTACCGCGAAACGCTCTACCACGCGATCCTCAAGGTCTTCGTGCAGACGATCACGCGGAACGGCGTGACGCAGGCGTTTTTCATCGAGGGAGGCCTCAGCCGCGACGGCGCGTTCCAGAAGCCGAAGCTCGGAATGCTCGATTACCTCGTCAGCAGCAAGCGCTCGCCCGGATTCACGACGCCCCTCTTTCTCGTTCCCGCCGCCGTGAACTT
>JBHEPS010000029.1:0-23074 GCA_046260175.1 Thermoanaerobaculia bacterium
GTCGTCTACCGGGAGCTGTTCGCGTCCTGGCTCCCTCCCGAGCCGGCATCTCTCGCATTCGCACTCTCCTTCGTCCTTCTCTGGATGCTCATTCTGTGGCCGCTGTGGAAGCGAGGGATTTACTTGAAGGTCTGAACAGGAGGAGGGGGGACGATAGGACCTATAGGACGTATAGGACTAATAGGACCTATAGGACAGATCGGAAGCGGCTCTCAGTCTTTACGGGCTCGTCCTATGCGTCCTATACGTCCTATTTGTCCTATAGGTCCTATCGTTCTCCCCCTCCCGCGCATAACCATTGCAGGAGCGATTTCACATGCGCCCATTCGTCCTCGCTCTGCTCCTCGTCCTCACATCCGCCCCAGCGCTGCAGGCGCAGATCGACGCGAACTGTCTTCGCGTGGCACGCTGGGGTGAGCGCGGCCAGACGCAGGCGCTGCAAGCCGAGGGGTCAAAGTTCTGGGCGGCGGACGGTCGCGGGGTGACCGTCTTCGAGACCGGCGGCGGGGCCGTCCGCGCAATCTCGTCGATCCGAACGGCTTCGCCTTCGACCGACATCGAGCTCCTTTCCGGGTCACTGATCATTCTGACGCGAGGCCACCTCGAGCTGTGGAGCCGGAGCGCGGAGAGTCCGCTCGGCAGGATCGACTCGAAGCCCACCGAGGGGACACTGCTGGCGGCCGACGGCTCGACCGCCGTGACCGCGTCCGGCTGGGTCGAGATTTTCGACGTCACGCCCGTGAACCTCGTCTCCAGATGGAAGTTCCTCCTCCCGCGGCCCGCGACCGCCATCGACCTGGCGGGCGACATCCTTTTCGTGACGATCGCCGGATTCGGCACCTTCGAGTACCAGATCGCCGGAGGAACGGCGCAGCTGCTGCAGTCCCACCCTGCCGATGCCGTCGATGTGGCAATCGGGAATGACGCCGTCTACTTCGCCGCGCTGGAACGAGGGCTTCTCGTACTCGACCGCGCGACAGGTATCGTCTCTTCGTTCCTCGATGACCGCACCCACTGGATCGACCAACTCGCTCTCGATGGCAACCAGCTCGCGCTCTCCGACCACGACCGGATCGTCTCGCTCGATGTCTCCGACTTTCGCGCCCCGCGGGTCGAGGCATCGGTTACGCAACCGGTGGTCGCCCTCGCCTCGAGCGGCGGCGCGATCTGCTCCGCCTGGACGATCACCGACGCGCAGGGGTTCGTATCCGAAACTCCGGGAGACCTGCGCTGCTGGAGCCGTTCGGGAGAGAAGCTCGTCATGTTCGGCGAGCTTGCCGGAGGATTCGCCGGTCCGCTCGGCGGGGTCGCTCTGTCCGGACGATATGCGTTCGTCGCCGACCCGCCGATGCTCCGCGTTCTCGATCTCGCCAACCCGGCCCGTCCGATCGAAGTCGCCGCCGTCGATTACGGCCGGGCGGACGATCGAATCAGGCATCGGGGAAATCAGGCCATCGTCTACGGTCGCGCGAACGTCCATCTCTTCGACGTGACGAACCCGGCGAATCCGGTCTACCGCGGCGCACACGAGAGCGGCGGAATCGCACCGAGCGGCGCCGACTTCGCCGGCTCTCTCATCGCGGAGGCGAACCGCGGCTCGGGTCTCCACATCATGAGCCCCGATCCGGCGAGCTGGCCCGCACAGATCGGCGGCCGGCGACATCCCAGCTACGGGCAGATGCATGCCGTGGTCGGTTACGAAGGATGGATCTACGCACTCGTCCCACAGGGCGTTCTCGTGATGGACATATCGAACCTTGGAGATCCGGGACTTGGAAACTTCTACCCGATGGCAAATCCGGTCGATGGCCTCATCCTCGAAGCCTCGGGCGGTGCCCCCCGCCTCCTCGTCATTTCGCAGAACGAAATGCTCCGGATCTTCGACCTCTCGATTCTGGCAGCTCCGCTTGAGATCGGGGCGATCGAGGTCGGCCTGAAGTCGTTGCTGTCGGCAACGGGGCGGATCCTCTGGGCATCGTCCCCGGACGGAAGAGTCGACCGCGTCGATCTCACGAATCCCGCGAATCCGCAGATCAGTCACACGATCACGGGGTTTCTCGAGCCGGCGCAGGCGTCGGCTGCAGGAGGACTCGTCGCCGTCGCCGACCGATGGGGGCTGGAGATCCTTCGGGACCCGTCCGTCGTCGTCACGCGCCCCGATGCGCTTCGGGCCGAGCTCAACTCGAATCGGCGGCTTGCCCGGCTGCGCTGGAGCGGAGGGGCGGCGCCCTGGCTCGTACAGATCGCCCGAACCCCGTCGTTCGAGGGGGCGGTGACTCACGCCGCCGGGGCTCCCGAGCTCTCCGTCCCTGTTGACGGCGAGAGCTGGTTCCGGGTGGGCTCTGCCGCTTCATGCGGTGACGTGGTCTGGTCCGACGCGTTCCACATCGAGGGTTTTTCGGGGGCCAGATTCCTCGGTGGCAACCTGAACATCGTGACGAGTGAATCGGAGTTCCCGATCAAGATCTCTCTGCCGATCGTCAACCCGTCGAGCGCGCCGGCTCCGGTCACGCTCGAGTCGATTCCCGACGGAGTCGCCATCGAGCAGCCGCCGACTCTCGCGGCGGGCGAGCGCGCAATCATCGAAGTCTCCATCTCGAGCTCGGCGCCTCGCGTGTTCTCGCTTCGGCTCTCGGAGAGCGGATCGGAGGTCGCGATCCGCGTTTCGGTCCTGCAGCCCGCGGCTGCGCCGGCGGATGGGCGCGCTGATGTCATCCTTCCCGGTGCGGCAGCTGCTCCCGGGGCTCGCGACACGCGGTGGGAGACCGACGTCCATCTCTTCTGCCGAACGGGAGTCTGTGATCCGCTTCTCACGTTCGTCCCCGCCGGCACCGTAGCGAGCTCGCTCTCGATCTCGGTCCCGCTCACGGAAGGCCAATCCGTGGCAATCGATCGCGCCGTCAGATCCCTCTTCGGACTTTCGGAGGCCACCGGGCACATTCGCATCAGGACGGGAGGGGAACTCGAGGCATGGGCGACCACCTGGAACGACTCGCCCGCCGGGAGGTTCGGCCAGAGAATCCCCGGCTGGAGTCGCGGCGATGAAGGGGCCGTCCGCTGGCTCGCCGGGCTCCGGCATGATCAGCTCTTCCGAACCAACCTCGGCCTGGTCGAGACGGCAGGCCAACCGCGGAGCGTCAATCTGACACTCTTCGATGCTGACGGCGTCGAGGGGGCGTCCGCCTCCATTTCGCTCGAACCGCATCAGGCGTCCCAACAGTCTCTCGAGTCCCTGTTTGGTGGGCAGGTCACTGCCGGATCGGCCGTCCGCATCGAATCGTCGCCGGACGTCATCGCATGGGCGAGCCGGGTCGATCAGAATACCGGCGACGCGGCATTCTCGTACGCCGCCGCTCCGGCCGCGTTCACCGGGGCCGCTCACACATGGAGCGCGGACGTCGTTGGTTCCGCACCCGGGGCGGAGGAATCGAACTGGAAGACGGAACTGACGCTGCTGAACCCTTCGCCTCTGGAAGCGACGGTGAACCTTCTCTACCTCGGCAGCGGCAGCGAAAGCGCCTCGCTGACCATCCCGCCCGGCGCATCGTTCACGGCCGAGGATCTATTCGGCGCTCTCTTCCCCCATCTCGGACCGTCGACCGGTCCGCTGAGAGTCGTCTCGACGGCTCCGCTCATCGGTTCAATCCGGGTCTACAACGACACGTCGGGAGGAACCTGGGGCCAGACGGTTCCGCTGCGGGAGCTCGGACTCGCCGCTGCCGCGAAACCGCGTCAGATCTTCGTCGTCGGAGGGCATGCCGGGCAGAGGATCAACATCGGACTCGTCGAGACGAGCGGCATCGAAGCCGAGGTCGAGCTGCGTTTGCTCGACCAGGGCGGTAACCTTCTGTCGATCGAAACGCTTCGACTGGCGCCGCTCGGCTTCCAGACGATTCTCGGGGCGATCGACGCCCTCGGCCTTGCAGGTCCCGTTCGCCTCGAGATTCGCGCCCCGTCCGCAGTGCAGGCGTGGGCCTCGGTCGTCGAAGATCGCACCGGCGACGCAATCTTCATCGACGGACGATGAAGTGCGCGCGACCGAAGGATCTCAAGATTGCAGGATCGAGCTTGGGGCCACGTTCCCCCGCACCGGCCAACGCGATCCCCGCCTTCTTGGATCCTTCGTCGGCTGCGCCTCCTCGGGATGACGTATAGTTTTTGACTCTGACTTTCCCTGGCCCCTAGCCCCTAGCCCCTGCCTTTATGACTCCACTCCGCGCGGCCATTTTCGACTTCGACGAGACGATGATCGATCTCGAGCCTCAGCATGCTGCGGCCGACCGTGCTCTCTGCCAGGCGATGGGGAGTGATTTCGACGAGTTGCCCCCTTCGCACATGAACGCTTCCGGGCGGAGAATCGTCGATGAGATCGGGGAGATGAAGGAGTGGTTCGGCTGGGCGGCAGAGCTCCCCGAGCTGGAACGGCTGAGACGCGAGGCTTTCGACCAGGTGTGCCGCGAAAGCGAGATCTCGCTGCTTCCAGGCGTCGAGGCCGCGGTCCGCGCGTGCGAGGAAGCAGGCCTCATGGTGGCGATCACGACGTCGGCGGTGCGGGAGTCGATCGAGATCCTGCTGGAGCGCGCCGGTCTGCTCGATGCCTTTCCGGTCATCGTCGACGGCAGCGATGTCGAGCATCCGAAACCCAACCCCGAGCCTTACCTGCTGACCGCCCGCCGGCTCGGCGTCTCACCACAACAGTGCGTCGTCTTCGAGGACTCGGGGGTCGGTGTCAGCGCCGCGAAAGCCGCCGGGACGTACTGCGTCGCCGTCCGCAATCCCAATGCGAAAACCCGTCAGGAGCTCGACGCCGCCGACCTCGTGCTCGACTCGCTCGAGGATTTGAACGTAACGGACTTGCTCGAGAAGGCAGAGGAAGCTCAGGGTCGCTGACCCGTGAGCGAGGTGCGGACGCGCGCCGGGAGGATCACCCCTCCGGCGCGGCCCGCGGGAAATCAGAACTGGTACGACAGGCCCAGTCCGACGATGACAGGATTCACTTCGATGTCGAACGTCTGGTCGGGCGCGTTCGTGAACACCGCGCTTGCAGACGCTTCGACCGGAACGTACTTGATGTCGCCGACGATCGCCAGCCTCGGCGTGATGTCGAACGAAGCGCCCGCGTTCACCACGTAGCCGATATCGTCCTCGAGGTCGACCGCGCGGAGGTCCGAGCCCGAGAAATCGTCCAGGTCACCGAACAGAACGTACGCGGCCCCCGCACCGAGGTAGACGTCGAATCGTCCCTCGGGGTTGAAGTGGTACTGGAGGGTCGCCGTGATCGGCATCATGTCGAGATCGCGCACCGCAAACTGGTTGACCAGTCGCGGCCTGACCGTAACCTCGGACTCAAAGGCGTACGCGGCGAGCTCGAGCGAGAGCCTGTTCGTGAGAAACGCGTTGACGCCGAGTCCAAAACCGCTCGACGAGTCGAGTTCGAATTCATCGACTGCATTCAATCCGGGACGATTGTCTCCCTGGGGATCCACCATCGCGTAATAGCCGGTCACGTCAAAGAACCGGGTCTGCGCCGAGGCGGGCACGGCCGCAAAAAGGGCGATCACTACAGCCATTGCTGTTACGAACTTCATAAAAGGTCTCCTTGGATGGTTTCGGCTTTGAGGGCGAAATCCCCCTCGGCCGGATACCGTGGTGGTCCCGCTGAGGGACGACTCACGCCATCCAGAGCAAAAGGAGCGCCTGATAATTTAGCCGGGGTGACCGGAGCGTTAACGATTGCGATGTGGATCAGCTCCGACGCCTGCCGCCGGGGCTGCCTGGGCGAGCTCAGCCCCGCCCTCCGGACCTCGACGCGATGAGCGCATCCAGAGAAAACCTCCCCGCGCCGGTAAACACGAGTGCGAGAAAGACGATGAGGAAAGTGAGCGCCGGCTGCTTGCTCGCCCACGACTGCGAGGCGCCGGAAAAGTACCGCATCGCGGCTTCGGTCATCGTCCAAGAAGTAAATCTCACTCTCGCTTTTGATTTTCCTGGTCCCTGGCCCCTGGCCCCTGGCTCCTGCTCTGGACGCCGGCCCTCTCGGAAGCGTATTCACCAGAGGCATGCCTACCGAACCTGAATCAGTGAGCACGCGCTCCGGGCGGCGGGAATCTCTGCTGATTCTCCTGATGACCCTGGCCGTCGCCGCGTTTCGCGTGTGGGGACGCGCCGCGTCGCTCTGGGACTGGGACGAGGTTCAATTCAGCCGCTCCCTCGAGGATTTCGATGTGGGAAGTCATAGCCCACATCCTCCCGGCTTTCCCATCTTCGTCGCGCTCGCTCATCTCGTGCGACCGCTCGTCTCCAGCGATTTTCGCGCCTTCCAGTCGATCTCGGTCGCCGCGTCGATCCTGCTTGTGCCCCTCACCTGGTGGCTGCTCAGAGAGGCCGGCGCCAGTCGTATCGAACGGGTTCTTGCGCCTCTCCTGCTGGCCGCCATGCCTACGGTCGCGGTCTTCGGCGGCATGGCACTCAGCGATTCGCTCGCCGTCGCGATCGTCCTCGCGGCCTGCGCCGCGTTTCTCCGTTCGCAGGAGCGCCGCGAGTGGTTCTTCGTCGCAGCGATTCTCGCGGCGCTCGCCTGCGGAGTCCGCGCACAATCGGCGCTGATGATCCTGGGCGTGGCGCTCATCGCCGCGCACAGACGCATCCGCGAGCGGGCGTGGCCACAACTGATCGCCGCCACGATCGCCTCCGCGCTCCTCGTCACGGCCATTTACGGCCTTGCAGCGCGGGCCAGCGGCGGCTTCGAGCCCTACCTGGAGGTCTCTGCGAAACACGCAAAGTACATCCGCGATGTCGACTCGTGGCAGAGCACGACGGCTCCGCCCGTTCCGCAGCGGATCGACGACTTCCTCTTCGCATGGGGAGCGGAATCCATGGGAGAGATCCTGGTATGGCTCGCTCTCGCTGGCCTCGTCGCGGGATCGATTCGCCGGGAGAAGACAGTCGGGATCGTTCTTCTCATCTTTCTCCCATTCCTCGTTTTCGCCCTCTTCACGCTCGACGTGAACAGTGCGCGAAGATTCGCGCTGGCGTACGCTCCGGCCGTCGCATTTTTCGCCGCGCGCGGCTCGGTCGGTCTCACCCGATGGACGGGCCGCTGGCGCGTGCCGCTCGCAGTTACGCTCTGCCTCCTGCTCGCGACTCTGATGCAGGTGCGCTCGGTGAGCGCAATCCGCGATGTCCGAGAAGAACCCTCCCCCACGGCGGCGGCTTTCGCATTCCTGCAGGAGAAAGTCCGGAGAGATCCATCCGTCCACATCTATGCAGACTTCGCGCTCTCGCCGTTTGCGCAATACCTGCTTCCCGAGGGGAACTACACCGTCGTCGACGACCGTCCGCCGGCCTCCGTGGCGGCAGGAAGCTGGTTCGTGATGGAGGGGGTTGCGTTCGAGCCCGGAGTGAGGACCTTCCGTCGGTCCGAGAGGCCACTCGGGGAAATCGTCAGGCGGCGCTACTTCCAGGTCTCCGTGGTGCCGCTCGCACGAGGCGTGGGGCTCGGCCCGCAATGGTACGGACTCGAATCGGACGAATGGAAGAGCTGGCGATGGATGCCGCGGTCGGCGACGCTTTCGCTTCCGGCGCGCGAGCAGCCTTTCGTTCTCGACCTCAGGCTCCGCATCCCCGAGTATCTTCGCGGAACACCCCCGGAGGTCCGCCTGAAACTCGACGAGCAGCCATTCGGAGCCGCGAGGCTGACCGAGTCCTCGCTCGTGTTGCGAGCCGAGTTTCCCCCCGGTCCCGCGGCCACATTGACGATCGAAAGCTCGCGATCGTTCGTTCCTTCGGAAGTCTCCGATTCGACGGACGATCGCGAGCTGGCTCTTTGTATCGAAGAAATCTCCTGGCACCCCGCGTCGCAGCAAGGAGGGCCATAAAGAAGCTCGACTCCCGATGTCAGTCGGCCTGTTTGATGGTCACGGGACCATTCATCGCGGCCACGTGAACGCGCGGCATGGCGTGGCCGATCTCGATTCGGGTCTGATTGTCGCGGAAGAATTCCGGCCGCTCGCCACAGAGCGCCGCTGGACAGCGGAGCGGCGTGCGCGCCCCCCTCTCGAGGACGAGGCCGGAAGCGTATCCCTGAGGCACGCGAACCGTGACCGGCCCATTTTTGGCCGAGGTGCGAAGCTCTCCGCCTTCCCAGGAGGAGCCCTCGAGATTGATCGTCAGGGGGCCATTCTTCGAGGTGAGCGAGACGTCACCCGAGCCGCCGGTGAAGCTCACCGGGCCGTTCCTCGACTCTACCTCGACCGAACCGCCGACCCGCTTCAGCGACAGCGGGCCGTTCGCAACCGTCGCCTTCAACCGGCCCGCGAGATCGGAGATCGAGACCGGTCCATTGGTCGCCTCGATCTCGAGATCCCCGTCGCGGGGAGCGAGAACGATCACGTGACCGCTCCAGTCGGATCGTGCCGGCCCTGCGACCGTCACCGTCTCGCCGGTCTGCTGCAGGCGGATCTGCGAGAGAACGGAGTCGTCACTCGCTCCCTTGCAGAGGATGACTTCATAACCGCTGCGGTCCGAGCCGACCACCTTGAGCGGAAAGCCCTGACTTTCGCCGAGCCGGACGGCGAGCAGGTTGCCCCCGACGCTGATGCGCTCCTCGGCGACCACCGCCGCGCGCCCCTCAATCCTGAAATTGACATCGGAACAGCTCTGGATCGCGCGGCTCGCGTTCACCGTGATCTCGGCCGCGGACAGAGCCGAGATCCCGACCACCATCGCCATCAGGGATATGTAAAGAATCGTGCGTAATCTCATCGTCATTTTCTCCTTCTCCTTTCGGATCGGTCGAATAGACGCAGGACGAGGGAATTGGTTAGCACCAAGAGAAAAGACAAGCCAGAAGCCAGAAACCAGAAGCCAGAAGAAAAGGCGAAGGCAGAAGGCGAAAGCCAGAAGCTAGAAGAAAAGTCAGAAACAACGGCCCGCCTGAAACGGCCTTCGTCGGCGGCGCCTCAGAATGACGCGCGGACCTCGGATCCTGATTTTGACTTCACTTCTGCCTTCTGCCTTCTGACTTCGCCTTTTCTTCTGGCTTCTGGCTTCTGGCTTCTGGCTTGTCTTCTCCTCCTGCTACACTCGCCCCGGCATGCCTGACTCCCCCCCCTCCTGTGACATCTGCGGCGGCTCCGGGTGGATCACGCGCGCTGGGTCGCTGCGCGCCGAGCCCTGTGTCTGCCAGGCGGATCTGAAGAGGAAGCAGCGCATCGCCGCATCCCGGATCCCGAAGCGATACCTCCACTGCCAGCTCTCCGGCTTTCACGACAGAAGCGAGGTTTCGCTCGGGGCGGCGAAGCGGCGCGTGGCCGACTTCATCGACTGCTGGCCCGCCGACGATCGCGGCCTGCTGCTGATGGGCGGCAGCGGAGTGGGAAAGACCCACCTCGCCGTCGCGACGATCGTGGAGATCATCGATCAGGACAAGCCGGGAAAGCTCCTGTTCCGGAACTTCCAGGAGCTGGTTCAGGACATACAGTTTTCGTTCGACTCGAGCGACGCGCCGAAAAAGGCCGAGATCCTCCAGCCCCTGATCGACGCGGACCTTCTCGTGCTCGACGAGCTCGGATCGCAGAAGCCGACTCCGTTCGTGCAGGACATCCTCTACTACATCATCAACAGCCGCTATAACGACGTGAAGGCGACGATCTTCACGACGAATTATCTCGATGAGCCGAGAGCGCCGGGCGAAGAGAGGCTCGAGGACCGGATCGGCGCGCGGCTTCGTAGCAGGCTTTTCGAGATGGCTCACCCGGTTCTGATCACCGCCAGGGATGACTATCGCAAGAGCCTCGGAAGGAGCGTGTGATGCGGCCGTTCGGAGAGATTTTCCGCCGCGGGATGGAGAGCGCCATCGCGAACTGGCCACTGATCCTGATCCGGGTCGCGGAATCGATCGCGGTGATCGCGATCGTGGTGATGGCTGTCATGGCCGCATTGGTGCCGCTCTTCGTGGGCGCAGCCACCGGGCTGCCGTCGATCGACAATCCCGAAGCGTTCGCCGAGTGGGTACTCGGTGTCTCCCCGCTGCTGGTCCTCTTTGCGATTGTCGTCGTGTCGGTGGTTTTTGGCCTGGCCGTTCTCGTTCATTCCTTCGTTACGGCAGGAGTGTTCGGCGTGTTCGCCGCTGCGGAGAATCGCGCTCCCGAGGGCGGCGGGCGCGACTGGTTCCGCGTCTTCACTCCGGAGCTGTGGTGGATCAACTCGAAGCGGTTCGTCTGGACCTACTTCTGGATCTACAACATCGTCTGGGGTGTGGCGGCGCTGGCGATGCTGCTTCCGCTGATTCCGGCGCTCATCGGCGCAATGCTGCTCCGTGACTCAGAGATGATTCTGATCCCGACCTGCCTGGGCATTGCGGCCACGGTCGCCATTGGAATCGTCGCGGGAATGGTGGCGATCGTCTGGTCCCACGTCGCGTTCGCCGAGGCGGTCCGAACGGGCGCCGGAGCGAGGGAATCTCTCCGGCTGGCGGGCGTGCAGATGCGCCGGAGGGGAGGCGCGATCCTGCTGGTCGTGGTCTCCTACTTCGCGCTTTCGATGGTCGTCGGCGGCTTCGTCGCCGGATTCGCCTTCGGGCTCGACGCGGCAAACATCATTCCGGGCGTCGGAATGGCGCTGATCCCGTTCCGGATCGTGCTCTCTCTGCTCAACAGTCTCGTCAGCGCCGCCTTCGGCTCCTGGATGATCGCGGCGATCGTTGCGACCGTCTTTCCCCCTCGCGAGGTTTCGAATGTCCCTGCGGCAACCTGAGTCCTTCTTCTCCGCCGATTCCGCCAACTTCCGCCCCTCGGCCATCCGCGCGTTCGCGCACCTGATCAACGATCCCGGCGTGATCTCGTTCGCCGGAGGATTGCCGAGCCCGCAGACCTTCCCGGCCGATCGCATCGCGGAGCTCGCCGTCGAGGTGATCCGGGACCGCCGGCATGTCTCGCTCCAATATGGTCCGACGCCCGGCCTCCCGCGGCTCCGGGAATCGATCGCGGCCATCGTGAGCGCGCGCGGTCTCCGCTGCTCGGCGGAGAACGTGATCGTGACGACCGGCTCGCAGCAGGCACTTCACCTGGTGGCAACTGTCTTCCTCGATCCGGGCGACGTCGTGCTGGTGGAGCTTCCCTCGTATATCGGCGCGCTTTCGGCCTTTTACGCCCGGCGCGCCGAGCTCGCCGGCGTTGCTCAGGACGAGGATGGCCTCGTCCCCTCCGATCTCCGCGCCGTCTGCGGGCGGCTGCGCGCGGAAGGAAAAAATGTCAGATTCCTCTACACGATTCCGAACTTTCAGAACCCGTCCGGGAGGCTTCTCGCGGCCAATCGCCGCCGGGAGGTCCTGGAGATCGCGCGGGAAGAAGGGTTCGTCGTCATCGAGGACGACCCCTACGGCGAGATCGTCTTCGACGAATCCTCCGATACGACCCCGATCGGGGCGGAGGAGGGAGCTCTCGAGAATCTGGTCTATCTCGGTTCTTTCTCGAAGATTCTGGCCCCTGGTCTCCGCTGCGGCTTCGTCGTCGCCAATCCGGCCGTGCTGGCCCGCGTGCAACTCGCGAAAGAAGCGGCCGATCTCTGCTCGGGAATGCTGGACCAGTCGATCGTCGACGAGCTCTGCGCGAGAGGGGAGCTTCCCGCTCAGATTCAGAGCGTGAGGAGTTTCTACCGCGATCGCAGCCGCGCGATGATGGCGGAGCTGAGCGGGCGGTTCGGGGGGCGGGCCCGCTGGACGGATGCGAAAGGAGGGCTGTTCACGTTCCTCACGCTCGATCGCGACGTCGACACGACGGAAATGGTTCCGCAGGCGATCGCGGCCGGGGTGGCCTACGTCCCGGGCTCGGCATTCTTCGTCGACGGATCGGGGCGAAACAGCATGCGCCTGACTTTTGCAAAAGAACCGGACGACCGCATGCGCGAGGGGGTCGCGCGCCTCGCGCGCCTCTTCGAATGATCGCGGCGGTCCGGAGCCGCCTCGATGAAACCGATTCGCCGGGTGCGAACTGCACTCCGGCTGGCACCGCTCCGCGGTGCGCATCTCGCATTTTCTCCCGGCTTTGGCTGTTGCTTTTCCCTAGCCCCTAGCCCCTAGCCCCTAGCCCCTAGCCCCTGCCTCTCTACCTTCCTTCGATCGACAGAATCAGAACCGACAGCGGAATCGCGAGCCGGCGATCGAAGTGATTCTCCTCGTCCGGGGTGAGATCGATGACGTTGCGGTCCTCGCGCCGGTCGATCTGACCGACGAAGCGTCCGCCAATAACGAATCGGTAGTTGCTTCGCAATGCCCGGATGGCGTGGCCGGCGACTTTTCTCGCCATCACTCGGCGCAGCGAGTCCTCCTCGGCCCATCCGAGGGGAGAGGCGTTCTCGTCGAGAATCCACCAGCGGCGCCGGCCGAAGGTCGAGCTGAAGTTCTTGCTGAAAAAGGCGAGGAAGATCCCTCCAGGCTCCTCGGCGCGATACTCGGTGACGGGAACGGGGAGCCTGCGCGATTGCCGGATCACCAATCCGACCTCGCTCATCGATTCGTCCCTGAACAGGATCAGTTCGCGAATCGGGATCAGCGTGAGGATCAGGACGATGAAGACCATCGTAAGGATGCCTGCCAGGCCCGCCGACAGGAACCTGTCGAGCAGGAGGAGGACGACGACCGCCGTGACTCCCGTCGCCGCGACCATCGCGGCGGTGAGACTGCCGACCCAGGCGACGAGCCGGGGAGGGCGGTGGAAGAAGAAGAGCGGCTTCTCACCGTTGCGGACGACCGACGCTCCGCCGCTCGCGAAGTCGACCGAGTAAGTGGCGTCAGTCCCGCGCGTGGCATTTTCGTCGACCGCGCTCTTCTCGGTGTCTCCCGGATCCGGCCGGGGGATCGGCCGCGTTGCGGAAGGCTTGCCTTCCTCGTCCGTGTTTCCCTCGGAAAAATCTTCGGTTCGCTGATCCACCAGTGTGCCCTTCTTTCCGGGTGAGTCGTCGCGGAAACGGCCGACGGAGCCGCCGATCCGGATCTCGGTCCCGTTCACGAGCGGTGCCACCTGAACCCGCTTCCCCTGGACGAACGTTCCGTTGGAGCTCGCCAGGTCGTAGATCACGAAAAAACCCTTCTCGTGCAAGATGCGGGCGTGATGGCGGGAAACGCGAGGGTCGCGGAGGACCACCTCGTTATCGGCGTCGCGCCCGATCCGTACCAGTGAGCCCGGCTCGAGCATCCAGGATCTCTCCTCCCCCTCGCGGGTGAGGATGGTGAGCGTAGCCATGCAGTTCGAATTCTACAGACTCGCGAGCCTCGCAGGTTCAGCAGGCGTCGGCCAGGGGGGAAATGGCGTCGAGCGTTCGTACCAACTCGTCGATCGTCGCCGGCTTTGCCAGCCATCCCCGGACCGCGGGAGGGATGATTCTTCCTTCGGGCCGGCCGTAGCCGCTGACCACCACGACCGGGATATCCGGGTTCGCCGAGGACGCTAGTCGATCGATGACCTCCCAACCGTCCATGATGGGCATACAGAGGTCGAGGACGAGCACATGAGGCCGAGCCTCCTCGATACTGTCGATGGCCTCCGCGCCATTGGCGGCCAGACGGACCTCGAAGCCACGCTGATTGAGCCCGACTGCGTAAAGCCTTCTCAGGTCAGCATGATCCTCGACGATCAGTACACGGCATTTTCCCATTTCATAGGTCCTGACTCGCCGTCCTTGCATGGATCGAGCCGGGAACGGGCGGAAGGCAGAAGGTAGAGGGGAGAAGGCAGAAGGGGGAGCAAACCGCGTCAGCGAGGGGCGAGGGGCGAGGGGCGAGGGGCGAGGGGCGAGGGGCGAGAGGCGAGAAGCGAGGGGCGAGAAGCGAGGGGCGAGGGGCGAAGGGCGTCGGCGTGGCTATCTTTCCTTGGCTTCTGAATTTGCTTTTCCCTCATCCCTCGTCCCTCGTCCCTCGTCCCTCGGCCCTCGTCCCTCGCCCCTCGCCCCTCGCGCGGGGGCGGGGCAGGTGGCAGAATCCCGTCATTTTAAGGTCCTTCGGTCGCGCCCACGGCCTGCGTGAGAGCCCAGCATTCGCGGCGCTCCCGCGGGATGACTTCGGGCGAATTTCGACGGAGAATGAGAGGTTAAGATCGCGGAAACATTCCACGAGGAGCATGGATGCGAGCAGGCTGGAACGAGTACTTCATGGGGATCGCGCACCAGGCCGCCACGCGGTCGACGTGCCGGCGGAAGAAGGTCGGAGCCGTGATCGTGCGCGACAAGACGATCCTGTCGACCGGCTACAACGGGTCGATCCGCGGCCTCCCTCACTGTGAGGACGTAGGCTGCATGATGGAGGACGGCCACTGCGTGGCGACCGTCCACGCCGAAGCGAACGCGATCATCCAGGCGGCGAAGAACGGTGTTTCGATCGAGGGTGGGGAGCTCTACACCACGGCGTCGCCGTGCTGGGGTTGCTTCAAGCTGATCGCGAACAGCGGCATCCGAAGAATCTATTACGGGGAGTTCTACCGGGACGAACGGTCGAAAGAGGTCGCGGCCCAGATCGGAATCGAGCTGGTGGATCTCGACATCCCTGCGCCGGCTCATCTCGAGCCCTCCGGAGCATGAGTCGCAACGATGCTGATTCTCTCGGTTGATGCGTCCCTTCCGCTCTTCTCGATTGCGCTCACGAGAGGAAACGACACGATCGCGGCCTATGCAGCTGAGGGGAAGGGATCGCGAAACGAGAAGCTGCTCGCCGCGGTCGACTGGATTCTGGCGGAGGTATCGGTCGGCCGGAGCGAGCTCGACCTGCTCGTGGTGACGCGAGGCCCGGGGTCGTTCACCGGAGTGCGCGTGGGGCTGGCGACGATCGAAGGCCTGGCGTTCGCGATCGATCGTCCGGTGTGTGCGCTCTCGACACATGAAGCGGCGATCGGAGGGCGGACGGACGAAGTTCTCGTCTGGTCGGATGCCGGGAGGGGCGAGTGGTACCTCGCGGCGTTTGCCGGGGGTGAGGAATCGATCCCTCCGTCGCTGGCGAGTCAGGCCGATCTCGAGACCCTGAAGGGCCGGATTAGAACGCACCTCGAGCTCGAGGAGCTCATCGCGACCTCCAACCTTGCACTCCTCGGGGCCCGCCGCGCGCTCGCCCTCCATGAGAGCGGTCGAATGGAAGGGCGGAGCGACACGACGCCGATCTACGTGCGCCTCGCCGAAGCCGAGGTGAAGCTGAGGCAGAAGCTCGATGGCTGATCGCTGGTATTGCTCGAATGCGACGGCCGCCGACCTCGATCAGATCGAGAACCTCGAGAAGGCAGCTTTTCCGAATCCATGGAGGCGGGAGTTCTTCGCCAGCGAGTTGCGCGCCGAAGGACGTCGGAACCGCGTCCTTCGCTCGGATCGGGCGGTGGTGGCCTACTGTTTCACGATGTACTTCCTCGACGAGATGCACGTGAACAAGATCGCGGTCGCGGCGCAGCTTCGGCGGCGCGGCCTTGCGGCGCTGCTGATGGATGACGCCATCGGATTCGCAAAGGAAAAAGGGATCCGAACGATCGCTCTCGAAGTGAGAGAGTCCAATCGCGATGCCCGGGACTTTTACGAGTCGCTGGCTTTCGAGGAGCGCTACCACAGACCGCGCTACTACCCCGACGGCGAGTCGGCGATCGTGATGGTGCTCGATCTGCCGTCCGGCGGCCCGACTCAGACCTGAATGGACTGGGTCAGCATCTGCTGGAACTTCCGGGTCATCACCGCGTCGAACTGGGCGCCGCTTCCGCGCAGGATCCGCTCGATGGCTTCATTCTCCGGCAGCGGGACCTGATACGAGTCCGGCGCCGTCATCGCGTCGAATGCCTCGCAGATGTGCAGCACGCGCGCGCCCTCGGGGATCTGCTCGCCGGCCAGGCCGTTCGGATACCCCTTGCCGTCGATGCGCTCATGATGGTGAAGGACGAGGCTGGTAACCTCGGCGCCGAGCCCCGAATCGGCCACCAGAGCGGCGCTGACGATCGGATGCGACTGAATCATCTTCATCTCCGCATCCGAGATCTCTTTCTTCCGATAGATGTCCTGATAATCGAGAAGGCGCATTCCGACGTCGTGAACCAGCCCGGCGATCCGCACGTTCTCGCAATCGGCATCGGTCAGGCCGACGTGGTGCGCCAGTAAGTCGGCCATGCGCGAGACCCGCCGGCTGTGGTTGACCAGGTGGGGGTACTTCTGAAAGTCGGGCTCGATCAGCTTCTCGGCGATTCGCTGGCTCATCAGCCTTCTCGAGCTGTGTGAGAGCGAT
Organism: Thermoanaerobaculia bacterium; assembly: GCA_046260175.1. Classification (GTDB taxonomy): domain Bacteria; phylum Acidobacteriota; class Thermoanaerobaculia; order Gp7-AA8; family Gp7-AA8; genus JBHEPS01. The sequence continues at coordinate 16,241 of JBHEPS010000029.1, forward strand.
TGCTGCACCGTCTGCTCGACCTGTCGAAGGAAGATCTCGAGGAAGGACCGGCTCGCTGGATCGGGAGTCCGGTCGAAGCCGATGCTGAGGACGAGGCTCTCGGAAGTGGCCGACTTGACCGGCGCGCTCAGTACGGTCTGGAGCTGCTCGGGCCGAATCGGCGGCTCGGTCTCGCCGAGAGGGTACTGGACCGAGCTTCGGGTCAGTACGCCCGACTCACCCCGCTTCCGGCTCCAGGCGGCGAGCTTCGATCGGAAGTGTTCGAGGGCCTCATCGGTCATCGTCGTTTTCGCAGCGATGACCTGCCCGCCGCCAATCTCGCCGATTGATGCGAATGAAGCTACGAGCACGGCGGGGAGCTGCAGGATCGAAGGGAGCAACAGTGCGACCGAGGCCATCTCGGGCTCGGACAGTGTTCGCGAGGTGAGGGTCGAGCTTCCGAGCGTACGAGCGACAGTGGTCTTCGCGGTCTCGATCGTTCGGAGGATGTTCGCCGCGCTGATCTCCGCTCCGCGATCGCCTCCCGCTCCGACCTGCATCGACTGCTGGCCATAGAGCTGCTTCTCCGCAAACACGCCCAGGAGTTGTTCGACGATTTTCTGGGCCTCGGCGATGTCGGTCGTGTCGAACGGTTGCCTGGCCGGTTTGTCTCTGAGGTCGAGAAACCCGGCCATCCGGCCGCGCGAGTAAACGGGCGCCGCAAGCAGACGGTCGGTCCCGGCGGCGAACATCATCTCGGAAAATCGCGGCTCGTCGTTCAGCCCGTTCACGAAAAACGGCGCCCGCCGCATAACGAGCCGATCGGGCAGCGGATCATTCGGCGGAATCGCCTTCCGGATCGAATCGGAAAATCCATACGCTGCGACCAGGACATACCCGTTCTCGGAGTCGAGCAGGTAGAGAGCTGCTTTCGTGGCCCGGATGCTCTCCATGCACCCGAAAACGATTTCCTTGAATCGCGGCTGGAGCTGCTCGATCTCGGGCTGCATATGTGTTCTTTCTGTTTACACCACCAGGACCCGAGGTAGCAATGGCCTCAATACAGCGTCAGACGTGAGGGGGTGCGCTTCCCGGGGCGCGGAGCAGCCATTTTCACAAGTGTGCTAAGAATGGCGGCGATGCGGTGGGAGAGCTCGATCGATCCGCTGGCCGAACGGCTTGCCGGAGCCGGCCGGCTGCTGCTTGGAGCGATCGCTCTCCTCGTGCTCCATGTAGAGCCCATCGGCGTTTTTCGCAACCAGCAGATCCTCTCGACGATCGCGATCGTCTATTTCGTCTACGCGGTGATCGCCGAGCTCACGCGCGCGGCCCTGCAGATCCGGCTCAGGTGGTACAGAACGCTCACCCACCTGCTCGACACCGGCTTCGCCGCGCTTCTGATCTGGGTCGCCGGCGACCTCGTGACGCCGATGCGCGTGTTCGGTTTCCTCGCCGTCATGAGCGCCGGCCTGCGGTTCGGCTGGAGAGCGGTCGTCGCCACCACCGCCGCGATGATCGTCGTCCACGGGATGGTGGCCATGAGCCTCGTCGGTGAGCCGGGTTTCCAGCTTCTCAGCCCCGGTGCCACGCTGGCGGGCCATCTCACCCTGGCCGCGGTTCTGTGGCATCTGAAAGCCCGCGCCGAACAGCGAAGGCTCGACCTCGCCCGGTTCGCGGCGTGGCCAAGAACGCCCCTTCCGCTCGGGGAGAATCTTCTGCGCGAGACGCTCGGGTACGCGGCCACGCTCCTTCGCGCCGACTCGGCCGTCCTCGTGTGGGAAGAAGTCGAGCAGTGCATGCGCATCGCGAAATGGACGCGCGAGTCGTTCGAGTACCGCCGTGAACCTCTCGACCGCTGGTCGCCGATGGTCAGCGCGCCCCTCGGAAACCGGTCGTTCTTCACCCCGAGTCTTTCCGCCCAGCCTCCCAGGGTTTACTACCGCAACGGGGACGGAGTCGCGCTCTCGCGGAGGAGGCCGATCCACGAGGAGCTCGCCGCCGAGCTCGGCACGAAGAGTCTGCTGTCGGTCTGCGTGGAAGGGGAGAGCATCCAGGGACGCCTCTTTCTGGCAGGGCTCCCCACCGCGACGACCGAGGTCGTCCTCTCGGCCGAAGTCGTCGCGGAGATCATTGCGGCCCGCTTCCATCAGGGTCGAGCCATGCTGCAGGGTCAGGCATCCGCAGTCGCGGAGGAGCGGGTTCGACTCGCACGCGATTTGCACGACGGCCTCCTGCAATCGCTCACCGGGGTCGCCCTCCATCTCCAGACGCTCGGAAAGCTGATGCAGACGAATCCGGCCGCGGCAAAACAGACGATCGAGGACATTCAGGAAGTGATCGCCTCCGATCAGCGCGGCCTCCGCGCCTTCATTCAGCAGCTTCGGCCCTATTCGGGGTCCCGGTTCGCCGCCCTCCGGCTCACCGCACGGCTCGACGATCTCGGTGCGCGCTTCCGCACGCAGTTCGGCCTGCCCGTCGACCTCGATACGGATTCGCTTTCTCCGAATGTGAGCGAAGCGCTCCGTCAGGAAATTTACAGCCTGGTCAACGAAGCCGTCGCGAATGTTGCGAAGCACGCAAAAGCAACACGTGCGGCCGTTGAGATTCGAAGCCTCGATGATAGCGTGAAGATCCGCGTCAGCGACGACGGATGCGGATTTCCGTTCCTGGGGACGTGGGAACTGCCTGAGTTGTTCGAGATGAACCAGGGACCGCGTACTCTGAAGGAACGCGCCGCAGCGCTGGGAGGAAGCCTGAAGATCGTCTCGAGCCGAACCGGGTGTGTGGTGGAGTTGACGGTGCCAACGGGGCTGGAGAGGACCTGATGGCCATCCGTATTGCGGTCGCCGACGATCATCCGATCGTGCTCGACGGCCTCGAGCTGCTGTTCGGAATGGAACAGGATCTCGAGATCGTCGCCCGCTGCATCAACGGAGAGGAGGCCATCGAAGCAGTGCGTCAGCATCGACCCGACGTGCTGGTGCTCGATCTCAGGATGCCGGTCCGCGACGGACTCGCGGTGATGCGCGAGCTGGCCCGCGAGGAGTCGCCGGTTAAAATCGTCGTCCTGACCGCCGCCCTCGACGAGGACGAGGTCCTGGAGGCGATCCGGCTCGGCGCGCGCGGTGTCGTGCTCAAGGAGATGGCGCCGCGGCTGTTGATTCAGTGCGTTCGCGCGGTCGCCGCTGGAGCGCGATGGGTCGACCGCGAGCTGCTCGGGCGCGCGGCCGACAGAACTGCGCTACGGCCGGCCGCGACCACGGATTCGCTCACTCCTCGCGAGCTCGACGTGGTCCGGCTCGTCGCCCGCGGCCTCAGGAACAAGGAGATCGCCGAGCAACTCGAGATCACGCCGGGCACCGTGAAGATCCACCTTCACAGCATCTACGAAAAGCTCCAGATCGGCGGGCGGGTGGAGCTGACGCTGCTGGCGAGGGAGAACGGGTTGGCGTGAGCCAAAGTCAGAAGGCAGAAAAAAAGACAAGCCAGAAGCCAGAAGCCAGAAGGCAGAAGAAAAGGCGAAGCTAGAAAACGGAAGCCAGAAGCCAGAAGAAAGATCAGAGACAACACTCCGGGGCTTTTCGAACGGCCAGTCTCAGAGCCGGAGATCAGGTCGAAGGCTGTCCTTTTGGTTGGCCTTGGATTCTGACTTTTCTTCTGGCTTCTGGCTTCTGGCTTCTGGCTTGTCTTTTCTTCTGGCTTCTGGCTTGCCCCTTCCCACCTCGTCGATCGCAATGGCGAGCGCCTCGACGTGGTCGGTCGTGCGCAGGACGTGGACTGGGTCGCGGAGCTCGAGCGCCATCCGCTCGCTTCGCGTGAGAAGCAGAACCCGGTCGAGCGACCCCTCGCCGAACTCCTCGCGGATGTAGTCCAGCACACCCAATCCGCTCCGCTCCGGAATGTCGCCATCGACGACGACGGCGAGGTATTGGCTGGACTGGAGCCTGTCGATGGCAGCCCACCCATCCGAGGCGACGACCGGCAGGAGGTTCAGTTTTTCGGCGGCGAGCTCCACGGCGTGGGTCAGAAGCGGGTCGTTTTCGACGATTAGCAGGCGGTCTCGAGCGTCCATCGGGCAGGTCCTTCCTTGGGGCGAGAACCTGCAAGATCCGGCCCGATCAGCTCGCGTTCAGCACGACGACCGGACAGGGAGCGTTGTTGAGGATGCGCTCGACGCGGGGACCGAGGAACAGGCGCTGCGAGCCTGGTCGCACGTCGGTCCCGATAATGATGAGGTCGACTTCGCGTTCCCGGGCGGTGTCGAGGATGACCGAGTCGGGATTCCGGCCCACGCGAACCTCGGCCGAAACGCGCGCGCCGCTCGCCTCGCCCAGTTTCCGGAGGGTCTCGACCACGCCGCGCGCGCTGCTGAGCTGCCGCCGGAAATAGCTGCCGTCCGCATCGAGGGGGCTCGTCTCGCGCGTGGCGACGGTCAGCACGATGACTTCATGGTCCGGCTCGGTCGCGAGAGCGAAGCCGAGCTCGGCCGCGTGGCGCGCGGCGAGCGCCCCGTTCGTCGGAACGAGAATCTTCCTCAGCTGCCAGTTCGCGGGCATCGGAGTGCTCTTGATGACCATCGTAGGCGAGGGGGAAACGCGCATCAGATAGTCGACCATCGGGTTGAAAAGCACCCGGGTGTTGCTGTCCTGCGAGGCCCCGAGGATCATCAGATCGTAGCCACGGTTCGCCTCGTCGAGGATCAGCTCGGAGGGAGAGCTTCCCTCGACGACCTTCATGCGCACGTCCGCCTGCGGCAGCAGCGCCTTCACGCGTCCGAGGAACTCGCTTCCGCCCGAACGCTCGCCTGCCTTGATGACAGTCAACAGGGTGAGAGAGATCTCGTTTCTCATGGAGAGGCGCTCGAGCACTTTCGCCTCGGCGGCGTACTGGTCCGAAATCGACTCGCGCAGCCGGACGGGCAGCAGGATCCGGTGGATCGCTCCGATGAAGCTCTCCTGTTCGAGCTCTTCGCGGCGGAGCCGCTCGACTTCCTCGTCGCTCGGTTTCACTTTTCCCAGGACCCATCGCAGCGCGTTCGGCGCGAGCAGCGAGTTGGTGATCGCCATCAGCACGATGATCGAGAACATGTCCTGGCTGAGAACGCCAAGCTCGAGGCCGATCGTCGCGATGATGATGTCCATCGCGCCCCGGGTGTTGAGTCCGGCCGAGAACGAGAGGGCGTACCAGTGGTCCTTCCGGCCGATCAGTCTCGCTCCGAGATAGGTCCCCAACCCCTTTGCCACCGAGGTCACGCCGATCACGAGCGCCGCCGAGGTGAGAAGCTCCACGGTGAAGAGCTGCTGGAGGTTGACCTTCAGTCCGGCCACCGCGAAGAAGATGGGAGCGAACACTCCCATCGCGATGCTTTCGAGAGTCCCCCGGGTCTCCTCGGAGAAGAGGCGGATCTGGTTGAGGATGATGCCGATCAGGAAGGCGCCGAGAACCGCCTCGAAACCGAGTCCCGCCGCCATCGCCCCCCAGAGAAACATCAGGACCACGGCCAGCGTGAGCATCCGGTCGCTCATCGTCACCTTGTCCTGGGTGAACTCGATGAGACGCCGAACGAGGGTCCGGCCGATTGTGAGGCTCGCCGCCATGAACAGCAGCACGATGGCCATCGTCCTCAGCAGCGAGCCGGCGCTGAACTGGTTTCCGGCCGCCAGGCTCGCCACCGCCGACAGGATGATCCAGCCGATCGTGTCGTCGCTCATTCCGGCCGCGAGGATCGTCTGCCCGATGTCGCGGCGCATCAGCTTCATGTCGATGATTACCTTCGCGATCACGGCGATCGCGGAGATGGACATCGCGGTTCCGAGGAAAAGGGCGAATATGGTGCGCTCCGCGGGATTACCCAGAAGCCTGTCGGGAAGATTCTGTCCGAGGAAGTATCCGGCAGCGAACGTCAGAGCAATTCCGCCGAGCGATACGCCGATCGCAGTGCGCGCGTGACGGCGGATCAGAGCGAGGTCCGTCTCGAGCCCCGTGATCAGCATCAGGAACATCGCGCCGAAGAGGCCGACGACCTCGAGCAGGTAACCCTGGGTCTGACCGACCGGAACGATCCACTGGCCGATCCCCGGGAGGAGGCTCGACAGGACGGATGGCCCGAGGAGAATGCCGGCGAGGATCTCTCCGACGACCGCCGGCTGGCCGACACGCTTGGCGACTTCGCCGAGTCCGCGGGCCGCGAGAAGCAGCACGGCGATCTGAACCAGGAGCTTCAGAACATCGTGGTGCGGGGCTGCTGTAAATGGCTCCATCATCCGTTCGGCTCCAAGCGGGCCTCGCCCGTCTCGGAGGGAGCGAAAGCATACCTGATCGGGTGGCCGCGGCAACCCCGGGGCGGCGAAGCGGCGAAGCTTGAAAGCTTCGCCTACAGCGAAGCTTGGAAGCTTCGCCTACCTCAATCGATGCGGAGGATCGAGTCGCCCGTTCCGTTGTCGATCGTCGAGTCTTCCTTCGCCCTCGATCACTTCGAGATCGAGCTGGAGGTTCCTCAGATCACCAAACGCGCCGCGGAAGTCTCCGAGGATCTCCTGGGAGATCCTGTTGAGAAACCGAAGCTGGCGAGGCTCGACCTCGAAGACGGCCGAGGCGCTTCCGATCTGCGTCACGAGCGATGAAGGAATCGAATAGTTGAGCGTCGCGCGGACCGTCACGGGCGCCCCCGCAACCTCGGCGATCCCTACGTTCGTGCGGAACGTGGCGGGCGTCGCCTCGATCACCGTTCCCTCCGAGGCGTCAGTGAGACCGCCGAAGCGCACGCGATCGCCGATTCCCAGCGCCTGGTCGAGCCCCATCGCCGGGACTGCGGTTCCGAAACTCGCTCCAGTTTGCGCCACGTAGTTGTAGTTC
>JBHEPS010000290.1:0-471 GCA_046260175.1 Thermoanaerobaculia bacterium
CGGCGAGTCTCCCTGCGGGCTTCCCGTCATCATCGAGCGCGTGCGTGTGGAGCGTGTGGCAGCTCGCGCAGATCTCGGCGTCACGGATGTGCGCCCGCTCTTCCGGAGTGAAGGCGACCGCGGAATCCATGATCTTCCGGCGGCCGGCGTCGACCTCGTACGGGCCGAACATCGACCGCGTCGCGGCCGGCACCGGATCGATCACGAATCCGGCGGTGAAGCTCTCGTCGGTCCCGAGCCCCTCGGCCGTGATCTGATGGCAGACCGAGCACGAGACGCCGTCGGCGGCGAGAAGATCCGCGGGCAGCGCCCCCGCGGCGACGGGGAGGTGCGCGAAGACGCTCCCCATCCCGCCCCCCGCTTTCGCGGCGAATCGCGTCATCGGCATGTGACATGCCGAGCATTCATTCTCGATCGCAGCAGCCGCCGCGGGGTGGTCGAGGGTCTCCCGTCGAACCGCCGCCTGCCAGT
>JBHEPS010000290.1:630-873 GCA_046260175.1 Thermoanaerobaculia bacterium
CGTCGAGAAGAGAGCTTCCGGCGCAGGCGGTGGCGCCTGCGCCACCGCGATCACAGACAGACACGCGATCAAAAGCGAGAATCCGCCGCTTCTGACTTTTCTTCTGCCTTCTGACTTCTGGCTTCTGGCTTGCTTTTGCATGGTTCACCACCCTTCCGTCAGGCCGCCGTCGAACCAGTCCCACAGGAGGTAGAAGGCGATCTCTGTGTTGCGCGTGTCGCGGTTGTCGAGCGGGATGCGGAC
>JBHEPS010000291.1:0-389 GCA_046260175.1 Thermoanaerobaculia bacterium
GGCGAGCCTCGTGCGTCACCAGGCGTAGGCCTTCGGCGCCTCGCCTCCGGGGCCGGGGAAGATCGCGTCGAGCTGCTCGAGCGCGTGCGCGTCGAGGGTGATCTCGGTGGCGCGCACGGCGCTCTCGAGCTGCTCGAGCGTGCGCGGGCCGATGATCGGCGCGGTGACGACCGGGTTGTGCAGCAGCCATGCCAGCGCCACGGTCGCGGGCGCCTCGCCCAGCTCGCGGCACAGCGCCTCGAAGCGCTCCAGCTGCGGGCGCTTCGCCTCGATCTGCTTCTGGACGCCTTCGGACACGCGTCGGCCGCTGTCGAGCTTCTCGAGCACGCCGCCGAGGAGGCCGCCGGCCAAGGGGCTCCAGGGGATCAGGCCGAGGCCGTAGTGGCGGC
>JBHEPS010000291.1:610-870 GCA_046260175.1 Thermoanaerobaculia bacterium
ACACCTTGGTAGCCAGCACCACGGCGTCGCGGCGGCCTTCGCCGAGCGCGAACCAGTTGCCGATGATCCGCTCGGTGTGGCCGTGCTCGACGTCCCAGCCGTACACGTCGGCCGTGTCGAAGAAGTTGATGCCGAGCTCCAACGCCCGGTCCATGATCGCGAACGAGTCGTCCTGGCTGGTGTGCCAGCCGAAGTTCATGGTGCCGAGGCACAGGTTGCTGACGAGGACGCCGTGCTTGCCGAGGCGGCGGTGCTGGACG
>JBHEPS010000292.1:0-281 GCA_046260175.1 Thermoanaerobaculia bacterium
GGTTTCAGTAGCTGGTGTTTGTTCCATCGGGAGAAATCGCGAGAGGAACGGGGCAGTCCCGCGCCCGACCCCCTCACCGTCGCTTCGCGACCGGACCGGCGCAGCCGGTCCCTACCGCTATCGTTCGCCGTGCTTCCCCTGCTCAGGATGACGTGTAGAATCGAGCCCTTCAGGAGGTTCGATGACGACTCAGCCGCTGGCGCCACCCCCGCCCCCCGCCCCTCCCGGAGGAGGGTCGAGGACGATCGATTTCGGCCGTCCTTTCACGTACGTGTTCGAGG
>JBHEPS010000292.1:475-869 GCA_046260175.1 Thermoanaerobaculia bacterium
CGCTCGCTCTCGCGATCATGGTCATCCTTCCGGCAGCGATTCTGCTCGTCGTGATGCGGCGGAGTTTCGCCGCCGGGTTCGATTTTCCGACGATCTTCCGCTACATCCGGGAGAACCTCGCGAACTACGTGCTCGCGCTCGCCATCTATCTGATCACGGGATTCATCGCCCAGTTCGGGGTGATCCTTCTCTGCATCGGCGTGGTGTTCACTTCCTTCTGGGCTCTGGTGGCGGCGACCTATGCGTTCGGTGAGGGGTACCGCTACTCACGGGTGAAATGAGCTCGACGACGAAAATCGCAGCCGCCCTCTTCGCGCTCGCCGTCGGCATCCTGCCGGCGGCGGCGCTCGGGGTGACCCTCATGCGGGCGGCCGGAGCCCCCGGGTGGATCGAG
>JBHEPS010000293.1:0-263 GCA_046260175.1 Thermoanaerobaculia bacterium
CATTGGGATCATGGCGCACATCGATGCCGGGAAAACAACCACTACAGAACGAATTCTGTTCTATACAGGTATTACCCATCGCATCGGTGAAGTCCATGACGGAGCAGCAACTATGGACTGGATGGTCCAGGAGCAGGAGCGGGGAATTACCATCACTTCGGCAGCCACTACCACTTTCTGGAAGTACAATAATGAGGAACATAAGATCAATATTATCGATACACCGGGTCACGTCGACTTCACCGTTGAAGTGGAGCGTTCAC
>JBHEPS010000293.1:317-861 GCA_046260175.1 Thermoanaerobaculia bacterium
ATAAATATAAGGTACCGCGCATCGCTTTTGTCAATAAAATGGACAGGGTAGGCGCGGATTTTTTTGGTGTTGTAGGCGAGATCAGGAGTAAATTGGGAGCGAATCCCATCCCGCTGCAATTACCTATAGGTGACGAGGAGAATTTCAGAGGTATTGTTGACCTGATTGAGCGTAGGGCGATCGTATGGAAGGAAGATGAGACGCTCGGCATGAAATATGAGTATTGTCCTATCCCCGAGGATATGATCGAGTCGGTTGAAGAGTGGAGGGAAAAGCTTGTTGAGGCAGTATGTGTTTCCAACGATGATCTGCTTGACAGATTTCTTGAGGACAGGAACTCCATTACAGTTGAGGAATTTATGGACTATGCCAGGAGGGCTACCATTAATATGGATATCACCCCGGTTTTCTGCGGATCAGCCTTTAAGAATAAAGGTGTCCAGCGACTGCTCGATGGAATCATTGCCCTGATGCCCAGCCCACTCGATGTAGGAAGCGTCACAGGAATGAATCCTGTTACTGAAATGGAAGAAGAACGTGGTCC
>JBHEPS010000294.1:0-847 GCA_046260175.1 Thermoanaerobaculia bacterium
ACCACCTGGACGAGCTCCTCAGGAAGGGAAATGGTGGTGCGCTTCATACGTGCATACTATCATACGAATGAGCCGGAAGATTTCCCAAAGGCTCGTTCCGCTCGTGCTCTGCAGCTTCTGGCTCGTCGACGCGCTGCTCTGGCTAGGAAGGCACGACGACGCGCGCAGCAATTTCGAACGGCTTCTGAATGCGGCCAACGACGTCGGGCTCTACTCGGAAGAGATCGATCCAGCCACCGGCGCCCTGCTCGGAAACTTCCCGCAGGCGTTCACGCATCTCGCTCTGGTTCACAGCGCGACTCTGTTCGAGATCGTCGAACGCGGTGACCCGATCCGGGTGACCGACGCCGAACACGCCAGGCGTCTGGTGGGAGCAACGGCCGGGCCGCGAGCCCTCTGGTCAGCGTTCCGTCACTCGGGTCGAATCGGCCGTCTCCGATCGTCGAAAAGGTCGACCATGCCGCGCAGGAGCGACTGATCGGGCGTGGCCGGGATTTGGTTTCATCAACCCCGGCCGGGAATCTCCCAAAGAGTGAAACCTACTTTCTGACGCCTCGCCGGAACGCGATGCGAGTTTCAACGGCGCCCCTGCCGGGGCTGTGTTCGCATGTCTCATCGCCTCGTGACGGCGGTCATTCCCGACGCGCGCGGTCGTTCCTTGCGCGCACCTTCGGATGAAGCGTAGCTTCGAGCGCAAGTTTGCCCGGTCCGGCGTAGATCGCCGTTCTTCGTTCACTCACGACAGCAGTCCCTTGCTCCTCACGCGAGCGCGTCCCGTGGCGTGAGGTGTCTTCCGGCGCGAAGCCGCGGGAGCGTCATGCAGAAAAAAGTTGCGGTTCTCCTCGAG
>JBHEPS010000295.1:0-320 GCA_046260175.1 Thermoanaerobaculia bacterium
GTGGAGAAGCCGGAGTCGCGGTGGAACAGCCACGACTTCGCATGCAGCCTGGTGTGATCCGTCTGGTACGAGACCTTCACCTCGGCGCCCATCGCGGCGAGGTGCTCGATCGCTCGCCGCTCGGTCGAGCCGGTGTAGGTGGTCGTGATGACGCGGAGCTTCCGCCCCAACTCGAGGAATTCGCGAAGCTTCTCCTCGAACAGACGCAGGCCGCTCCAGCGGATGAACGCGACGATGAGGTCGATCCGGTCGGCCGACTCGATCTCACTGAGAAGGAGGCTGCCGACATTCCGCTCACCGCGTGTGTTCACGAGCAGATC
>JBHEPS010000295.1:611-841 GCA_046260175.1 Thermoanaerobaculia bacterium
CGCGCCGCATCGAGCGCCCCGAGGGCGCGCGCCAGCTCCACCGTCACCGGCAGGTCGTACAACCCGGGCGGGAGCTTCGGCATGGGAAGGGATTGTACCTGGGATGTGGCCGCGGCTTTCCAGCCGCGGCATCGTGGGAGGAGTCATGAAGCGAATCACTGGACTTCTGGCAACCATTTGCGTGGCGTTTGCGGCGACAGCGACAGCAGCCGTGAATGCTCAATTTGACC
>JBHEPS010000296.1:0-231 GCA_046260175.1 Thermoanaerobaculia bacterium
GAGCCTGGAGATCGAGAAAATTCTGATTTGCTCTCAACTCAGGATAACGTTCGACGACGACAAGCAGCCGGGACAGGGCGCTTCCCAGACCCTGCTGGGCCTGTGCGAACTGCTGGAAGGCCGCCGGATCCTCGGTGATGTTTGGTGCTCCTTCTCCGCCTGCAGGCGCCTGGCCGACACGCGACCGGGCCTCGATCACGTTCTGCAAGGTCTCACGCTCGAAGTCCGCAG
>JBHEPS010000296.1:501-824 GCA_046260175.1 Thermoanaerobaculia bacterium
AGCTGGACGAGCCGGTTGTATGTCGACATTGCCATGAGCCCGAGAATCAAGGCCAGGGCAACCACGACACCGAGACATCCGAACAGGAAAACCTTGTTTCTGGTCATCTAACCACCGGCCCCTCAATCGTCGTCATCATCATCGCTGTCGTTGTCATCATCGGCGACATCATCGTCATCATCGGCGTCGTCGTCGATCTCTTCCTCGTCGACTTCCTTCTCGTCGTCGTCATCGTCGTCCTCAACTTCTTCGACGACTTCCGGCTCTTCCACTTCTTCCTTCTTCTTGCGCTTCTTCGCCCGGGTCTTGCGACGAGGACGCGT
>JBHEPS010000297.1:0-292 GCA_046260175.1 Thermoanaerobaculia bacterium
CTCCGCGCACGTACGGAGTCCGCTTCCAGTTCAAGCTGTAAGAAACAAGGGGCCAGGGGCCAGGGGCCAGGGAAAGGCAACGGCGGCATCGTCTGCCTGGCTTTCCTGGTCCCAGCCCCTGTTCCTTGCTTTTCCCTAGCCCCTAGCCCCTAGTCCCTAGTCCCCAGATTACGGACACGGTGATTCATCCGTGCCCGGAACGAGCCTGACTTCGGCGAAACTGAGGGAGAGGGGACCGTCCGACACGATGCGGAGTGGCCGGTCGATGCTGCGCATATCCGCCCCGGCACGC
>JBHEPS010000297.1:419-817 GCA_046260175.1 Thermoanaerobaculia bacterium
ACCAGCGAGGTGATGTCGACATTCCCGGAGCCCATCGCCAGCACGACGCGTCCGGCGATCGTGGACCGACGCATCAGATCCACCGACAGAGCCAGATTGCCGTTCGACTCCCTGGTCAGGTCGATCGGCGGGTTGCCTCGCAGTTGAATCTCTCCCGGGCCGGTCCAGTGAACGGCCTGCCCCTCCTGTCCTTCGCGCTCGAGGCGCATCGAAGCCGGATTGCTCAGCGCGAGCTCCCATGGCGGCACCGGCTGACCGGAGTAGAACGCGCTGCTGTCCGACGCGCTCAATCCCGCGGTGTCGAGCGGGAGATGGTGAAGTGTCGTGCGATCGGCATAGGTGAGTCCGAAACCGAGGGGGAATAGCGGGTCGTAGTTGGCATCGCCGCGGTTGAGCAC
>JBHEPS010000298.1:0-803 GCA_046260175.1 Thermoanaerobaculia bacterium
CGAGGGAGCCGGGGAGCTTCTCTCCGCATGAAGATCCTCGACATGCGAGAATGCGTCCGGAACGGGGCAGGTCCGTCGGAGAACATCCTGCAATTTTGAGATCCTTCGGTCGCGCGCACCGCCGCTCCTGACTCGTTTCGGCTTCCGCGTTCTCTCAGGATGACTGGCACCGCTTTCCAAAAACCCCTGCTCATGAATCTCAACGTGCTCACTCTTCGTCATCCCGTCACGCTGGCGAAACTCGCATATCGCAAGCTGCGCTCTCGGCTGCAGGCTGGGCTTCCGGAGACGACACCGGGAGATCTCCCCGCAGCCGCCCCTTCCGAGCCTTTGATCGACGTGCAGGAACTGATTCGGAATCATTCGATCGAGGAGCTGAACCGGTCGGCCGAGGCGTATTTCTCGACGCTCAGGAGCTGGGACTTTCATCTGTCGAAGCCTTTCTGCAGCACCGCCGAAGCGCCCGCGTTGCTGATCAACTTCGCGACGATGCTTCAGGGGCTGCGCCTGGCGCCCGGCCTTCGCGCTCTCGATTTCGGTGCAGGTTCGGGATGGACCTCCCGATTCCTCACTCAGCTCGGCTGCGAGGTGATCCTGCTCGACGTCTCGGAGAGCGCCCTCCGGATCGCGGAGGAGCTCTACGCCCGTCAGCCCGTAATCGGCGACCGCCCCGAACCGAGATTTCTGGTGTTCGACGGCAGGAAGATCGATCTCCCGGACGGGTGCGTCGATCGCATTCTCTGCTTCGACGCGTTTCATCACGCGCCGAATCCCGATGACGTTCTTCGCGAGTTCGCCCGGAT
>JBHEPS010000299.1:0-236 GCA_046260175.1 Thermoanaerobaculia bacterium
CGGTACGTACTTCCGACGCCTTTGCTTCTGACTTTTCTTCTGGCTTCTGGCTTCGCCTTTTCTTCTGGCTTCGCCTTTTCTTCTGGCTTCTGGCTTCTGGCTTCTGGCTTGCCTTCAAGCGCCGCCCCGAAGGTCGGCCTCACGAGAACCGTGGGCGCGACCGAAGGAACTTCGAAGTGCAGGATGCCGCTTGGGGGCGGGGTGGGCGGAGGAAAAGATCCTCCGCCACACCACCT
>JBHEPS010000299.1:326-803 GCA_046260175.1 Thermoanaerobaculia bacterium
GTCCTCGTCGTTCCCGGTCGGGCTTTCGAAGTCGCGCGTGGCGTACTGCACGAACGGCATGAGCTTCGTGGCTTTGAAGTGGTACCCCGCTTCGACCAGGAGATTGTCCTGTTCGGGGAGTTGGGTGAGGAAGGAGTCTCCGTCGTGCTGCATCCAGTTCGCCTGGAACGTCGCCGAGTTCCCGTTGTTCATCGGGCCGTCGAAGTAAACGTCGAGTGCTCTCGTGTCGTACTCCTCCTGGTGGTCGAGACTCGCACCGAAGGAGAGGACCTTCTTCGCCCCTAGATACGTGCCGCCGTAGAAGAGCCCCTTTTCCGCTTCGAACACGTTGTAGACGAGCCGTCCGGCGAAGCGGAGCGAGTTCGTCGAGCCCTGGCCACGCAGGCCCTGATAGATGCCGGCGCGATACTCGAGGCGGTCGCCCAGGACGTAGCCGCGGGCGCGAACGCCGTAGTCACGGCCGACACGGGTGTTGAG
>JBHEPS010000003.1:0-20933 GCA_046260175.1 Thermoanaerobaculia bacterium
CTCCTGGCGAGCGATCGCGGATGCGGTCGGCTACCAGATCGTCCTTCTGCCCGAAAACGCACCTGCCGAAGTGATCGGCAGCGTTCCGGGTTCCGCGCTCGCAGGACAGACGATGAGCCTCGTGGCCACAGCGCGGCCTGGTTTCAACGTCTGGGCCGTCAGGGCCCTCTTCCCGGGCGGATGTCCGACAGCCGAGAGCATGCGGTTCACGTTCACCGTTCGATCCTGTCCGACGGGCGTACCGCTCCTCACGAGCCCGCTCGAAGGGATCGTTTTCGACTCGCCGGTGGCTTTCCGCTGGACGGGGGTGTCCGGCGCCATCCGTTACGACCTGTACGCCTCGATCAATTCCTCTCCCATTGCGCTCGTCGATTCGATCGACTCCGATGGGTCGGGCAGCGAGTTCATGACCACGCTCGCCGTGAACCCTGGCTCCACCGTCGCCTGGTTCGTCGAAGCCCATTTCGCCGATGACTGCCCTCCGACCCGCTCCGAAACGGCTGGCTTCGCGGCCGGATGCTTCCCGCCCATGCCGTCCGTCGTCGGAGAGGTGACGTCGGGCAAGCCGTATGAGGTTCGCGCCACCATCGGCACGACGGCCGATCAGTACGAGTTCCAGGAAGCTCTCGATCCATTGTTCGCGAACATCGTCGACGTCAAGCTCGCGACGTCAGACCCGGGCGCCGAGTACGTTGCAGCCCTCTTCGAGCACGAGGTCGATACACCTACCCGGTACCACTACAGGGCCCGGATCCTCAACGAGAACAACTGCGAATTCTCTCCGACGGCATCGACGGCGGTGATTCCGATCCCGGATCCGGGCTCGTTCGATACCGACGTGGTCGTCCAGTTCGGAGTCGAGGAGCCGGTAACTCAACAGATTCTGATCCCTTCGCCCGATCCGGAATCGGGCCTGAGCTTCAACTTCATCGCCGAGACCGACCGCGATTGGCTGACGGTCTCTCCGGCGGCAGGGACGATGGGCCCAGAAGGAGTGCTCTTCACGGTCGTCTCAAATCCCGAAGGACTCCCTGTCGGCACCAACACCGGGACTGTGATCGTCACCTTTACGGCCCTCGCCTCGGCAAAGAGTGCTCAGAGCGTGGGCACGACCACCAGCGTGCCGGTCTCGGTGAGTCTCGTGACCCCCGTGACCAATCGCGGCAAAGATTCTCCGGTCGCGCAGTCCCTCATCATTCCGGCCGTCGCTCATGTCGACGGCTTCGGAGCCCAGTGGCGGACCGACGCCCGTCTGGTCAACCTCGGGCTGAGTGCGGAGCGTTACTTCCTCAATTTCACTTCTTCTCAGGAAAACGGAACACGCACGGGCAAGAGCGCGGAGATTCGGCTCGCTCCGGGCCAGACGACGGCGCTCGACGACATGGTCAAGCACTGGTACGGGCTCGGCTCGATCGCGGGAGAGGGAGCGACGGGCGTTCTCGAGATCCGTCCTCTCAGCTTCAGCGCGAAGACGGGCGACGCCCTGGTGACGAAGACGCTGGTCTCGGTCGCCTCCTCGCGCACCTACGCGAAGAGCGGCCTCGCGACCATGGGCCAGTTCATCCCTGCACTCCCCTTCTCCGTCTTCGTCGGCTCACAACAACCGGAGCAGCCCCAGACTGTGCTCTCTCTCCAGCAACTTGCCCAGACGAGCAATTTCCGAACGAACCTCGGCCTCGTGGAAGCCTCCGGAAACCCGGCCGCGGTCGAGGTCCGCTTCTTCAATGCAGCCGGTGACTCGCTGGTGACCATCCCCGTATCCCTGCAGGCCGGGGAGCATCGCCAGTTCAACCAGATCCTCGCGCAGAACGGCTTCACCAACCTCCCCATCGGTCGCGCCGAGGTCGAGGTCATGTCCGGTGAGGGCCGCATCACGGCGTATGCCTCGGTCGTCGATAACGCGACGAGCGATCCCCTTCTCGTCGAGGCCGTCAACCTCGCCAACCTGGGAGCCTCGAAGTATGTGGTCCCCGGAATCGCTCACCTTGAGACTGGCGCAGCGAGATGGCGTAGCGACATGCAGATCTTCAACGCAGGCTCCGCTTCGGTCCGGGCCACTCTTCATTTCTTCCGGACGGGTGAGTCTACGGCGGCTGCGACTCAGGAGGTCGAGCTCCAGCCGGGTACGATCACCTCGTTGGAGAACATCGTTACGCTGTTTGGGGAGTCCAACGTCGGTGGCGCCGTCCAGGTCACGACCGACTCGACTTCTCAGCTCGTGGTCACCGCGAGAACGTTTGACCAGCAGGAGAACGGGACCGTTGGTCAGTTCATACCCGCTGTCACCACGGATGACGCGATCGGCGTCGGAGACCGCGCGATCCAGGTGCTCCAGATGGAGGAATCACCGAATATCCGCTCGAACCTCGGGGTCGTCGAAGTGACGGGTCAGGCCGTCACCCTCGAGATCAGCGCGTTCGCGGCCGAGTCGCGCACCACGCCGCGCGTACAGGTTCAGCTCCGCCCGAACGAGTTCCGGCAGTTCAACCAGGTTCTCCGGGCACTCAACGTCGGGAACACGTACAACGCACGGATCGCGGTACGGGTCGTCGGAGGACAGGGGCGGATCGCCGCCTACGGTTCGGCCGTGGACAACAGAACGCAGGATCCCACCTACATTCCGGGTCAGTAATTCATTCTCACGGTCCGGCGGCGCCCCGCCGCCGGACCCGTCTGCTACCATTCCCATCCATGCGAACCGCCGTCTATCCTGGATCGTTCGATCCGATCACCAACGGGCACCTCGACATCATCCGCCGCGGCACCCGTCTTTTCGACCGGGTCATCGTCGCCATCCTCGAGAACGAGGAGAAAGCGCCGCTCTTTCCTCTGGACGAGCGCATCGAGATGATCAGGGAAGTCACGAGCGACCTGCCGTCCGTCGAGATTCAATCCTTCTCCGGCCTGCTCGTGAACTTCGTGCAGAAAGTAGACGCGACTGCTGTCGTTCGCGGCATCCGCGCGGTATCCGATTTCGAGTATGAGTTTCAGATGGCGTTGATGAATCGCGAGCTCGCGCCCGACGCGGAGACGATTTTCATGATGCCGGCGGTCGAGTACTCCTACGTCTCCTCGCGACTGATCAAGGAAGTCTTCCGCCTCGGAGGAGCGATCGACCGGCTCGTTCCTCCGCTGGTGCTTCAGCGCCTCGCGGATCGTTTTCCCCGCAGCGGGTGACCCCCGCCCGCGTGTCACGCGCGTACGATCGCGTCGCTCTTGGGTGCAAGCGACACTCGCAGCGACTCTCCGATGAGGTTCGCGGCCAGAACCGTCACGAAGATCGCAAGACCCGGGAAAAGGGCAAGCCACCATGCCTGCCGGAGGTAATCGTCGGCAGTCGAGAGGATCGATCCCCACGAGGCGTGCGGCAGCTGGACTCCGAAACCGAGGAACGAGAGCGCAGACTCGAAAAGAATCGCCGACGAAACTCCGAACGCCGCGGTCACGAGCGCGGGCGCGATCGCATTCGGAAGAAGATGCCGGAACAGTATCGCCGCGTCACTCGCCCCGCTTGCGCGCGCGGCTGCGGCCCACTCGAGCTCCCGGATCCGCAGCATCTCCCCTCTGACGATCCTCGCTTCGGCCGTCCACGAAGTGAGGGCGAGCACGAAGATGATGGTCCATAAACCCGCACCGAAGAGCGATAGGACCGCCAGGAGCAGAACCAGAAAAGGGAACGCGATCAGCACGTCGATCAAACGGCTGACCAGGAGATCCACACTTCCTCCGTAATAGCCCGCGGCTGCTCCAATCAGCGAGCCCAGGATCAGAGAGAACGCAGCAGCGGCAAAGCCCACCAGAAGCGAGACCCTCGCTCCGTGAACCATGCGTGACGCCACGTCGCGGCCCAGCTCGTCCGTCCCCAGCCAATGATCGCGTGAGGGAGGCTCGAGCCTCTCGGCAAGATTCGTCTCGTTCGGCCCATAGGGGATCGGCGCATTGATCCCTGCACGCCCCATCTCTGCTTCATGCGGCAGGATCGTCCATCCTTCGTCCGTACGAACGGCGAGCGCGCTCGAGCTTGCAATCCATGGCGCGAGAATCGCGATGCCGGTGATCAAAGCGAGCAAAACGACTCCGATCCGCAGCCGTGTTCGATTCGGGCCTCTCACCGCTCGCTCCCGAATCTCACCCGTGGATCGGCCATGGCGACCGCGACATCGGCCATCGTGGACGCGAGAAGCGTCACGGCAGCCGAAAGAACGGTCAGTCCGAGAACGAGCGGATAATCGCGTGTCTGGATCGCCGAGAAGAAAAGACGTCCGATCCCATCCCACTGAAAGATCTGCTCGACAATCACGCTGCCGGAAAGCAGCATCGGAATCACGATCGAAAGGAGTGAGAGCAGCGGAAGCATGGCGTTGCGGAAGGCGTGACGCCAGAGCGCCCTCGCCGGGGAGGCGCCTCGCGCTCTGGCGGCCAGGACGTACTCTTCCCCCATTGCCTGTGCGACCGCTCCGCGGATGAGACGCGAGTAAAGCGCGAACTGGCCGTACGCAAGGACGATTGCGGGGAGCGCCAGATGCCAGAGGCGATCGAGAACCCTCGCGGGCAGCGCGAGCTCTTCGCTCCCGGACGAGCTCATGCCCAGGAGTGGAAACAGGCGAAGCTGGATCGAGAAGAGGTCGATCAGAAGCAGGGCGAGCCAGAAGGCGGGAATGCTGTAGAGAACAAAGGCGACGGCCCCGAGAGCCCGATCGCCGCCGGAGCCGATCCGTCCCGCGGCCCAGATTCCCGCTGGTACCGCCAGGCCCATTGCGAGCAGGAACGAGAGGCCGGAGAGGGCGACCGTCGCCGGGAGCTTCTCGAGGACGACATCAGCCACCGGGCGCCGGTGGCGAATCGAGGTTCCGAGGTCGAGTTGAACGAGCCGTCCCAGCCAGTCGCCGTATTGCGCGGGGAGAGGGCGATCGAGTCCGTGCTCCTGACGGAGCTCGCGAACCAGGCTTTCAGGAACAGGAGCACCGGGACGAAGCCCGGCCCATACGCTCACCGGATCGCCCGGGGCAAGGTGAATGAGGAGAAAGACGGCGAGCGTGATCCCGGCGAAGCTCACCACCGCCGAGGAGATCCGTCTTGCGAGAAACCCGCTCATCGTCCCGGACCGTCGATCCCCCGTCAGGGACGCTCTCGTCTCGGATCGAAGCGCCGGTCCTCCGGAGCGATCCACCATTTCGCGGGGCCTGGGTACCACCCGTAGAGTCCGAACCCCTCGGCCTCCTCCACGTCGCGGACCCTCTTGTTGATGGCCCACTTCGTCGAGACCTGGACGACCCACGTGTAGGGCTTCTCTTCGGAGAGAGTCTGGTGGAGCTCGCGGTAGATTTCGGTGCGAGTGGCCTGGTCGAACTCGGTCCTCCCTCTCTCGATGAGCTCATCCACGACCGGGTTCGAGTAATAGACGAAATTCTGGCCGTTCGGCGGGAACTGTGACGAGTGAAAAATCGAGAAGAGATCGGGATCGAAGTCGAGCGACCATGCGAGCATCGATGATTGAAAGTCGCCGCTGAGCACGCGCCCGAACAGGGTCGCCGCGTCCAGCCTGGTGATGTCGAGCCGCACTCCGATCCGTGCCAGCGCCTCCTGGTAGATCTGCGCCTGGTTCGCGCTCGAGGTATCCCCGGCAGCGAGCAGCATCTCGATGCGGAAAGGCTTTCCTTCGCGATCGAGGACGCCGTCACCGTCGGAGTCCACCCATCCGGCCACCTCGAGAATCTGTCTCGCTCCAAGGGGGTCGAACTCGGTCGGCTTCACCGTCGGGTTGAAAGCCCAGTGGTTGGGAGTGAACGGTCCCGTCATCATGCGCGCCGTTCCGTGATAGAGCCTCTCGATGATCAGCCTCCTGTCGAGGCACATCGTGAGCGCGCGTCGAATCGCCGGGTCGGCGAGAATCGGGTCACTCGTGTTCCACGGGATGAAGTTGTATCCGAGCTCGTAGTACCGATGGAAGTCGATCTTCTCGAGAAACAGGGAGTTGTCGCGATCCGCGATCCACTGGTCCGAGCTCGCGATCGTCTCGTCGATCTCACCGGCCTGCAGGGCGTTCCACGTCTGGCTGCGATCTTCGATGATCCTGAAGAGAATCGATGTGATGTAGGGTTTCTCGCGCCAGTAGTCGTCGCGGCGCTCGAGAAGAATCTCCTGTCCGGGAACCTTGCGGACGAGTGTGTAGGCGCCCGAGCCGATCGCCCGATCGTTGTAATCACGGGTGAAGTTGCCACGCCGGTAGGCGTGCTCCGGAAGGATCGCGATGTTGAACGCGTAGATCTGCGAGGGGCGAGCTTTGGTGAACACCACCTCAGCCGTCCGTTCACCCAAAGCGCGGGTTCTCTCCATATCCAGCCCGTCGAACAGCCCGGCCAGCTGGACCGATTGCGACTTCGGATCGACGATTTTTCCGAGCGTGAACACCAGGTCGGACGCTCGGACAGGCGTTCCATCACTGAAAGTCGCCGCCGGGTCCAGCTCGAACCTCCAAATCAGACGGTCGTCGGAGACCGTCCACGATCGGGCCAGGGCGGGAATCACCTCGAGCTTCTGGTCGAACGCCACCAGCGGGTCGTGAATGTAAGAGAGAACGAACTTCTCCGCCTGCGTGGAGTGCATGACGAAGTTCAAGGTGTTGACGTCGGACTCGAGTCGGCGAACCAGCCGCCCTCCCTCCACCGGCATAGACTCCGACACGGTCTCCCGCGCTGCCGGCCTCTCAGAAGGCGCGCAGGAGAGCAGGACAAGTCCGAGCCCGACTGCCAGTCCACGCCACCGCATCGATCGTCCCCCTTTTTTCACCGGGAGGCGTCTTGGTCGACCGCGACGCCTCCTCAGCATTATAGGGGGTTGTCGCCGGGGGACCCCGCCTGCCTAGGGACTCACGGACGCAGCAGCCACGTTCCAGGAAGTGTCGACCACCCGGATCGTCACGAATCGCCCCGCCAGGTCTTTCTCCTCGAAGCGGAAGACTTCCTGCCTGGAATCGACGATTCCATCGACCGGATTCAGCCGAATCCACCGTTCGGCGTCGACCGAGTACTCGGCCTTCGCCAGCGGGGACGCGGCATCCGTGACCGTCACGACGGCCCCCTTCCCTTCCCTGCGCACCGTGATCACCGGAGCCGTGTTGTCTACGATGAATGACACCGTCTCGCTCTCTGCGGTCAGCGCCTGCGACGGGTTGTCCGTGTCGTCCGTTGCCATGAGCTTCAGTTCGTACTCTCCGTCCGGAATCTGAGAGCTGTCGAAGTTGATTTGACTCTCCTCGATCTTTTCGCGGAGCGGAAGCCAGGTCGTCGATCCCCGCGGGCGGAACTGCAGCGTGTAGCGGAGCGAGTCGCCGTTTGGATCCGAAGCCTTCCACGAGACGGTTCGGTATCCCTTCCTGAACATGCGCTTCCCGCCGCTCGCATCAGCTCGGTCGCGAGGGGTGTCCAGACTGGCGAAGATCCCGTACTCGTCCGGGTTCGTCGCTTCGAGCACCTGTGGCGAGCCTGGATACGCCCCGCTCACGAGCACGACTCCCGGCTCCGCCACCGTCAGCGACTCGATGACCGGGCGAATGTTGCGGTTCACGAATGCGGCAGTCAGGCGGTCGGCGGCCGTCGTCGGAGACGGGTTCTCCATGACCACCCTCCACTGCAGGTACCTCGCAGGAGGGGCCTCGATCTCACCAGCAGGGCCGCGGGGCGCCGCGACCCAATCGCTCCAGGTTTCGTCGGGTGTCGCCGTGTTCCCGCTGCGAAACGCACTCACCGTCCCGCCCAGACCTTCTCCCTCGATCCGAAAATGGCCGAACGTGGAGTGGCGCGCGGTGTCCTTCACCGGGGAGCGATACTCGGCGCGGCTCGCCTTCGATGAATCGATGCCGTACACGGCGCCGGCGTTGGTGGTGGTCGCGGACCAGCCCGAGCGGGCAGGGTGAATGGATACGACCTGCTTTTCCGGAAGGGTCGCCAGAAGGGAGAGCGTCTGTTGCTCGAGCTGGTAGATTCGTCCGAGCGGACCCGTGCCGATCAGCACGCCCGCCCCGCTCGAGACGAGCGAATAGATCATCTCTCTCTCCAGCTTGCGAACCGGCTCGACGAAGCCGTCGAGATCGATCCGGTAGATCTCGGAATTGCCTCCCGCAGTCCCCGTCACCGGCTGGTCGAAGGAGAAAGTGACGTCGACCGCTGGAGCGGGTGCCGCGGCGGGAGCGCTCCCCTGCTGATTCTGCGGCTGGGCTCCGGTCTGGGCACTCGGCTGGGGCGGGCGCTGCGGCTCCGGCTTCGGAGGTGCTGTTGAAGGAAGTGCCGAAGCAGCCGCCGCGGCCCAGGCGATTCCAGTCGAAGGATCGATCGTCAGCGCCGTGATCTCGGAAAGGTCAGCATCGAAAAGGGCGCGGGTTCCAGACCCCGAGAGAGCGACTTCGTAGATGCGACCCTCCCCGGCGCCCCCCGCGAGCAGGCGGTTTCCTCGATGAGCGAGCGATCGAATGTGAATCTCGGAGGAGTCGAAAAGAACGACGCCTTTTCCATCGCGCCCTACTTTCCAGAGCCGCCCTTCGACGCCGGTCCCGACCGCGACGGTTCCGTCGTCGAGAGGCTCGATCGCCCAGATGTACGCCTCTTCCGGATCGAAGAACACCTCAGAAGCCCCTGATGCCGGATCGACGCTGTAGATCTTTCCGTGGGGAGACGACCCGACGAGAAGCCGCCCGTCGCGGAATGCGAGAGCATAAATCTCGGGCTCTGCGGCGGTGAAGATCGGCTCGAGCCGGTCGCCGTCGAGCCGATAGACGCGGCCTTCGTTTCCCGTGCCGAAGAAGCTGGTGCCTGCGGGCGAGCTGGCCTGCGAGAGCACGAACGGATCGTCGAAGCTCGCGAGTTTCGAGACGGCCGGCCCGGGTCGCAGCTCTCCCCTCGATCTCACCGCCATTCCGTCGATCTCGCCGGCGAGGAACTGGTCGGCCGTCGCGAGCGTCCAGTACTCGGTCTTCGCAGCTCGTGCTCCCGCCGGGAGAAGGACCGCGAAAACGAGGACTAAGGCGAACAGCCGTCGATCGAAAGCGACTCTTTTCAGTGCAGGCATCTGGCTCCTCTCGGTGATTGGGACGAATCGCGAAAGAACAGGTTCGTTCAGAGCGCCGGGCGAATCTGGAGGTCGATCTTCACGGCGCCGTCTACGATGTAGTCGAGCGGCCGCGAATCTCTCACCGAAGCGTTGACCTTCACCGGCGTGCTGGAACCGTTGCTCGAGTCACCCGCAAGAATGGTCATCATCGAAGGCGGAAGGCTCGGATGGAACACGCCGCCCGAGACGGCGCCGTCTTCCGGTTGGTAGAGGCCGACGGTCAGATCGCTCGAAGCGCGGAGACGCTCGACGACCTTGACGACCTGTGCGAGATTCCGCGGGTCGGGGGGTACGAGCGAGAAGTCGAGCCGGTTGGCGACGCGCCCCCCACCGACGAGGAGATAGGCGCCTCCGACCCGCGCCGTGCGGGGAACATCGACTTCGAAGGTCTCCGTGAATACCTCGCCTCGGAAGGGCTTGAGCTGCGCGCGAACCGTCAGCCGGTCGCCGGGATTGATCTGTCCGTCCGCGGGACCCGTCACGGATGCGCTCACGACTCGCGCGACGCGGAGGTCGTCCTCGTGTCGAAGCCGGATCCTGATGCCTTCGATCGGCGCATCCTTGAACTCGTTCGACATCAGGTAACTCGAGATCACGGCGAGATAGACCGGAATCGCCTGCCGCGCTTCCGCTCCGGCCCAACCGTCGCGCAACCGCACGGATCCGATCCCCTCGACGTCGATCTCCGATTCGAGCATCACGGTGCGTTCGCCCGCGGCGCGCTGACCCACGGCGACCACACTGTCCGCGACCATGGCGAGAAGAAGCGGAGAGAGGATCGGATGACGCGCGAGCTGGAACTCGTACTTCTCCTCGCCGCGCGACCCTTCCATCGTCAGCTCGACCTTGATCGTCTTCGCCTGCTCACCGACGATTCCCATGATCCCGGGTGCGCGATCCTGACGCAGCGCCCCGATCACCTCGCCGGTCGTGGCGACCTTGAACGAGCGCGCCACGTTCGGCAGCACGGTGATCACTTCCGATTTCGCCATCGGAAAATCGATTTCTCCCATGTCGAGGAAGGGATGTCCGAAAGCCCAGATCCGATCCCCATCCACATGGGTCACGGTCCCGGTCGCCGCCACCGAAAAATCTCCCGAAAGAAGCACCGCTCCGATCGAGTCTCCAGGCTCGAAAGTGCGCGAACCGTCAGACCCCGAGAGCCCTGTGGCACCGCTGCCCGCGGGGACCGCCATGAGCCCGCTCGCCTCGAGCATTCCTCCGAACCTCTCGAGGGTGTCGGCGGCGAAGCTGCCGAACGATACCGGGATCGAGATCGGAAGCGCCCCGCTTCCCATCCCCGTGGGACGGCGCAGCGACGCGAACAGAGGCTCGAGGGCCGCGGGCTGGGGATCCATCAACGCATCGATCATCGCGGTCGCTGCCATCCTCGAGCTCGCCGAGCCACCGACACGCGGTCCCCCGTTCTCGAGCCGCAGCATCTCGCCGATCGGCGTGATCCCCGCGATCGGGTCCTTCGAGAACTGCCACGAGTACGCGAGCGCACCGATGAGCTTGTCATCGATGAAGATCGGCGAGCCGCTCATGCCGGCGATCACGCCACTGTGGTCGGTGACCGAATGGTCCACCCGGGCGAGGATCAGATCCTGCCCCGGTCCCATGTTCGGAAGGACCCCCAGAATCTCGACGCCGAATCGTTCGAGCCTGGATCCTTCGAAAGTCGTGACTCCATACCCCTTCATCCCCTTCTGGATCTCGGAGACGGGCATCATTTCTGTGGGACGCGCGAAGGCACTCGCGCTCAGCGAGAGCGCCGCGAGGAGAAGGAGAACTTTTCGGATGATCACGACGAAAGGAACAAAGCCGAAAACCGGGTCATTTCGCACAGGCATCAAAAACGACCCCGGGGGGGGTCAAAGTCGAGAGTGGCAGAGGATCCTTTCCTCTGCCTCGCGCCACGCCAGGAGCTTCTTTCAGCTTGTCCGCTTCGGAGCCACACCGCGGTGCTCCAACCCGGTATTCCTTTCGATGCTCGGGAGAGCGGAGGAAAGGATCCTCCGCCACAATCACCTGGCGGCGATGGCCGGGGGGCGAGACGAGGCCGAAGCGACTCCGGCGCTGACCGGGAGAAAGCTGTACCCGGCGGCGCGCAGTTTCGGGATCTCCTCGGAGAGTACCTGCAGCGTCGACGGATAGAGATGTCCGATCGCTACGGTCACTCCATCGTTGGCCGAGGCGAGCTTCGCGAGGCGCTGCACCTGAGCGCGAATCGCCTCGATGCTCGCATCGTCGTCGAGAAAGACGTCGCGGCCCGCGGTGGGAATGCCGAGATCCACCGCCATGCGATGCCCGACGCTGCGACCCGAAGTCCGCGAATCGATGAAAAAGACTCCTTCATCCCGGACGGCTTCGAGGACGTTCTTCATCACTCGCGCGTCCGCCGTGGCTGCCGATCCCATGTGGTTGTTCACCCCGATGGCGTGCGGAACCTGGCGAAACAGGGCCGTGGTGCGGCGCCGGATCTCCTCGTCGGAGAGGCTGAGCAGGATCGCGCCGGAACCAGGCGAGACCTTCGGATAACCCACCGGCTCCATCGGAAGGTGGCAGAGGATCTCGAACCCGCGGGCGGCGAGAAACTCAGCCGACCGCTTCGCGTGGGGCGTTCCGGGGATCACCGCGAAATTGATCGTCGCGGGGAGGGCGGCCGCGCGTTCGGTCGCCGCCGGATCGTATCCGACGTCGTCGAGAATCAAGACGATTCGCCCCGCTTCGCGCGGGACAGCAGGCTGCGGCCGAGCAGGCTCAGGGGCGGGCGTGATGATGTCCGCTTCCGTCGGCTCTGGAGGGGTCGCGGAAACCTCCGGGATCGCCACCTCGGGGACCGGCGACCCGCCCCCGGCGGCCCACTGATAGATGGCGAAGATCAGGAAGGCGATCAGAGGAAGGCCGATCGTCGAGGCGATGACGTGGAAGGGAGGCCGCCCCCCTCCCCCGACGGAGCGGCGAAAAGGCCCTCGATGTCTTCCCGCCGGTTCGGTCACGCCGCCTTTTTCTCCGCCGCGGCGGTCGTCAGCAGTGAGAGCGCTTTCTCGAGGATCAGATCGGGCACCTCGCGTTCGGCTTCATCCTCGCTTCGAATCAGCAGGGGCGTCTGGTCGACCAGCACGTCAGGGCGCAGCCCTTCGCCCCTGAGCGGCTGCTGCCGCGGAGTCTCATAGCTGCCGACCGTGACCAGCAGACCGCCGCCACTCGGAAGCTTGACGAACTTCTGCTCGATCGCCTTCCCGTAGGTTCGCGTGCCGACCACCCGGCCTCGCTCGTTGCCGGAAAGTGCAGCGGCAAAGACTTCAGCACCCGCGCTCGAGCTCGAGTCGACCAGGACGAGCAGCTCCCCGTTCCAGTTGGTGCTGGCATCCGCCGTCCATCCCTTCCCCTCGGCGCGCCTGCCGGTCAGCGTCGTGATCGTCCCCTTCTCGAGGAAGAGATCGGCCGCCTCGATTGCGGCGGGGACCGATCCGTCCGCGTTGCCGCGGACGTCGACGATGAGCTGGGAGACTCCCTGGCTCGAAGCCTGGCCGAGTACGGCGCGAAGCTGCCCCGGCGTCTCAGCCGTGAAGAACGGAACACGAACCACGCCGACTCCATCCATCATCTCCAGAGACGGAGGAGGGATCTCGAAAGGGTTTCGCACGAGCGACATCTTCTCTCTCTTGCTCATCGATCCTCGAAGGACCGAGACCTCGACCTTCGAGCCAGGTTCCCCATGAAGAGCGGAGCGAATCTCCCAGAGCGCCATCTCCTGGGTCGGTCGGCCGTCGATCAACTCGATGAAGTCCCCGGCTTCGATTCCCGCTTTCTCAGCCGGTGAACCCTCGAGCGGAGCGATGACGAAGCCGTAGCCGAAACGCCGGCTCACGACCAGGCCGACTCCACTCGTCTCCGGCTGCACGTAGTCGCGGTAGCCTTCCATACGGGCGGGCGGAACGTAGTAGCTGAACTCGTCGATGGCGCTGGTGAGCCCATCGAACGCGCCGGCGATGAGCTTCTCCTCTTCGACCGGCTCGACGTAGTTGCTTCGCACGAGCGAGAACACCTCGGTGAAGATGCTCAGATAGCGATAGATGTTGTCCTGGGAAGCCGATTGCCCGAAGAGCCCTCCGGCGAGCAGCGACACCATCAGCGCGATCGAGACGACGAGAAATCCGAGTTTCTTTCCGTTCATGTCACCGTCCTGGCTAGCGGAGCCAACCCTGGGGGTCCGCCGGCCTGTTGTCTTCGCGTATTTCGAAGTACAGCGCGCCGGCCTCGCCTTCCTCGCCCTCTGCGACGAATGCAATGGTCTGTCCGGCCGTTACCCTCTCTCCTGCGGAAAGAGTCGTCCCCCGCGTGTTTCCGTACAACGAGAACACGCGCTCTCCATGGTCGAGAATGATCAGATTTCCATAACCCTTGAACCATTGGGCGTATCGAACTGTTCCCTGGAACACGGCGCGGACCGGCGTCCCGGGACTCGCCTCGATCCGCACGCCATTGTTCACGACGAACGTTCCGTAGGCGGTCGACCGCTGGCGGCCGAACTCCTCGATCACTTCTCCGGGGACCGGCCAGTCGAGGGCGCCTTTGAACTCGCCGATGCGCGCGGTGACGGAGGCCACCGGGCTCTGGTCGTAGAGCAGGTCGAAGAGTCGCTCGAGGCGGCGCGCCTTCTCCTCCAGTTCCGCCAGCCGCTCGGCCGAGCGTCTCTCCTCTCTCCTCAGCTCGGCGAGAAGCCGCTCCTTCTCTTTCTGCCGCGAGGCCGCGGCCCGTCGGCGGTCGGCGGCGAGGCGGCGGACTCCTGCGATCTCCTGCTCCTTCTCCGCCAGCCGGGATTCCTCCAGGACCAGCCGCTCCTGATCCGCCTGAAAGGACGAAACGGCGCGGGCATCGCGGCCGACCAGATATGCGAGCAGGCGGGCCGCCTCGAGAGGGTCCTGATCCGTTTCCATCGCCAGCAGCATCCGCACGTAGGGCATCCTTCCCATGCGGTAGAGCACCGCGAGACGATCGACGAGGTAGCGCCGATGGCGCTCGATGTTCGAATGGAGGGCGAAAACGCGCTCGGCGATGGTGGCGCGCTGGCCGACCAGGCGGGATTCGGTCTCGCGAATCGCCTCGAGCTCACGGGAGGCGATGGTCAGCTCGATCTCGACCACCCGCAGATCGTTCTCCGTCGATCGGGCGCGCGACTGAACCGCTCCCAGCCGGCCCTTCAGTGTCCGGATCTCGCCCCGGAGCCGCTCGATCTCGGCCTCATGGTCGCGCTGCTGCGCGACGGAAGGGTTCCCGGGGGCGACGAGGATCAGAATGACCAGGCCGGCAAGCAGTCTTCGTCGCATGGCGCCTCCCTCCCCCGCCGCGGACCCGCCTCCGTTCATTCGTCCCCGCTGCCACGCTGCGGAAACAGCCGGAGCGCCTCGCGGGCGGCCTGCTGCTGCGCTTCCTTCTTGGATGAGCCTTCTCCGCGGGCGGTGACTTTGTTGGGGATCCCGACCTCGATGACGAACCTCTTGTCGTGGTCGGGACCGATCTCGTCCACGACTGAATACTCGGGCAGCGGAAGCCCCATCGCCTGCACGACTTCCTGCAGGGCTGTCTTGTAATCGTGGAAGAGCAGGTCGTTCTCGTTGAGAGCGCGCAGGTCGCTCTCGAAGGAGAGCTCGATCAGCTTCCTGGTCGGGTCGATTCCGCCGTCGAGGTAGACGGCAGCGATGACGGCCTCGAAGAGATTCGCCAGGAGAGAATCCTTGTTCCGACCTCCCGACTTCTCTTCGCCGACGCCGAGAAGAAGGGCGTCCCCCATCCCGAGACCGCGTGCCTTCCTGGCCAGGCTGGTTGCGCTGACCAGGAACGCCTTCATCTTCGAGAGCGCTCCCTCGTTCAGAGTGGGAAAGCGCCGGAAGAGGATGTCTCCGATCAGGAAGCCGAGAACCGAGTCGCCGAGAAACTCGAACGTCTCGTTGTCGGGGTGAGCCCGGTTTTTCGCCTCGTGGGAAAAGGACTTGTGGGTCAGGGCCCGACGGAGCAGGTCATGATCGCGGAAGCGGTAAGCAAGCCGCTTCTCGAAATCCTCGAATCCGGAGTCTCTGGTCGTCAACGATGAAAGTATAGCGACAACCGGGCGGAGCGGCGCCTCACTTCGGGTTCGGTGAAGCCCGATTCCGGTGTTCGGCCTCGAAATGGAGGGAAATCGAGCAGAGGATTATTTCGAGGTACCCGCAGGTTACTCGTCGTTGCCGTTGACAGGGGCGCAACGCTCGGCTATCGTGCCGCGCGCCTCGAACGGCAGTCCGCAGCAACAAGCCCAGGTAGCTCAGTTGGTAGAGCAGAGGACTGAAAATCCTCGTGTCGGCGGTTCGATTCCGTCCCTGGGCACCACCCTTCCTCCTCGTTGACTTCTCCCCCCGCCGGCCCGATGATGAACGTGTCGTCATGGGAGGGTCGCTCCTCTGATGGCGGCTTGTCAGCCAAATCCCCGGCGCCGGGGAGCGGGGGACCCAGCAGTTTGAGACGGCTTGCCACCGTCCGGGGTGAATCCGGTGAGAACCGGACGGGCTTCCCGCCCGAACCCGACAGCTAACCCCGCAGGCGAGAGGAAGGCAGGCCGAAACGCCGCGAATTGATTCGCGGCGTTTTCATTTGTGCACCGAGCGCCGAGCCAGCGTCCGCACTCTCCTAGCGCGTCCTGATGCGGAGCATCGCCGCGAGCTCCCGAAGCGGGCGCGCCTGCGTCCCCAGCCCCGCGATCGCCGCAAGCGAAGTTTCGATCAGCTCCTCGTTCAACTCCCGCGCTCCTTCCAGCCCGGCGAGCTTGACGAACGTCAGCCGCTCCTGGTCCTTCCCCACGTCTTTTCCCAACTGCTCGCGGGTTGCCGTCACGTCGAGGATGTCGTCGGTGATTTGAAAGGCCAGCCCGAGGTTTTTCGCATAGGCCTCGATGGCGCGCTCGGCCGGCTCGGGCGCGTTCCCGAGCATCGCGCCAACCGCCGCCGCCGCGACGAAGAGGGCCCCCGTCTTCCGCGAATGAATGTACTCGAGCGTGGGGAAATCGAGCGTCGCCGCGCCGGAATGGAGATCGACTGCCTGCCCCCCGACGCTGCCGTCCCAGCCGACCGCGTCGACGACCTTCTCGAGAAGAGAGTCGAGCGGCCACCGTCGGGGTTTCATCTGCTGGTGGCTCGCCATGATCTGGCCGTAACCGTGATTGAGCAGCGCGACCGCCGCAAGGATTGCGAGGTCCTCGCCGAACCGGCGGTGGAGTGTGGGCTCGCCGCGGCGCAACTCGGCGTCGTCCATCGCCGGCAGGTCATCGAGAATCAGGGAGCTGGTGTGAATCATCTCGAAACCGCAGGCGGCGTCGAGAAGCGGCTCAGCGCGTGAACCGAGAGCCTCCCCTGCCGCAAGGGTGAGGATCGCCCGAACGCGCTTCCCGGGAGACCGCAGCGCCACGCGCACAGGTTCGACGAGTGGCTGCGGGAGTGAGGCGGAGTCCGCAATCGCTTCGAGGCGCTCGTCGACCAGGAGCCTGCGTTGCGAAAAGTAGTCGGTCAAATGAGGGCCTCGTTCGGGAGCGACGCTGATCGATTATGGTAGCATCCGAGCCGAGCAGGACTGATATCCCCGCGACTCGAGTGGCTATGACCGCACAGCAGGCACTTCGTTTTCGCCTCGCCCTTCCCCTCTTTCTGGTATTCGCCAGCCTTTTTCTCGTCCAGGTATGGCTTTATACCGATCTGACGAGGGGGGATTTCTGGCGAATCGTCCTCGCGGCTCTCGTCTCGGGTGGCGTGGCGGCCCTCCTGCTGGCGCTTCTCGCATCCCGGGGGCGCACCGGGGAAGACGCCACGGGCGAATTACTTCAACGGATCACCGCAGGAGATCTCGCAGTCTCGGCGACGGAGATCGAGCGCCACGCGGGTACGGCCGAGCTGGCGGCTGGCATTCGCGGAATGGTGCTCAATCTGGAGCGAACCATCAGCCGGTTCGCGCAACTCAGCACGGACGTGAGCATGGTCAGCGAACAGATCGCCCGGCGGGCGCGCGATCTCGCGCAGGGCGCCGAGCGGCAGACCAACTCGACCACGTCCACCGCCCAATCGGTCACGCAGATCGACAGCTCGATCCAGGAAGTGCGCGGAAGCATGGAGCAGCTTTCGATCAGCGCCGAGGAGACCTCGACGTCGATTCTCGAGATGTCGGCCTCCATCGAGGAAGTGCGTAAAATCGCCGATACGCTCTCGGATTTCGTCGAAGGGACCGCCTCCGCCATCGAAGAGATGATCGCGTCGATCAACCAGGTTGCGACGAACACGGAGAGCTTCTCGTCCTTCGCGATCGAGACGGCGAGCTCGATGGTCCAGATGAACGCGACGACCAACGAGATCGGACGCTCGGCCCGACAGAGCTCGGACCTGGCGCGCGACGTCCGAAACGCTGCGAGCGAGGGACGCGAAGCCGTCACCGGCAGCGTCGGCGGGATGCGGAAGATCGAGGATGCCGTCCGTCATGCCATGGACGCTCTCAGCCTGCTCGGCTCCCGCTCCGAAGAGATCGGTGAGATCGTCCGGGTGATCGACGAGATCGCCGGGCAGACCAATCTTCTCGCTCTCAACGCGGCGATCATCGCGGCCCAGGCCGGGGAGCGCGGAAAGGGATTTGCGGTCGTCGCTGACGAGATCCGCGACCTTTCCGAGCGGACGTCGGCCTCGACGGACGAGATCCGAACGCTCATTCGCAACGTCCAGCAGGGAATCACCTCGGCGGTCGATCAGATGGCGATCAGCGCCTCGCGCGTGGACGAAGGCGTCGACCTGACCGCAAGCGCGGAGGGGAAGCTCGATCGCATCCTCGATCTCACCGACAAGTCGATGCATTCGATCTCCGAGATCGCCAAGGCGACCGAAGAGCAGATCCGCGGCAGTCAGGCCGCAACCGAGGCGATCGAAGAAGTCACCAAGATGGTCCAGCAGACCGCCATGGCGACCCAGCAGCAGTCCGAGACCTCGCGGAAGCTGGGCGAGCAGGCGGCCGTGGTGCGCGACTACACCAAGCACCTCAAGCGGGCGATGGAAGAGCAGGAGACGGGAAGCCGATCGATCTCCCGCGCCATGGACGCCATCATGTCGGCCGTCTCCACCGTAAGCGAGTCCGCGGCCGTTCTCGGAACCGAGAGCGCCGCCATCGTCAAGTCGATGGTCACCATCGAAGACGGCACGAAGGAAAGCAATTTCATCGTCGCCGACCTCAACCAGATGGCCAACAGCATGCGGCATGAATCGTCCCTCCTCTCGCAGGAGCTGCGACGGTTCCGGCTGCCGGACGCTGAAGAGGGAGGCGTGATCACCACCGCCGCCGTCCTTCCTACGCGCCTTTCCCTCGATCCCGCCGACGCCCAGTACATGGCGCTCGGATACATCCAGGGGGCGATCCACGAGACGCTGGTGAAGTTCGGAGAGGGAGCCGAACTGGTACCCGGGATCGCCGAGCGGTGGGACGTTCTCGAGCAGGGACTTCTTTACCGGTTCTATCTCCGCCGCGAGGCGCGTTTTCACAACGGAGCGCCCGTCGACGCCGCCGCCGTCCGCAATTCGATTCTCCGCCTGATCTCTCCCGAGACCAACTCTCCGGGCAAATGGATTTTCCGGGGCGTCGAGGGAGCCGCGGCCGTGATCGAGGGTAACGCGACCGACCTCACGGGCGTGAAGGTGGTCGACGACTACACGCTCGACATCCGGCTCGCCGAGCCCCTCGCCTTCTTCGTTCTCCTCCTCTCGATGCCCGAGAGCGGAATCGTCCCCGTGGAAGAGACCCGCAACCGAGACCGCTACCGGCTGCGTCCCGTCGGAGCGGGTCCCTTCGTGGTCGAAGAAGCGGTCGAGAACAGCCACGTCCGGCTCCGCAAGAACCGCTCGTACTGGGACTCGAGCCGGCCTCATATCGACGAGCTCCACTTCCGACTCGACCACCGCAGCAGCAAGGACGCGACCCAGGCCTTCCTCGCCGGAGAGCTCGACATCGTCCATGGCCTCCCGCTTTCTCTCGTCTCGAGCATCCGGAACGATCCGACGTTCGCCCCCTACCTGCTGGACAACATTCAGCTCCACACTTCCTATCTCGCGTGGGACTGCTCGACCGCGCCTTTCGACCGTCCCGACGTCCGGAGAGCCGTCAACCTGGCGCTCGACCGCGGGCGAATCAACGATCGGATCTTCTCGGGACTCGGCGTTCAAGCCGAGTCTCTCCTCCCACCCGGACTGATCGGCTACGACGCCTCGTTCCGAGGCTTCGAGCATGACCCCGGCCGCGCCCGCGACCTGCTTCAGAAAGCCGGCTACGGCAGCGGTTTCACGGTCGACTACCGGACGTGGGACACCGACGAGTTCAACAACTCCGGCATGGTCGACCTGATCATCGAGGACCTGGCCGAAGTCGGGGTCAAGGTCCGGAAATCGGTACACCCGGTCGGCGAGATCCGCCAGGCCCTCCAGAAACCGGGGCACGGGACGATCTTCGCAGGGAACTGGTTCGCCGACTTTCCCGATTCCGACAACTTCTTCTACATCTTCTTCCATCGCGATTCCGAGGGGGTTCCGGGGATCCACTATCGCCGACCCGAGCTCGACGCGCTGATCGAAGAAGCCCGCCGCACCAACGACATCGAGCGGCGGGAGAGCATCTACACGAAGCTCAACCGCATGGTGGTCGAGGATTCTCCCTTCGCCTGCCTCTTCCACGAGAGGTTCTTCGTCCTCCACAGGTCGCGGATCCGATCCCTTCGTACCTACCTCGTTCCTCCACCGGTCCGCTACGCCGACATCTGGATCGAAAGCGGAACCTGATCCTCAGACGAGATCCCGGCCGAAGGGGCGGGATCGACGAGCGCACGCCTCATGAGCGCGACCCTTGCCACTCCCGGCCCGTTCCGCGAGTCCCGGCTCGCGCTCCATCTCGCCCTCGGTTTCGTCGCCATCCTCTTCTCAGCCAACTACATCCTGGGGAAAATCGCTCTCGCTCATTTCGATCCCCTCGCCTTCGCCTGGCTTCGCGTCTCCGGCTCTTTTCTCTGCCTGATCCTGGTTTACCTGCGGCATACGACTCCGCGCGTCCCCTTCTCGAAAACCGAGTGGCGCCTTCTCGTCGTCTATTCGCTCCTGGGGATCGTTCTGAATCAGATCCTGTTCATATCCGGCCTCGCGCGCACGACCGCGCAGCATGCCGCCATCCTGATCGTCACGATCCCGGTCTTCACGCTCCTGATCGCCCTCATCCTCCGGCGCGAGACCGCTTCGCCCGCCCGGCTGGTGGGCATCCTGCTCGCCGCGGGCGGGGCCCTTTCGATCATCCTCCGCTCGGCCGATGGATCGGGTGCGGCATCGCTGACGGGCGACGTGATGATCCTGGCCAACTCGCTCTTCTATGCGGCTTACCTCGTCCTCTCCAAGCCGCTCATGGCCCGTCATTCCGCCATCCGGGTGATGACGCTCCTGTTCGCTTTCGGAACCGTCCTCATGATTCCCTTCTCCGCGCAGGCAATGCTGAATCAGGCATGGAGCGGGATCACCGGCAGCGCCTGGCTGGCTCTCTTTCTGGTGATTCTGGGACCGACGGTCGGCGCCTACCTGATCAATGGATGGGCGCTCGCGCGGGCTGACAGCTCCCTCGTCGCGGCCTACGTTTATCTCCAGCCGCTGCTGGCTTCGATCATGGCCGCCGTCTTCCTCCATGAGCGAATGGAAACGGGGACCGCCGCAGGGGCCGTCCTGATTTTCGCGGGAGTCTGGCTCGTTTCCCGGAGATCGGGAAGCCGCATTTCGAACGGTCCGGGTAAACGC
>JBHEPS010000003.1:20943-66014 GCA_046260175.1 Thermoanaerobaculia bacterium
GAGCCTGGTCCCCTGGGCGCGGATGGATGGAACAGGGACGGTGGGCGAGCCGGAGCCTTCCGACGGGCGTCCCGATCCGGAACGCCTCGTGATGGCGGAGCAGCTCTCTTCCGCGATCGATCGTGCCGTCGAGGAGCTTTCCGGTCAGCAGAGAGTCGTGTTCACCCTCCGCCACTTCGAGGATCGTTCCATGGAGGAGATCGCGGAGATCCTCGGGATGAGGCCCGCCACGGCAAGGGTTCACCTGTTTCGCGCAGTGAAGAAGGTTCGCCAACGGCTCGAAGGATGGAGACCCGCGCGGCGAATGGAGGAAAACCATCATGAAGCACCCGAGCGAACCTGAACTTTTCCAGCACCTGCACCTGCCGGAGTCCGATTCGGAGATCGATCGGCATCTGCGGATCTGTGCGGGCTGCGCGGCCCGGCTGGCCATGATGGGGGAAACGGTCCGGATCGAGAGGGAGAGGGTCCAGGCTCGCCACGAATCACGCCCCGATGGATACTGGGCCCGGCAAAGGGAAGAGATCCGGCGGCGGATCGAAGCGAACGAGCGTTCCCCCCGGACCGCAATCGGACCCGCGCGCTGGGCGCTGGCGGGAACGTTCGTACTCGTGCTCGTAACGGGTGGCGTGTTTCTGAACGATCGCAGAGCGGGCGCGCCCCCCGAGCCTTCGACCGTCGCGACCGAGGCGATCGTCGCGCCGATCGAGCTTCCGACTGCCGATCCGTGGGCCGCCGATTCGCTCGAGCCCTGGGGAAATGCCGTCGCGTGGGAGTCGTGGCTCGAACCGGCGGAACCGGGGACAGGAGGCGCATGATGGTGAGGAAGATTGGACTCTTCGTGGTCGTGCTGCTGATGACTTCCATGACGGAGGCCGAGGGACAACAGCTCCCTCCCGGCAAGTGGTGGCAGCGTCCGGAGGTCGTCACTCGCCTCGGGCTCACCCCCGACCAGAGGGGCCGGCTCGATGAAGTGCTCCGCCGCTCCGCCCCCGAGCTCGTCGAGCTTCGGGATGAGATGGAGAGCAGTGCGAGCGCCCTGCGGGAGCAGCTCGATCGGCCGAATCTCGACCGCGAGGCGGTTCGAAAGGCGGCGGAAGATGTCAGTTCCGCACGCGCCCGCCTCTTCGAGCGGGAGCTGATGATGCTGGTCGATATGCGCCGGGAGCTGAAGGACGAGCAGTGGAACCGGTTTCGGGCATTGATCGAAAGCCGGCCGGGCCAGGGTCCGCCCGCCCCGGGGATGCAGGAGCGGCGCGGGCCGCCACAGCCCGGCAGCAGACGCGGCCGACGCCCCTGAACAGGAAACCTTGTGGCCGGGCTCTCCAGAGCCCGGTCCTTTTTTGCGGACGGAAGCAGCCGGGCTCTGGGAGCCCGGCCACCGTACAATCGCTCCGTGCTCGACCTCACTCTCGATCGCATCCTCTCCCCGCGGCTCGGTCCGGATCCCCTTTCGCTCTCCTTCCCGCGTTCCGAGCACGTCGCCCTCGTCGGACCGCCGGCATCCGGCAAGACGACGCTTCTCGCCATCCTTCACGGTTCGGTCCGGGTGTACGGGGGATCGGTGAGCGTGGGCGGCCGGGACGTCACGGGAACGAGGGCCTCCCGGAGGCCGCTCTTCCACAGTCTGCTCACGGATCCCCCATCCGCGCGATGGAGCGTCCGGCGGCTTCTCATCAGAGCGGCCCGAACGCGAGTGGGTCTTTCGCTGCCCGAGCGGATCGCCGCCATCGAAGAGGTTTCGGAGTCGTGGCGGATCGCGAACCTGCTCGATCGTCGATGCCGGGACCTGTCGAGTCACGAGCTCCTCGCGACGCGTCTCGCGCAGATCGAGCTTTTCCGCCCGGCGGTACTTCTCGCCGAGAGGATGTTCGAACGGGCATCTGCCGGCTCCGCCGACGAGCTCGAGGAAAAGTTCTGGAGCCTCATGCGAGCCGCCGGATGCACGGTGATCCACGAGCTCTCTCATCCGGACGAGATCGCGTGGGCAGACCGGGTCGTCCTTCTCGAGCGGGGGAAAGTGGTAATCGAGGCGCAGCCGCGCGAGGCGTATTCCGCCGCCCCCTTCGCTCTTGCGAGTCTTCTCGCCCCGACGAGCAGTTTTCCGGTGATCGTCCGAAACGGCCAGATCGAATCTCCGATCGGCTTCTGGAAGATCTCGTCCCCTCCCTTCGAGGGGAAGGGGTTCGCGCTGGTCCATCCTGCCGACTTCGAGCTCGTCGGCGCCGGGGAGGAATCGGACTTCTTCGTCAACGTCGCCGAGGCCCGCTTTTTCAGCGGCCGCTGGGAGGTACGAGGGACGCTTTCCGGCGGAACGGTGCTGCGCGTCTGGCTGCCTCCCGATCAGCAGATCCGAAGGGGAAAGCTCCTCCCGTTGCGGCTGGACCCGGAGCGCATGCGGCTTTTTCCCGTCGAGCCCGAAGACGAGTCCGCCTGAGCCCCTGAGGAACCTCGAGGCGTTACGTTTACAGCGGCCTGAATGCTCTGGTCGCGCCGGGGCCGTCTGGTACAATAGACACCCCACCTCGGACCGGGGAACGCTGTTTGCAAAGGGCCTTCTTCGAGCTCGGATCAAAGAGAAAGCAGGTTCAGAATTGGCTATTCGCGCGCGGAGGACTCGACAGACGCTGAGGAAACTTCTGGTCATCGATGATGACCTCAAGCTTCTCGCCTCCTACCGAGACCTGCTCCTCCCCTACGGCTTCGAAGTCCTCACGGCCCCTGACGGTGAGCAGGCCATTACGCTCGTCGAGCAGAACCCCGACATCATGCTCGTGATCCTCGACGTGGTGATGCCCACCATGGATGGGAAGGAGTGGCTGCGGTGGTTCCGCCAGCGCGCCAAAGAGTCGCCGGTCATCGTGATCTCGGCGTACACCTTTTCCGAGGAAGACGCGGACCTTCAGCCGACGGCGATCCTTCAGAAACCTTTTCACGTGGCTGAATTGCTCGACCTGGTCGGACTCTTCTGCGGACTCTCGACCCCGAACGCTTCCGTCACTACGGTCTGAAGACCCGCCGCTCAGCGGAGCGAGCTCAACTCGAGCTGAAGTGAAGTCAGGCTTCTCTGGATCTCGATCCGCACCGGCACCTTCTGCGAATCCGCGGTCAGCCACACTTTCACCCCGCCGGGCCAGCGCTTTTCGTTGCCCGGAGCCGCGACGATCTCGAATCCGCGGGTGTCCACGCTCTCTCCTCCCACGGTCGCCGTCCGGCTCCCGATCGGCCGGAAGATCACCGGGTAGACCTCGCCGTCGGAGTAGATCTGGGAGCTGACGGGCGAAGTGATGGAGTCGGCGTTGCTGCGAAGATAGTAGATGCCGGTGAGCACGTCCCGCATGACATTTGCCGGGAGCTTGTGGACGCGGTTGCTGGGAGGTCGTTCCTCTCGCTCCTTGCGCACGCGGGCCAGACCATCCTCATAGTCGAAGCGGGTCTGTTCGCCACGCCGCCGTCCTTCCCATTCGTAGCCATGGAAGGTCATCAGCGTGCGAAGCTGAAGATCGTCGATCTCCGAGCGGTAGACGTACATTCCCTCGCGCCGCTCGTTGCCCAGGATTCTGAGCTCGCTCTCGATCCGGTCGTTGCCCACGGGATTGTTGCGGAAAAGCCCGGATCCGGAGGTGGGAAACTTCAGCCCGGCGATCCAGGAAAGCGCACCGCGAAGCCGCCAGGTATAGCGGAGCTCTTCGGGCCGGGTGACCGGGCCGCTCGCGGCAAATGCGGAAAATGCCGGGATAGTGATCGCCATGGCCAGCATGGCGACACGGATCAGTTTTGTCATTGAGCTCATAGAAACGACTCGTTCCAGCGCTTTATTCTGACGAACTGGGGGTCGTCGACGTTACACCGGCGAGCTCGAGCATCCGATGCTCGACTTCGTCGATCACGTAGTCCGGGGTGGATGCCCCCGCCGTCAAGCCCGCGGTCCGGGCCCCCGAGAACCACTCGGGCTGCAGGTCCCCGGCGTCCTGGATCAGGTAAGAGGTCTTGAGTTCGCGGCAGATCTCCCAGAGGTGACGCGTGTTCGCGCTCTGCTTTCCGCCTACGACGATGATGAGGTCGACCGCGGAATCGGCGGCGAGAGCGCGCGCAGCCAGCTGATTCTCCTTGGTGGCGTAGCAGATCGTGTCGCCGCGCTCCACTCTGGATGCGCGCTCTGCGATCCGCCTGACGACCGGCTCGTAGTCGTCGGCGTTCAGCGTCGTCTGGTAGAAGACCTTGATGCCGGGATAGCTGGCCCAGTCGACAGCGTCGACTTCTTCGATGCGCGAGACGATGTGGTAGGTGGCGGGGTCGAGGTCATTCGTGTATCCGATGACTTCGCGATGTTTCGGGTCCCCGATGAACACGAGGTGGTAATTCTGTTCGAGAGCCGCGGCAGCTTCTCGATGAATGTCATAGACGAACTTGCACGTGGTGTCGAGAATCTGGAGATTTCGCGATCGCGCTGCGTCGTGAAAGGAGGGAGGGACGCCGTGAGCGGAGAAGACGATCGTGGGCTCCGTGACGTCGGTGATCGACTCGACCGTGCGGACGCCGAGAGAGTCCATCTCAGCGACGACCCGTTCGTTATGAACGACCTGCCCCAGAATGGCGCCCGCCGAGCCTTTCCCGGCGAATCGCTTCACCTTCATGTCGGCGATGCGCACGCCCGAACAGAAGCCGTATTTTTCAGCTCGTTTGACCTGCATCCGTTTCCGCGACCTCCTCTCGGATTCGGTTCGAACAACAGTCCGGCCTTCGCGAAGATTGCAGTGCGCCACCCCTGCCCTGGCGATATAATCCACGCCTGATGAACCCTGCATTGAAAGAGCATCTCGTCAGCCTCATCGGGCCGCTCTATGACAACCCGGAAGCGGGGACTGCATTCGACGAGGTTGATCGGATCGAGATCCTCGCCCGCCGGCTCCGCAAGCCCGCGCCCGAAGAATCGCAGCTGTTCGAGCTCATGGTGCTGTTTCATCGTCTCGGGCGCTGGATCGCGCACCCCGGCAATTCCGAGATGATCGGCCGCGCTTCTGGGGGGCTTCTGACAGGAGCGATGATCGATCAACTGACCGAGTCCCTGCTGCGTCTCGACGCGCCGGAGACCGACCTGGAGAAACTCGTCGCGTCGGCCGTGGCGATCGAAGCGGCGGGGGTTCGCGGCTTTCTCAGCCGAGCTGCGAATGCCTATCGAACCGGCCGAACGGTCGAGAAGGTCGCGATCGAAGAGATCGAAAGCCCGGGTGAGACACCGGCCTGGATGTCTCAGGAAGCAGCGACGATGCTTTCGACCCGGAGAGCACGGGCACGAGCCGCGGCTCGCGCTCTTCTCGAGGAGTTGCAGCTGAGCGACACCCCCGTCACCCAGGGTTGAGCAACCTCTGTGTGAGCCGGATCAGACTCTCAGCACGCCGGCGCGCTCGAAGATCTTCGCGTCGATGAAGACCCGCACCAGGTCCGCATCGAGAAGCCCTTCATCGACTTCGAAGCCGAGGATGTCCAGGGCCCGGTCGGTTCCGATCGCCCGCTTGTACGGCCGGTCGCTGGCCGTGAGCGCGTCGTAGATGTCCGAGACCGTCATCATCCGCGACTGGATCGGAATCGTCGCCGAATCGAGCTTTCGCGGATATCCCCGCCCGTTGAGCTTCTCGTGGTGCGCGTAGGCGATCTCCGGCACGAACCGAAGATCCCTGGTCCAGGGAATCTTGGAGAGGAAGTGGAAAGTGTGCGTCACGTGGCTCTCGATCTCGCTTCTCTCGTTCGAGTCGAGATTTCCCTTTCGGATCGAAAGCCTCGCAACCTCCTGAGGCTCGAGAAGAGGCCGTACATTCCCCTCGCGATCGGTGAACTCCCGCCCCGCGAGCTCTTGAAGATACTGGAACTCCCCTTCCGGAAGCACAGTCGGCTCGTTGGACTTCATCACGAACTCGAGGTCCCTCTGCATCGAAGCGACGGCCCCGGCGAGCTCCAGGTCGACCGATCTCGCGAACTCGTCGTAGCCGTCGGGGCCATGAGCGAGGAGCCAGTCGATCTTTCGCTGGCTCGCGCGGGCCTCCATCGTCCGAACGATGTAGTCGAACCGTCCGCGAATCAGGTCGATCTGCAGCGGATAGAGCTTCTTCTCCTTCACGAGCACGTTTTCCCGCACCCCGACCTTGCCGAAATCGTGGAGCAGCGAGGCGTAGCGGATCTCTCGGACCTGTTCCGGCGTGAAGGTCACGGTCCGGAACTTTCCCTCGTCGAGGGAGTCGAGCGTCTTCGCCAGCTCCACCGTCAGGTCGGCAACGCGGAACGAATGTCCTGAGGTGGTCGGGTCCCGCTGCTCGATCGCGGTGACCGAGGCGGTCACGAAACCCTCGAACAGCCGCTCGATCGACTCGTAGAGATAGTTGTTCTCGACGGCGACGCCGGCCGCTCCTGCCAGCGATTGCATCGAGCGCGTCACCTGCGCGTCGAACGGGATCACGAACCCGGGGACCGTCTCGGCGGTGAGACGCGGAGGCGCCCCTTTTTTCTTGCGATTGATGAGCTGGAGCACTCCGATGATCTCGCCACTGTGATTCGACATCGGAAAGACGAGCAACGAGCGCGTGAGGTAGCCGTTCGCGCGATCGAAGGAATTGTTGATCTGGTAGGGAACGTCCTTGGGGAGATCATAGGCGTCGGCGATGCTGAGAGTCTCGCCCGTCAACGCAACGTAGCCCGCCAGACTCTCTTTGGTGATCGGCAGGGTCATCTCCTGGAAATCGACCTGGATCGAGTTGTTCTGGGCCAGCTTCCAGCGGAGCACCCGCTCGCCGTCCATCTGATCGAGCAGGTAGAGAGATCCTGCGTCCGAGCGGCTCATCTCCAGCGCCTTGGTCAGAATCATCGGCAACAGAACGTCGTGATCGCGCACCGTGGAGAGCGCGATGCCGATCTTGTGAATCTCGTCCAGCTCGGTCGTCACTTGCTGCATCTGCTCGACGAGCCACTCCTTCTCCATGTGATCGATCGCCAACCGCGCAGCCCTCTCGAGGACCTTCTTCAGAACACCGCTCCCCGGCCTGGCCTCCAGATGAAAACGGACTTCCGGACTGTCCGCGACCTCGCTCTCGCCATTGAGCCCAAGACCTATGAACAGCGTGCCGGGCGAGTCGGGAAGCTCCGAGATCCCTTCGCACAACGCGGTGTCGAGCACAACCAGACGGGGTCCTGGCTCGTCGGGGAGCTCGGATAGAGAACCGATCGGCTCGGCCGTCATCGAGGAGCCGAGCTCCGCTTCGAGCTCGCGGAGCGAGGTCATCGGATAGTAGACCCTGATTCCCGCCATCCCCATCAACCTCCGATGCAGGACATCGTGCGCTCGGGCTTCACGAAGTCCTGTCTATTGATCCGGTGTCCAGCCTCTTTCGTGAGCACCATCGCACCGATCCGTTCCATCATCTCCTCGTCGCTCGCCCCCCCCCTGAGAGGTGTCTTCAGATCGTGCTCGACGAGAGAGAACAAGCAGGTCCTCAGTTTTCCATCTGCAGTGAGTCGGATTCGGTTGCAGTTTCCGCAGAAGGGCGCCGTGACCGGG
Source organism: Thermoanaerobaculia bacterium (assembly GCA_046260175.1). GTDB lineage: Bacteria > Acidobacteriota > Thermoanaerobaculia > Gp7-AA8 > Gp7-AA8 > JBHEPS01. The sequence continues at coordinate 28,493 of JBHEPS010000003.1, forward strand.
GCAATGATTCCGATCTCGCCGCAGGAATCCTCGAAACCCCACCTCACCGCCGTCTCGGACTCGCTGCGCCGGGGGAGCTGCACCAGGGGAAAAGCCGCCCTCAGGCGATCGAAGATCTCGCCGCCGGACACGACCTGCTCCATCGTCCATTGATGACCGCTGTCGAGCGGCATGAACTCGATGAACCGGACCGTGTGCCCCGTTTCTCGCGAGAAGCTCGCGAAGGACTCGATCTCGTCGTCGTTGACACCGCGAATCACGACCGCGTTGATCTTGATCGGCGCGAATCCCGCGTCGGCGGCGGCCCGGATCCCTTCGAGAACATCGCGAAGAGCGTCGCGCCGCGTCATTGCGAAGAATCGGTCGTGGCGAAGAGAATCGAGGGAGATGTTGATCCGCCTCACGCCGGAGGCTTTCAGCTCCGAGGCGAAGGCCGGCAGAAGCTTGCCGTTGGTCGTCAACGAAAGGTCTTCGATTCCTTCGATCCCGGAGAGCCGCCTGATCAGCGAGCTCGCCTGAGGCCGGAGCAGGGGCTCGCCTCCGGTGACGCGCAGCTTCCGTATGCCGAACCGGGCGAAGATCCGCGTCAACCGGAGGATTTCTTCGTACGTGAGGATCTCGCTCCGGGGCTTCCACTCGATATTCTCGACCGGGATGCAATAGGTGCAGCGGAAGTTGCACCGATCGGTGATCGAGATTCTCAGATCTCCGATCGTACGGCCGTAGGAGTCGCGGAGTTCGCGTTCAGGCATGGTCATCACGAAATCGACTTGGGGGTGCGGCGGTCTCTCGACCGAGCTTCCATTATGCCATCTCACCGCGGGATTTGCGTTTTCCTCGTCCCGGGGGACGATTCTGTTGCGGGGAACGGAAGTGGGGCACTCTCTTCATTCCCCGAACCGTCGAAACGGCCGATGGGGAGCGGCGTCCAACTTCCATCGAATCAAGGGATAGCCGAGCCAGCCTCACGCTCCGCCCGGATCGGACTGCCAACCCTGGACGGAATACGCCGACATGGCCGCTCGATTGCAAATAATACCAATGCCAATGACGACGATTCGCTGCCCGGAATGCCAGAGCCTCAGTCAGGAAGACGCGATTGCCTGCGAACGCTGCGGGTTGCTGTTTCTCCATCGAGAGGCGCCTCGCCGTCGCCAGGAGGACTTCGTGGTCCGCGGGCGGCGGGCCAGCGATCAGGCCCTGCAGGACTGCCCCTGGTGCCTTGCGAAAATCGAGGAAGAAGCCGTCCGCTGCCGGCACTGCGGGCAGATCGTCGACGAGGAGTTTCGCAGGGAGCAGGCGCGCAAACGTCGCGAGAAGATCAACTATGCGAGCTGGGTGGCCTACGTTTTCGGTCTGGTCACCCTTCTCCTGTTCAAGCCGGTGGGACTGATCTCGATCGGAGCCGGACTCCTGCTGTCGATCCTCTACTACGCAATCCCGTCCGAAGGGCTCGATCGGGCCATCGAAGGAGAGTCCCGCTTCCGTCGCTGGAAGCGAAGCCTTCGCTCGCAGATGAAGTTCGAGAAGGTCACCATGCCGATGCCGGCGTTCAGGAAGGCGAAGATCGTCTTCATCGGAACGCCGGTCCTGGCGACGATCATCGGCTATCTGGCGAATTTCCTTCTCCTTCAGCAGCCGATGAACGAGATCCTCAAGGGGAACACCGCCTTCGCCGGCATGACGGTTTCGGCGCATTACGAGTACTGGATCGTCCCGGGAGCCATCGTGTACGACCTGAAGGGGCTCGGCTCCCAGAGCACTCCCCTCGAAGTTCACACGGCATTTCTCGAGTACGCCCGGAAGATGCAGGACCGGGAGTTCGAGCGGGTCTCTCTGCGCTGGCAGGGAGATGAGCGCTTCTCACTCGACGGTGAGAACTTCCGTCGTGCCGGCGTCGAGTACGCCCAGCAGAACTTCTCCTGGGTGCTGTTCGACCTTCCCCGCCTCTTCCAGCCGGCCAGGGGAGCGGCGGCGCCCGAGGATACCGCTCAAGCCGACGCGCTCATGGATTTCCACCGGCGCTGGTACGCCCCCGACCTGGGAAGCTCTGCAGCTCGGCAATAAACCTCACGCGCGCGCCAGGTATCCCTTCTTCTCCAGCTCCCGCAGCAGGTCGGCGGCCGAGGTGAACTGAAAGGCCTCGATCCCGGCGTTTCGGGCGGCCGTGACGTTCTCGGCGAGATCGTCGGTGAACAGGACCTTGTCCGCGGTCGTGCCGAGCGTTTCGAGCGTGCGGTGATAGATCTCGGGATCGGGCTTGGCGCATTTGAGCCGATGCGAGAAGACGAACACGTCGTTCCGGTCGAACAGCGATCCGAACAGACGGGGGATCACGTCGGCATGCACCTCGTTGGAGTTCGAGAGAAATGCGACGCGGTAGCGATCCCGGGCACGGCGCAACACTTCTTCGATCCCTTCCACGGTTCCGGCGAAGAAATCGCCCCAGACCTTGCGGAAGGTGCGCAGATCCTCTCTGTAGCCGATGCGCTCGCGGAGGAACTGATGAAAATCGCGGAAAGAGATGAGTCCCCGCTCCAGGTCGCGGTAGCTCCCCGGCGCGTCCATCAATTCGATCAGTTCCTCCCGCCCGGCGCGCGACTTACTCTCGATCCGCTCCAGCACCCGATCGTAGTCGAGCCGGATCAGGACGTTGCCCAGATCGAAAAGAAACCACTCGTGGCCGGATTGCATCGTCACATCCTGAAGATGCCGAACCGCGGCTCTTCGATCGGTGCATTGTAGGCCGTCGATAGCCCGAGACCGAGAACGAGCCGGGTGTCGGCCGGATCGATGATCCCGTCGTCCCAGAGCCGCGCCGTCGAGTAGTACGGGCTTCCCTCGGTCTCGTACTTGGCCAGCACAGGGTCCGCGATCGCGCGTTCCTCTTCGGCCGAAAAGCCCTTCCCTTCCCTCTCGGCCTGTTCCTTCTTCACGGTGACGAGCACTCCGGAAGCCTGCTCGCCTCCCATCACGCTGATCCGCGCGTTCGGCCACATCCAGAGAAAACGGGGATCGTAGGCACGACCGCACATCCCGTAGTTTCCAGCGCCGAACGACCCTCCGATGATCACCGTGAACTTCGGCACGGTGGAGTTGGCGACCGCGTGGACCATCTTGGCTCCATCCTTCGCGATCCCTCCCCTCTCGTACTGCTTTCCGACGATGAACCCCGTGATGTTCTGGAGAAAGACGAGGGGGATGCGCCGCAGGTTGCAGAGTTCGATGAAGTGCGTCGCCTTCAGGGCCGACTCGCTGAAGAGGACTCCGTTGTTGGCGAGAATCCCGACCTCATAGCCCCAGATCCTGGCGAACCCGGTAACGAGCGTCGTCGCGTAGCGCTCCTTGAACTCGTGAAAGCGCGACCCGTCGACGATCCGAGCGATCACCTCGCGGACGTCGTACGGTTTCCGGAGATCGGCCGGGATCACGCCGTAGATCTCCCGCGGATCGTACGCCGGCTCCTCCGGATCCCGACGGCCTGCCGGCTCGACTTTCCGGTTCGGGATGCTCGCTACGATGTTGCGAAGGATCGAGATGGCGTGTGCGTCGTCATCGGCGAAATAGTCTGCCACGCCCGAGATCCTGGTGTGGACGTCGGCGCCGCCGAGCTCCTCCGCAGTCACATCCTCACCCGTCGCGGCCTTCACCAATGGCGGGCCGCCGAGAAAGATCGTCCCCGTTCCCTTGACGATGACAGCATCGTCCGACATGGCGGGGACGTAGGCTCCCCCCGCGGTGCAGGATCCCATCACGGCCGAGATCTGAGGGATGCCCTTGGCCGACATCCGTGCCTGGTTGAAGAAGATCCGGCCGAAATGCTCGCGATCGGGGAACACTTCGGCCTGCAGCGGAAGGAACGCGCCTCCGGAGTCCACCAGATAGATGCAGGCAAGGCCGTTCATCTCCGCGATTTCCTGGGCGCGAAGATGTTTCTTGACCGTCATGGGGAAGTAGGTCCCCCCCTTCACGGTCGCATCGTTGGCGATGATCAGGCACTCGCGCCCTTCGACGCGGCCGACGCCGGTAATCAGCCCGGCACCCGGCGCTCCGTCGTCGTACATGCCATTCGCGGCCAGCGGAGAGAGCTCGAGGAAAGGCGTTTCGGGATCGAGCAGAAGCTCGATCCGCTCCCGCGCGGGAAGCTTCCCCTGCTCCCGGTGGCGTTCGAGATACTTAGGCCCTCCGCCCAGGCGCGCTTCGGCCAGCCTTTCGCGGAGCTCGCCGACGAGCCCTTCGATCCGCTCGGCGTTGCGGCGGAACTCTTCCGAGCTGGTCTGGAGATGCGATTCAATCGGTTCCATCGGATATCTCGGATATCAGCGGGGGCGGACTGCCGCGCGGATCGCCTCGACGGCTTTTGCTGTCGGCGTTCCGGGAGGAAAGATGTCGTGGACTCCCATCTCGCGAAGCTTCTGGATGTCCTTGTCGGGGATGATCCCGCCTGCGAATACGGGGATGTCCCCGGCGCCCTCTTCTTTCAGCTTCTTCAGGATTTCCGGAAACAGAACATTGTGCGCCCCGGAGAGAATGGACAGGCCGATCGCATCGACGTCTTCCTGAATCGCCGCGGCGACGATCTGCTCCGGGGTCTGGCGCAGGCCCGTGTAGATGACCTCCATCCCGGCATCGCGGAGAGCGCGCGCGACGACCTTGGCGCCCCGGTCGTGGCCGTCGAGGCCGGGCTTGGCGATCAGGACGCGGATTTTTCGTTCAGTCATCATCAGGGCTCCGATTCATGCGATACGCGGTCCCTGAAAATGGAGTAGATCACGATGTCGTGGTAGACCCCTTCCCGATAGAACTCGCGCGCGAGTGTGCCTTCTTTGACGAAGCCATTGGCCTCGAGGAGATGTTTTGCTCTTTCGTTGTAGTCGAACACTTCGATGCGAAGCTTGAAAAGGTTCATCTCGTCGAACGCGAAGCGGGCGAGTGTTCTGATCGCGTCGCCGCCGAACCCCCGGTTCCAGGCGCTCGGCTCCCCGATGAAGAGGCCGAATCTCGCCCGACGGGATACCCAGTCCATGTCGTGGATCGAGGCGTTGCCGATGTGCTCGCGGTTGTCGCGGCGCTCGATCGCGAAGTGCCGTTCCGTGCTGGAGATCCGGACCGCCTGCTCGAGCCACTCCGCCTCCTTGAACAGGGGCATCGGATACCGCGACTTCAGCGTGCCGACGATCTGGGGGTCGTTCATCCACCGGTAGCAGCGGTCCAGATCCTCGGCGTCGAGGGCCCGCAGGATCACGTGCTCTCCGGCGATCATGAACCGTCGGCGGATTCCTTCGTCGCCTTCCGGGTAGAGATCTCTGTCGGTTCGATTCCCCATGGTTGGGCGGATTATATGAAGGGAACGCCGCCGGGGCCAGATGCGCGGCACGATTTCTGCCTCCTGACCGCCTCGGACACTCCTTACGATATCCTTGCCGCCCACCGCGCCTCGACGCCCATTCGTGGCGGTCCGATGCGGAGGGTTCTCGGACGAGACACTCGAGAAAGCCGCGTGGATCTTCGACGACGTGCCGGAGATCGTAGAGAGGATTGACCAGATCGATGAATACTTCCGCCGCTGAGCGTCTCGCCCGAGTCCGCCCCGACGCTCTCGAGATTCACCGTCACGCGATCATCGTCGACGGCCACTGCGACACTCCCTACAGACTCAAGCGTCACCAGATCGGAATCGCCGACGACGACAGCACCGCGCACGTCGATCTCGACTCACTCGTCGAGAGTGGAATGACCGCTTCCTTCTTCGCCGCCTACGTACCGCCCTTCTACGCGGGGCGGGGCGCCGCAGCATTCACGGATCTGATGATCGACATCATCGTGAGGGAAACGTCGCTCCACCCCAGCTCGCTCATCCCCGGGCGAAGCGTCGCCGACATCCGGCGGGCGAAGGAGCTCGGCCGCGTCGCCCTCATGATCGGCATCGAAGGAGGGCACGCCATCGAGGACTCGCTCGAAACCCTCGAAAGGTTCTATGGACGGGGCGTGCGCTACATGACTCTCACTCACGTCAACACGAACAACTGGGCCGACTCTTCGACCGACGAGGCCCGTCATGGCGGGCTCACCTCGTTCGGTCGCGAGGTGGTCGGCACGATGAATCGGCTCGGCATGATGGTCGACATTTCTCACGTCGCCGACTCGACCTTCTATCACGCGCTCGAGGCGTCCTCCGTGCCAGTGATCGCGTCCCATTCCTCCTGCCGCGCGCTCACGCCTCACGCGCGGAACCTCTCGGACCAGATGCTCCGCGATCTCGCGCAGGTCCGCGGCGTCTGCATGATCAACTTCTACTCGGCATTCATCCACCGCGGTGTGATGGAGACGCTGCGTGACGCCCCGCGCCGCGCCGGAGCCGACCCACGACCCGGACCCAATGAAGAGCTTCCAGACGACCAGGAAGACTGGGCATCGTTCCGGGAGTGGTACCACTCCCTCGGCTGCCCGGAGGCGACCCTGACCGACGTTCTCGACCACGTCGTCCACGCTGCGGAAATCGCGGGCGTGGAGGCGGTGGGAATCGGTTCGGATTTCGACGGAGTTCCCGCGCTGCCGCAGGAGATTCCCGATATCCGCATGCTCCCGCTGCTGACCGAGGGGCTTCTGGATCGCGGCTTTCACCGGGCCGAAATCGAGGCGATTCTCGGAGGAAACCTGCTGCGTGTCTTCGGCGAGGCCGAGAGCGGCCGAAAGTAGCGCAAGCCTGGGGGACTAGGGCGCCACCCGCGCGCGTTCGATCTCCTCTTCGAATGCGGCGAGCAATGCGTCCAGCCCTTCGATTCGCTCGACCTCACCCTCCGGCTGCTCCTTTCTCTCCGGGCTGGCGACGAAGAACCCGCGTCCGCGGGACGCTGCGAAGGTCAGGGCTGCAAAATCCGTGAGGTCGTCACCGGCGTAGAGGATGCGCTTCGCGTCGAGGTGCTCCGCAAGCCAGCGGAGGACCTGGTTCTTCGAAGCGCCGGCGACCGAGGCTTCCGCGACCGCTCTGCCGCGGATGATCTCCAGGCCTTCCGCCTCGGCCCAATGCTCGAAGCGGCGGATGAGTGGGTGGTCGGCGTCGACATCCGGGAGTCCCCTCCAGTGAGCGGCGACCCCGAACCGTTTCCGTTCGAGTCGGATTCCGGCTCTCCCCGCCTCCTCGAGCCACGCCTGCGGCGGAGAACCGCTCCAGGGTTCGGCTCCCCGGATTCTCTTGCCGCCCGGAGCGACGATCTCGTGTCCGTGCGAACCGCTGTACCAGACGTCGAGCCCCCCGGCGCGCGAGCGGAGATCGTCGGAATCGCGGCCCGAGATCAGGGCCACGGCGATCTGGTCGACTCCCTGAGCCCGCCTGAGCAGATCGAGCGCGCGCGGATCGATGCGAACCGATTCGGGATCGTGGCGGATCGGCGCGAGCGTGCCGTCGAAATCGCTGGCGAGAAGAAGCAGCCCCACGTCAGCGCCTCGTCGTCGGCGTCTCGCCAGGCGTCTGGTTCTGAAAGCCGGGCCGCCAGGTCCGCTGGTTCACTTCCCAGATCTCCGCCATGTCGGTGAGAAGGCTCGCCGACCAGTCGTAGATCGTGTTCGAGGCGACCGCCTGCCGCATCGACCGCATCCGGGCACGCTGTTCGTCGCGCGACATGTTGATGACGTGATACATCGCCTCTGCGAGCTCGGTCGTGTTGTAAGGATTGACCTGCAGCGCGCCTTCGAGCTCCTTGGCGGCTCCGGTGAACTGGCTGAGGATGAGCGCACCGTCCTCTTCCACGCGCGACGCGACGTACTCCTTCGCAACCAGATTCATCCCGTCGTGCAGCGGAGTGATCAGCGCACAATCCGCCATCGCGTAAAGCCGCCGGACTTCGTCGAAATTGCCGGTCCGCAGGTCGAACTGGACCGGCTCCCACCCGTCGCTTCCAAATCGGAGATTGAGCTCGGAGGCGGCTTCCTCGATCTCGCTGATCAGGTCCCGGTAGCGCTTGATGTGTGTGCGGCTCGGAGCCGCCAGGAGGTAGAGAATAACTTTCCCGATCAGCTCCGGGTGCCGGGTCAGGAGCGAGTCCATCGCCCAGATTCTCTCGATCAGCCCCTTCGTGTAGTCCGCGCGGTCGACGCCGGCGAAGACGAACATTCCCTCCAGGCCGAGCTCGCGCCTGTGGTCGCGCCCCTCGTCCGGCGTCGCGGCGGGATACGGCCACTGAACGCTGATCGGATACGGCTTTACCCGGGTCAGGTGCCCCCCGTACTCGACGGTCATGTCCTCCAGGTCGACTCGCGCTTCCAGGTATTTCTGGACCGTGTCGAGAAAGTTCAGACAGTGGTAGCGCGTGTGGAACCCGATCACGTCGGCGCCGAGCATCCCCGCGAGGATCTCGCTCTTCCAGGGACAGATGCCCACGACTTCGCTGTTCGGCCATGGGATATGCCAGAACAGGCTGATGACCGTGTCGGGCGCGAGCTTTCGCAGCTCCGCCGGAAGCAGCGCGAAGTGGTAATCCTGGACGAGCACTAGGCCGCGAGCCCCCGCTTCCTCCGCGGTCACCTCGGCGAACCGGCGGTTGACGGTCGAGTAGGCCGCCCAATCCGTTTCGCGAAAAATGGGTCGCGCGTGCGCCGTGTGGCAAAGCGGCCAGAGCCCTTCGTTCGAGAAACCGTAGTAGTAGCCCTGCTCCTCCTTTTTCGTGAGCCACACCCTGCGGAGAACGTACTCGGGCGATTCCGGCGGCACGCCGAGACGCCCCTTCGCGTCCGCGGTTTCCCGGTCGGCCGATCCGCTGCCGTGGCCCACCCAGACTCCTCCGCAAGCGCGCAGCAGCGGCTCGACCCCGGTCACGAGGCCACTCGCCGGCCGATTCACCACGATCTTGTCCCCTTCTCTCAGATGAATGAAGGGCTCGCGGTTGGCGACCAGCACCAACCGCGTGTCGGGCATGTCTTCTTCGACCAGACGGCGAAGCCGCGCGGGGCCTGATTCCGACGAGTCTTTCTCCGCCTGTCTTCTCCGCCTTTGCTCAACCGACTCATCCAGGCTCTGGATGAGGCTTCTGATATCGGAAGGGAGGTCGCGGGGGGGCTGCTCGCCATGCACGGCGCCCCGAAGCACGGCGGTGAACCGACTCCTGGCGTGGCGCCGCGCGGTACTCGAGATGAGCCAGAAGAGGACGCCCGCCAGAGCGCTCGCCGCGATGGCAGCGACGATCGAAAGCTCCGTGACCGTCCTGCCGCGGCGCGAAATCAGTCCCCGGTCCTGGACGATCACGAGATCGCTGCCATCGGGAAGCCGGTGGCCCGAAACGAAGAGCTCCTCGGAGCCGAACATGGCGTTCAGGCCCGTCCCGGCGGCGGCCGCTCCGCGGATCGGCGCGGATCCGCAGTCGATCCACCCTTCCAGCGCGGCGCTCGAGAGCTGCGTTTCCGTTCCCCGGCAGATGAGGAGTCCATGGACGCGCTCGTCTCTGGCAACCGTCTCGAAGCGGCTGGCCAGCTCCAAGGGAGGAGCGTCGGCGAGCAGCGTCGCGACAAGCTCCGAATTGCGGGCGAGGTCGCGGGTCTGCCAGTTGCGAATCCCCCGGCCGAGCCAGAAGAAGGCGGCGATGAGAAAAAGGGCCGTGGCAATGGTCAGAACGGCCAGGACGACGCGTTCATCGCGTCTCATCGGCCTGGTTCGGACCTCGGCGTCGTTGTCAGGCGTGAATTCAGTCACAGGAAAGCGAGCCTGCGAAACACACGCCACCGGGCTCTACCGGAGCGGTCCCATCCGATCTTTCGGGAACTGATGCGAGGTGGGTAGGGACCGGCTGCGCCGGTCCCTACCCAAGGTCGCGACGGAGGAACTATTCGTCATCGGTAGCGGAGGAAAAGATCCTCCGCCACACTTTCAGGGCGATGCAAGCCTCTCGATGATCTCGTCAACGACCGCGGTCGCGCGCGCCGAACCGGCGGCGTGATGGTTGACGATCACCGAGACGTATCGCCTCCTCCCGTCCGGGAGCCTCACGATTCCGCTGAGTGCGTTGACTCCCGTCAGAGTTCCCGTCTTTCCGTGAAAGACATCTTCCAGGCTTCCGAGCCGCCGCCTGAGCGTCCCGGATTCCCCGGGAATCGTGAAGATCAGCTCGTTCGCAGCGCGTCGCGACGGAGCGTCGAGCCATCGGAGCAGTTCGACGATCGCGCGGGAGCTGACGAGATTGCGGACCGAAAGCCCGGACCCGTCCTCGAAACTGAACGCGTCCGGATGAATCCCGACCTCGCCGGTAAGGAAGAGACGCTCGACCTCGAGGGCTTCCCTGAAACTCGCCGGCTCGTCGTCGCCGTCGATCCCGAGCCTCTTGAAGAGCGCGTCGGCGTAGAGATTCTGGCTGGCCTTCATCATGGTCGCGAGCAATTCCAGGAGGAACGGCGACGACAGTCTCGCGGTCAGGCGGGCGGAGGGCGATGCCATGCCGGGGCGCGGAGACTGCTGGACGTCGATTCCGCTGCGCACGAGAGCGTCGTGCAGTCCCTGAGCGGCGTAGAGCGAGGCGTCCCGGATCGACACGAGCTCCACCTCCTGCTGGCTGCTCGCGCCCCGAACGGTCCCGCGGAGCTCGATCGTGTTGTCCGGTGAGCTCGAAAAAATGAGCGAACGGGCCGGCCCGCAGCGCACGAGATGACGGCTGTCGACGAATCCGGGATCCGTGGCGAGCACCGCCGAGTCGCAATTCGGAAACCGGAAGAAGAGGCCCACCACATTCTCGTTGAAAGCCAGCGCATCGATTGGAGCCTGATACGACGTGCCGAAATCCTCGTATTGCCACGACCCGTGAATCGTCTCCCGATCGAACTCCGAGCCGTCGCCGATCACGGCGCCGGTGACGCTCTCGATGCCGAGATCCCTCAGGGCATCGACGAAAGGCGCGAACATCTCATCGTGGCGTCCGAACACGTAACGCCCGCCGAATGAGGGATCGCCGTAACCCTTGATCACGACGTTTCCGAGGAGAGCCCGGCCGATGATCTGTCCCTCGATCCATAGCTCTGTGGGGATTTGCGAGTCGAGCGCGAAGCACGCCTGGTTGATCGCGGCCGTGAAAAGTTTCCGGTTCGATGCAGGGATCACCAGGGTGTCCCCGTTCGTCTCGTAGACGACCGTGCCGTCCTCGTCTTCCGCATAAATCCCCCAGACTGCGCGGTGAAAAGGAGGCGTCGAAATCCGGTCGTCGATGAAGGCTCGCAAGGTCTCCCCCGCGGGAGCGGCGGGCGGAGCGCTTGCGCACGCGGAGACGAGCAGGGCGAGAGAGGTGCACAGCAGGCGTTGAGCGAGGGACATCAGCCGAAACTCCAGTCTTCCCACGATGAATGCTCGAGATTGTATCGACATGAATCGAGAATCGCTTCCGGATCGATCTCCGGGAACCGTGCCGCCAGCCGGCCAGCCGCCGGATGAGCGAGCAGATAGGCCGCGAAGTCGCGCGCCAGAGGGTAGACGGAATCCTTCATTTCGACCTGAAGAGCCACCGCGGGCTCTCCGCTGAGGAGTCTGCTCGACTCGAGATCAGCATCGAGAAAGAGCAGCTCGTGCAGTACCTCGATGGACCCCCGCTCAGCCTCCAGCTTCGCGGCAACCGCCATCGCTCTCTCGGCGGGATCTCGATCGTCGATCGGGGGAGTGCTCGCGCCGCGCGGAGAGCCGCACCATTCGACCAGAGCGGCGCGAAGAACCGGCCAGGAGGGATGGTGGTTTTGGGCTCCCGACAGCTTCCAGCAGGCGACCGCCGTGATGAGCGGCCCTCCCGCCTCTCCGGGAGCCTCGCGCGCGGTTCGAAAGTAATCCGCCGCCAGGGAGGATTCCCCCAGCTTCGCGGCGAGCCATCGCTCCGCGGCAGCGAGATCGCTGACGGCTACCGCGTTGCGAATCGCCTCCCGGGTCGCATCGCGCCCGGGCTCCGCGGGGGGCGGCTCGAACATCGGAGCTTCGCTCCAGGGCAACCTTCCCGACGCCGCGTAGACGGCACACTCGATCAGCAGGCCGCCCCACCGCTCGCCGAGCACTTCTCGAAGCTCTCCCGCCGCAACGGCGGCGAGAAAGGCGTGTTTCCCGTGCTGCGACGGGTTGAACGCAAGCGCGGTGAAACGGGAAACGGCATCGAACAGATCGCGATCTTCGCCCTTGGCGAGCCAGGCTGCGGAAAGCTCGCGGACCTCGTCGAGATCGCGCTGCAGCATGGCCGCATAGAGATCCCGAACGGCCGGCTTCATCCACCCTCCTTCGTCAGCGCTCGGGAGGCGACGTCTGCGAAGAGGCTGTCGAGGAGGAGCCCGGCGGGACGCCGGACTGATTCACATACGCCCCCTCGTTCGGGGAGCGGTCTTCCGGGATCTCGGCGGTCTGCGTGAGCACGGCCGCATCTTCACCGGCCTCCGTGGCCGGAGCAGTCGCGGGTCGGATGATCTCGGTCTGAACTTCTCCATCAGCTTCTCGCTCGCATGCCACGAGAAGAGAAATGCTCAGCAATACAATCATGATCAAAGGTTTCACAATGACCTCGCCAGGAGGGGAACGTTCACGCCGTCCATCCCTCTCATGAGTCGATCCGTCTCTTTTGCAAGAACTTTGACAGCAAGCCCGCCGCCTCGCCAAAAACGAATAAAATGCCCGGCGTCATGAAGTCAGAGAAAAGAATCGGCATCTTCGGATGGGGCCTCGTGGCTCCCCGCTCCCCCAACATCGAGGCCTTCGAAAAAAACCTCGCCGGGTCGGATTCGTGGTTGACCCCGTTCCGCGAATTCGGCCCCTCCAACTTTCTCGTCGGGTACCCGCAGTTCGCCTTCGAAGATTATCACGAGTGGTTCGACAGCCGGTTTCCCCCGTCGCGCTTTTCTCAGCTCGACGAAAAAATGGGTCCGATGACCAAATACGCGATGGGGGCATTCATCCAGTCGCTGCGCCAGAACCCCGGCATCGAGGACTACCTCCAATCCCTCGGTCTGCGCTGTCACGTCTACGTCGGCACCGGTCTGGGTGAGCTGACCGTCCTGCATGAAGAGGCCACATCCTACGACCGGGCCCGCCGCCGGTGGAACGAATTCTGGGCAGCCGAGGAGCGGTGCGAACCGCTCAGACACCATCGAGATGGGCATATCGACCCGGACGCTCCCCCAGATCCGGCGACCTCTCGGATCGGATCCGAGGAGTGGATCGACGCGAAGGGCGCATGGGAAGCGTACTGGATGGAGCGCAGTGGTGCCCTGCAGGAGTATCTGGCCGAAGCCAGGCAGATTCAGGCCGAGCCAGTTCCCCCCTCTTCAGGAGAGGCAAAACTCGGGAACATTCGCGAGAAGCTGAAGGGAATCCGCAATCTGAACCGCAGGTGGGGATGCCCTCCCGAACCATGGTCGGCCGTCTCCGCCAAGTTGCTCTGGAACATTTCCAACATCCCCGCCTCGCAGATCTCGATGATCGGCCGGATCACCGGACCGGCGTTCGCGCCCATCGCCGCCTGTGCGTCGTTCGGAGTCGCCCTCCGCATGGCCATGGATTCGATCCGACTGGGAGAGGCGGACGCGTGCGTCATCGGAATGACCGATCCACCCCCTTCCCCTCTCTCGATCTCGGCTTTCTACAACGCGAACGTGCTCGCTTCGGATGCGGATGTCTCGCGCCCGATGACGGGAATGAAAGGGACCCACGTCTCGGGCGGTAGCTGTATCTGGATCGTCGGCGACGCGGAGAAGCTGGCCGCCCAGGGCTTCGAGCCTCTCGGCCTGGAAATCCTCGCGGTCGGCACTTCCTCCGACGCGCACCACATCATCACTCCGTCAAAGCTCGGCCCGCAGGCCGCGATCCAGCATGCTCTGCGCGACCTCGATCCTTCGAGCGTCGGTTCCTGGGACATGCACGCGACGGCCACGCCGGGCGACGCGACCGAGATCGAGCACTCGATCGAGGTGCTTCACAAGGACGTCGTCTTTTCCGCGCGGAAGGGAACCTTCGGGCATGGCATGTCCGTGGGAGGCGGGTGGGAGCTTACGGCGCAGCATCTCGGGACCGTCGCAGGCCGCCTCTTCCCGGCGCCGCTGGTCGAGGAGGAGATCCACGCCGACGTCCGCACGCACAACGCCAGGTTCGTCCAGATCGATGGCTGCCCAGCGCCAGCCGGACTCGCAGGCAAGCTGAGCATGGGGATCGGCGGAATCAACTCCTGCGTCGTGAGCCGCTCTTGGGGCGAGGCGCCCCTGGAAGCAAGTCAGAAGCCAGAAGGCAGAAGGCAGAAGTAACGGCAAAAGCAAAACCCCCGTCCAAGAGGTCGGTTCATTAGAAGGTCTCTTTCCACGCGGGGTGTGCGCCGATCAGCGCGAGCGAGCTCTCGAAGCGCTCCCGGTGGAGGGAGTGGTTCAGCCACGTCGACCGGCCGGAGGGGTGGGGAAGAACGATCACGTCGAAGAAGAGGCCCGCTCTCGAAGCCCGGAACGTCCTGCCGACCAGTTCGACGAGAGGCATCTTGCCGACGAGAAGTTCCGCTGCGAGCGTGCCGACGCCGATAACGAGCTTCGGGCGGAGAAGCCGGATCTCGCGGTCGAGATGGATGCCGCAACGATCCAGCTCCTCGGGCGACGGGACGCGGTCTCCTCCCTTCGGAGCTCTCCCCGGAAAACAACGGATGGCGGCCGCGATATACACCGACTGCCTGAAGGCGCTCTCGCTCACACCAAGCCTGGCGAACCATGAGAACAGGCGCTTCCCAGCCGTCCACGCGAAAGGCCTCTGCTCATCACCTTCGCGCGGGCCGGGAGCCTGACCGAGCAGGAGCACGCGGGCTCCCCGAACGGCCCCGGTAACCGGCCCCCCCGCGACCTGAGGGCAGGCACGACACGCAAACAGCTCTTCGATGTGGCGATCCCAGTCCTTCATCGTCGGTTCTCGAATCGAGGCGAGCCGGTCAATGGCGACGCTTTTGCTCGACCGCGCGGAAGCGATCCTTTAAGATCAGCGCAAATGCGCAGAACGGCCCGCGCGCTGCTCCTCTTCCTCATCCCCGCGATCGCGTCCGCCTGGTCCCCCCAGGCCGAGGTGCGTATCGCGACGAAGGCGGCTGCCCTCGCGCCGCCGGATCTCAAACTCCTGCTCGATAAATACTCAGTCGAGTACATGGCCGGGGTACGGGACGCGGCCGAGTCCGCCGCCGAACGCGACCACCGCGATGTGACGGCAAACCGCCGGGGACCGATCCGCACGGAACTCGACCGCGCGCTCGCCGACGCCGTGAACATCGTCCGCGAGCGGCGTCCGATGCGCGACCTCGCCTATCGGCTGGGAACGATCGCTCACTTCGTTTCCGACGCCAACAATCCTCTGCGCGTCGGTGAGCACAACCTGATGGCGGTCGAGAGCGATTACGAGCGTTACTTCGATCGGAGCCTCCGGAAATTTCCAACCGTCTTCTACGGCCTGCACGACAGGCTCGATCCGACACCCGTCGTGAATCAGGCATTCGCGCGCAGCCGCCGCTTCAACGATCTGCTCCGCGAGGAATATCACCGGGACGGTCGCCGCCGCAGCTCATCCGAGTTCGACGATCGCTCCACCGCGTTCGGCATCGCCTCGATTTCCTACTCGAGGGCCGTGAGCGACACGGTCAACCTGTACTACTACGTCTGGAAAGAAGCCGGCGGCGACGTCCGGTCCGCCCGAATCCTGAAGAAAGGCAACCTCCTCCTCAACGAGAATGTCCGATAAAAGAGCGATCCTCTCCGTCTACGACAAGAGAGGGATCGTCGAGCTGGGCCGCTTCCTCGCGGACCGTGGCTACGAGATCCTCTCCACAGGTGGCACAGCGCGCGAGCTCGGCGCCGCCGGCGTGCCCGTCACTTCCATCACGACCTACACCGGCGCCGACGAGATCCTCGGCGGAAGAGTCAAGACGCTCCATCCGAAGATTTTCGGGGGAATCCTCTACGACCGCGATCAGTGGGAGCACCAGCGCGACGTCGACCTGCTGTCGATCGGAGCGATCGAGCTCGTCGTCGTCAATCTCTACCCTTTCGAGGAGACGGTCGCGCGGGAGGGAGTGACCCTCGCGCAGGCGATCGAACAGATCGACGTCGGCGGCCCCTCGATGCTTCGCGCCGCCGCCAAGAATCATCGCCACGTCCTCCCCCTCTGCTCGCCCGATCTCTACGAGCCGTTCATGAGAGAGATGGAGAGCAGCGACGGCAAGCTGAGCGACGCGTTCCGCCTGCGCTGTGCGGTGGAGGTCTTCGAGAGGACGAGCGCGTACGACCGGTCGATCGCCGAGTGGCTTCGCTCCCATGGCGGAGGCGCATCCGCCGGAGAGTCGCTCACGCTGAGCCTCGCGAAATCCCAGGACCTCCGCTACGGTGAGAATCCGCAGCAGACGGCAGGCTTCTACGTCGAGGCCGGACGTCCAGAGCCCTTCCGTCAGCTTCATGGGAAGGAGCTCTCCTACAACAATCTCATCGATCTCGACGCCGCGTGGGCCGTGGCAAGTAGTTTCGAGGAACCAGCGAGCACGGTCATCAAACACACCAATCCGTGCGGCACGGCCATCGGTGCGGACGCGGCGGAGGCGATCCGCAACGCGATCTCGGCCGACCCGGTTTCGGCTTTCGGCGGGATCATCGGAATCAACAGGGAGCTGGATCTCCCCGCGGCGGAGGCGATCGGCTCCCTCTTCCTCGAGGTGATCGTCGCCCCCTCCTTCAGTGTGGAGGCCCTCGAGAAACTGCGCGCGAAGAAGAACCTCCGCCTGGTCGAAGCGGGAGACATGAACAGCCGCCTCGTGCTCCGCACGGCCGCCGGAGGCATCCTCGCGCAGAGCCCCGACCTGATCTCCTCACGCGAGGAGTGGAGGGTCGTGACGAAGCGCCAACCCTCGGAGGAAGAGTTGCGCGCCCTCGCCTTCAACTGGATCGTGTGTGCGCACGTGAAGTCGAATGCGATCGTCATCGGGAACGCGCACCGGACGGTTGGAATCGGAGCGGGACAGATGAGTCGCGTTGATTCTGCGAAGATCGCCGTCATGAAGGCGACTGCCGAGACGACCGGGTGCGTCGGCGCCTCGGACGCATTCTTTCCCTTCCGGGACGGGCTCGACATCCTGGCCGACGCCGGTTTGACCGCGATCATTCAACCGGGCGGCTCGGTACGCGACGAGGAAGTCATCGCCGCGGCTGACGAGCGCGGCCTCGCCATGCTGTTCACGGGCGAGCGCCATTTCAGGCACTGATGGATACGCCCCGCAGCGACGCCTCGCGGATCAGGATGATCGTTTCCGACCTTGACGGGGTCTGGACCGACGGCCGGATCATCTACACCGGAGACACGCGCGAGACGAAGGAGTTCAACGTCCGGGACGGACTGGCGGTGAAGATCGCTCAGCGTGCGGGCATCGAGGTCGCGGTTCTCACGAGCCGCGATTCGAAAGCAGTCGCCAGGCGCTGCTCCGAGCTCGGCATCGGCCGCCTCGTTCAGGGCGCCGGTGAAAAAGCGTCGGCACTGAAGAAGATCGCAGGCGATGCCGCCGTGCCGCTCGACGAGATCCTCTACATCGGGGACGACCTCCCGGATCTGGCTCCGATGGCGCTCGCGGGGCTGAGCGCAGCTCCCTCCGACGCCGCAGCGGAAGTCGCAGGAACCGCCGACTGGCTCCTCGACTCCCGCGGAGGAGGGGGAGCGATTCGGGAGCTCGTCGAGCGCCTTCTCCGCGAACGGAGGGAGTGGGACCGCGTGGTCGCGGGATTCCGCGCGGCGAAGGTCGATGCTTCAGGCATTTAAGAACTGGTTGATCTGGCGCGGGCTGCTGGTCGCCTCCGCCGTCGGCAGGCGACTCCCGCTTCCCGCCGCGCGGCGCGCCGGAAAGGCCGTCGGACGACTCGCCTACCGCGTCGTCGCGAAAGAACGCCGCCGCGCCCTCCAACATCTCGCGCTCGCGCTTCCCGACCTCTCCCCCGCCGAGCACCAGCGCATCGCGCGCGAGATGTTCCAGCATCTCGGTCAGTCTCTGTTCGAGATCGCGTGGCTTCCCAACCTCGATGCGATGAATCTCGAAGTGCACACCCGGTTCGAGGGGCTCGAGGGAATGAGAATGGCCGCCGAGAGCGGCCGGGGTGTGATTCTCTTTACCGGCCACTGCGGAAACTGGGAATGGATGGGTGCGGCGATGGCGCTCGCCGGCCTGCCGACCAAGACCGTCGCCCGCGACATCTACGATCCGAGACTCAACGAGTTCATCGTCGGATTCCGCCGCCACTTCGGAGTCGAGTCGATCGGCCGCGGCAGCACGACCTCGGCGCGCGACATCCTTCAGACGCTGCGCAAGGGATACATTCTGGCGATGCTCATCGACCAGAACATCCGCGCCGAAAACGTGATCGTTCCTTTCTTCGGGATCCCCGCCCCTACCCCTGTCGGCGCCGCCCGCCTCGCCGTGCGGTCAGGAGCGTGGGCTGTCGCAGGGTTCATCGAGAGGGGATCGGACGGCATCCAGACCGTACGGTTCGAAGAGCCGATACCGACCTCTCGCGACACCGACCCGGTCGAGCTGACGGCCGCGATGACCGCGGCAATCGAACGCCAGGTCCGCCGCGCCCCGGAACAGTGGGTCTGGATGCATCGGAGATGGAAGAAGACAGGGGCTAGGGGCTAGGGGCTAGGGGCTAGGAAGAGCAACACCAACGTCAGAAACAGAAAAATGAGCTGATCCTGCTCTTGCTTTTCCTAGCCCCTAGTCCCTAGCCCCTAGCCCCTGTCTCTCGCTCTTCCTGACCCCTAGCCCCTAGTCCCTAGCCCCTGTTTCTCATCCCTATCTTCTGAACAGATTCTTCAGGATGAACAGCACGTTGGCCGGTCGTTCGGCGAGACGCCTCATGAAGTACGGGTACCACTCGGTGCCGAAGGGGACGTAGATCCGGACCCGCCACCCTTCGCTCACGAGCTGTTCCTGGAGGTCCCGGCGGATCCCGTAGAGCATCTGGAACTCGAACCGGTCCGGTGCGATGCCGTTCTCGCGCGCGAACTGGACGGTCTGCGCGATCATGTTTGGATCGTGGGTGGCGATGCCGTGGAAGGTGCCGCTCTCCAGCAGCATGCGCGTCACCCGCATGAAGTTCTCGTCCACTTCCGCCTTTGCCTGAAATGCGATCGCGGCGGGCTCCTTGTAGGCGCCTTTGCAGAGACGGATCCTGATCCCCTCGGCGCAAAGCTCCTCCGCATCCTTCATCGTTCGTCGCATGTAGGACTGGAGTACCGCGCCGACGAAACCCGCGTGTCCCGGGGCCCCGTGGACCGCGCGGACCAGGTCGAGGGTGGTCTGGGTGTACGGGCTCCCCTCCATATCGACGCGTACGAAATTGTCGATGCGGGCCGCATGAGAGACCAGGTCGTCGACGATGGATCGTGCGAGATCGGGATCGACGTCGAAGCCCATGTGGGTGAGCTTGAGGCTGACGTTTGCGTCGAGCCCCCGCGCCGAGATTTCGTCGAGCAGCTGGTGATAGAGGGCGGCGCTGCGTCGGGCCTCCTCGGTGTTGGTCACGTTCTCGCCGAGGTTGTCGACAGTGACGCTCATGCCGGCGCGGTTGAGCTCTTCGGCTGCCTGCGCCGCGTGCGCTACGTCGAGGCCGGCGACGAAACGACCCGACATCCGCTTTCCAATCGGTGATCGCTCGGCAATCGCACGAATGGAACGGCTCTCGGAGAGCGCGATGAATGATGCTCGGAGCATTGCTGGAATCCTTTCGGTGAGAAACGGGCGGTGTCGCGATCCGGTCCGGCGGGACGTCCCGAATCGGATGCTCGGAACGCCACACGATTTGTACCACAACCGCAGGAATCCGGAAGCAGCTTCGTCACACCCTCAGACGATGGGAATCACGCACGCGCCAGGACGATGGCTCGGACCGCGGCGGCACCTTCCTTCCGGAGCGCAGCCGCACACGCCCGGAGCGTCGCTCCGGTCGTGCAGACGTCGTCGACCAGCAGCACGTCCGCCCCCTCGACCCCGGGCCGAGCGAGAAAGGCCCGGCTGAGGCCCGTCAGGCGCTCGGCGCGGCTCCGTCTCGCCTGCGGCGGGGTGTTGCGCAGCTTCCGAAGCAGACGCGTCTCGACCGTGAGCCCCGTTCGCCGGCCGAAGGCGCGCGCGAGCAGTTCCGCCTGGTTGAAGCCGCGATCGCGCTGCCTCGCCGGATGGAGCGGCACCGGCAACGCAAGGTCGGCTCCGCTCGAGAAGTCGAGGCACCATGCCTCGTGGAGCAGCTCGGACAGGGGGTCCGCGAGGAAATGATGACCCCGGTATTTGAGCGCCTGGATCGCTGCCTCGAGCGGCCCTGCGTAGCTTCCCCAAGCGCGGATGACCTCGACCGGGTCGTCCTCGCGCCCGAGGCACTCGAGGCAGAGTGACGCCGGGAACGCGTCGGACTGGCGGCGGCTGAAGGAGCAGCGGACGCACGCGTCTGCGGCGAGCCTCCGCATCGACCGCCAGCATTCCCCGCAGCAGGAGCCCCGGCGGTCAATCCAGGGAAGCGCCCGCTCACAGGAAATGCAGGGCGAGGGCAGAACGATCCGCGCCGCTGCTCGTCCCAGATACGACAGGCTCATCGACCATGCGGACATTCTTCCGATTCTAGAGCGTGGCCATCCACCGTCCCTCGGGGCGCGAAAGGACCTCAGATGCAATTGAAAGCCACCCGGCCAAGCCGTATAGTGACCGCCATGAAACGCGGTCTACTTCTGGCGGCCCTCCTTCTCGTTCCTTCCTTCGCCCTCGCTCAGCCTTTCGAGTTCGGAATCCTCGGCGGGAAGGCTGAATCGATGGAGGACGGATTCGACTTCGACTTCGACCAGAGTCTGATCGAGGTCTTTTTCGCCGCGCGGGTCGACGAGGCGACGATGTTCCGCATCAAACTCGGCGATACCGACATGCCCTTCACCACCGATGGGGACCCGGTCAGCGATGGTTCCCTCCAGTATGTAACCGGCGAAATCGAGTACCAGTCCCATGAGATCTGGGGACGATCGGGAATCTTCGCCGGGCCGGGCGTTTACCGGGGCAAGTCCAGCTCTGCGGACGTGGAAGAGACGGCCTTCGGCCTGGTCGGGGGGGTCAACACCTCCGTCGCTCTGACGCGGCGTATCGACATCCTCGTGGAGCTCGCCTACCACTGGACGACGTTCGAAGAAGACTACACGTTCATCACGGCCGCTGCCGGCCTGAAAATGTCCTTCTGAGCGTGGACCGATAACGATGAGCGACTCGCGGTCGGCGAAGGATGGTGTGCGATGGGGCCTGCTTTTCGGCCTCGCTCTCATGCTTCTCGCCGAGTATGCGGTCGTGAAGTTCTTCCTGGCCCATTCCGGGCGGTACGAGAGGATCGAGGACTATATCCAGGTCAGCCTCGTCCTGACGTTCGCGACCGTATGCGCGGCCATCGGGATTCGCTACGCGATGATGCTCGCCGGCGACCTGCGACGACGTTAACGAACCTACACAGCGGTTCCCTGGTACACGTCGACTTCCATCGGAATCGTGTGGCCGGGGCCAGGAAAGACAAAAGCAAATTCGCCTTGAACCCTCGCGACCTCCTCTTGGCGCCCGCCCCTCCGGCCTTTGCTTTTCCTAGTCCCTAGTCCCTAGCCCCTAGTCCCTGCTCTTCGCCCCTAGTCCCTGGTCCCTGCTCTTCGCTATACTCGAAGGCGCCCGTTCGCAACCGCCTATGCCATCTCCCGCCTTCGTTCCGGGAACGATCCTCGGCGACTACCGGCTGATCGAGCCTGTTGGAGCCCGTTCCGGGGTTTTGTGGATCGCCGAGCGTATCGACTCGGCGCAGAAGGTTTCGCTTCGCATTTTTCCACGCAGCCTTCCGCCCGACACGGCGCGGAAAACGGCAGTGCTCGGAGCGATCGGTTCGAAGCTCCCCATCGAACATCCCTCCATCGTCTCGATCCGGGCCGCCTCGGCCCACGAAGACGCTCTCCTGATCGAGATGGCCTCCACGTCGGGACCACTGCTCGCCTCTTTCACCGAGCCGTTCAATGCAGTCGAGCTCGTTCCCCTGGCCGCCTCGCTCGTCGCGGCACTCGGAGCCCTTCACTCGAAGGGGGTCGTTCACGGGACCCTCAGCCCATCGCGGGTGCAGAAAGTGGGCGACCGATGGATGGTCGCCGACATGAGTCCTTCCTCTCTCCTCGGCCGCCCGGATCGGGGTGAAGCACGCCTTCTCGCAGCGACCGACGCAACCTCCGCCGACGAACTTCGATGGCGCGCTCCCGAACAGCTCTCCAACCAGCGCCTCGACCGCCGATCCGACATCTTCACGCTCGGCGCGATTCTCTACCGCGCCGCCACCGGGATCGACACGTTCGCCGGACGGACACCGGAGGAAACGGTCACGGCGGTCCTTGAAGCGAGTCCTCGCCCGCCGCAGGAGCTCAATCCTGGATTGCCCCCCCCGCTCGTGGCTCTGATCGGTGCCTGTCTTCGGAAAGATCCCGCCAGGCGTCCGCAAACGGCTGCGGTCCTGATGGACGAGCTGGCGCGGATGGATCCCGGGGTGAGGAGCTTTTCGGCTCGAATCTCGAGCACGCAGGACACGGTCTTTCTCGTAGCCGAGATTCCTTACATCCAAATACTCGAGCGATCGCAGCCCCGGAAGGCGATGCGGAACTCGGCCAGGATGCAGCAGTTCGTGAGCGAAGCCGTTCTGCTCGTCGACGGCCAGGTTCTCGACTCCCTCGGCAACCGCATCATCGCGACGCTTCCGAGCCCGGAAGCCGCGTTGAGCGCCGTCAGGCAGACGGCCGATGCGGTCGTGGAGCACAACGAAACGGCCGATCCCGACGACGTCATTGAGCCGGCGATGCTCGTTCACCGCGGCGCCGTCGTGATGGAAGGGGCCACCGCGCGAGGGCGAGAGCTGGAAGTCGCCCAGAGAGTTCTTCCGTCTCTGGAGCCGGGACAGGTTCTGATCTCCGCCTCCGTCCTGCGCGACACTGAGCTCGACGGAAGGCTATCGAAAGCGGGCGTGATCGAGGGGATCGAGTTTCACGCGCTCTCGCCGTTCTCGAAACCCGAACCTGCCACCCTCCCCCCCGACCCGGGTCCGCCAGCGGGACCGCCAGCCGAAAGCGCTCGCCCCGCGCCAGCCCGGACCTTCTCTACCGTGATGGTCGGAGCCGTAGCGATCATCGCGATTGCAGTTCTCGGAGCCGCCGCGATCTTCCTTTTCCGAGGGAGCTCGGAGCCGGCGGGGGCCGCCGCGTCCGTGGCTCCGACCGCAGCCTCCGAGGCTCAGTCATCCGTCGGGCCGATCGTGTTCCTCGGATCGTTCACCGAAGGAGTCGAGCAGCCGGAGATGATCGCGCGCGCCGCGGCGATCGAAGCAGCCGTCCGGAGAATGCTCGCGAGCGTCCCGGAGTTGCGCATGGCGGAGAGCCCCTCTTCCGAAGCCCGACGGTACGGAGCGAGAGCGGCGGAGGGTGAACCCGACCTGGTCGCATTCAGCAGCGACGGCGAAGGGCCGCGCGTTCCGCTGGCCGATCCCGCTGCCGCCACAGCCGCGCTCGCGGCATGGATTGCCGAGCATGCGGGTGTGCCCGCCCCCGGCGGCGGCCCGGAAGCGATCGCCCCCTTCATCGAAGCCATCCAGCAGTTCGAGGCCGGCAATGTTCCCCAGGCCGTGGTATCACTGCGGCGCTCGACCGCAATCGATCCCGACTTTCCCGCCGCTCAGATATTCGCATTCGAGATCTCTTCTCGCTCCGGCGACATCCCCTCCGCCCTCGTCGCTGGCGAGGCGATTCTCCGGACCAGGCCGGCAGATCACGCCGTGCGCGCGAGCCTGTTCGGCTGGTATCGCTCATCGCGCGATATTTCCAACGCGATCCGCCACGCGGTGGTCCTCGGCGAGAACGATCAAGGCGGGGCCGAAGTGCTGCGATTCCTGGCTCGGCGGGCCTTGAGCGCGGGCGACGAGGCCGCCTTCCGAGCCCTTCTCCCGCGCCTCGAAACGCTGGAGGGATCGAGCTCCTCGCTTCACCATCCCGATATCCTCGCGGCGCAGGGACGTTTCGCGAATGCCGCCCAGCAGTACTACCAGATCGAGCCGAACCAGCCCGAGAACCCGTGGCTCGCGTTCAAGATCGGGCGCATCGCGATCATGCGACACTCGACGTCCGTCACCGAGCTCGAGATCGAAAAGCTCGCGCGGCTCGAGCCGCGGATTCTCCATCCCCTTCTCGAGGCCTATCTCGCCGCAGGCCGCCGCGACCGCGCCGGCGCGGCTGCTGCCCTCGAGAAGGCGGCGGCGAACGCCACTCCGGACGACGCGATCCACACCGCGAGTGCCGAGATCTGGGCGATTCTCACGGATCACCGTCAAATCGTGGCATCGCTCCGCCGCGCTATCGAGGCCCGCGAGCCCACCTGCACTTCGATCCTCTCGAACCCGCTGTTCGCCTATCTCTCCGAGGACAGCGATTTCCGCCCCGTGCGGACCGAGATCATCAGGTGCCAGAGTGAGACGCTCGAGGCGCTCGCCGGCGTGCGATGAACAGTCACCAAAATCGTCCCTTCGTCCGCTTTCGGACTAATTTCGCACCCTTCGGTGCGATTCCGGCAGTCGAAATCGCCTGAGGGATGGCAGTCTGCTTGCTATTGGATGAGCACGATGCATGACTCTCCGCGCACGGTCCTGATCTGTGAAGATGACGAAACGATCCGCCTCATGATGACGAGGGCGCTCGAGCGCGCCGGTTACGCCGTCGAATCCGTTTCGAACGGGCGGGAGGCGATCAGCCGATTGGATGTGGATACCTTCGACCTGATCGTCCTCGACCTGATGATGCCCGACGTCGACGGCTTCGAGGTGGCACGTTACCTTTCCGAGCATGCACCGCGGCGGCTGAAGCGGGTCGTCGTGACGACGGCCATCCCCCCTTCAATGATGGGACGGCTGCCGGCCGGAATCTGCACCGTGCTTCCCAAGCCATTCGACATTCAGGATTTCCTCTCTCACGCCAGAGAATGCTCCGATGACACGCTCACCCGTGGGCGGAAAGCGGAGGCCTCCGCGTGAGCCAGGCGATCCGGGTTCACGAGCCGGGAGGCCCCGAGGTTCTTCGTCTCGAGGAGGTCGCGCCCCCGCAACCCGCCGCGGGTGAAGTCCGGATTCGAATCAAGGCCGCCGGGGTGAATTTCATCGACGTCTATCACCGGACGGGACGATATCCGGGAGTGATGCCGATGACACCTGGACTCGAGGGGGCCGGCACGGTGGAAGAAGTGGGACCGGGAGTTTCGGACCTGGCCAGGGGGGACCGTGTGGCCTGGTCGAGCGTGAGCGGAAGCTACGCCGAATGGATCGCCGCGCCGGCCGACAAGGTCATCCGAATACCCGAAGGGATGGACGAGAGGACTGCCGCTGCCGCGATGCTGCAGGGAATGACGGCGCATTATCTCGCTCACTCGACCTATCCGATCCGTCGGGGAGAGACGGTCCTCATTCACGCGGCTGCCGGCGGAGTGGGGCTCCTGCTCGTCCAGATGGCGCGGCGGCTCGGGGCCCGCGTGATCGGGACGGTCTCGACGGACGAGAAGGCCGAACTGGCCCGCGAGGCGGGGGCCGACGAGGTAATCCTCTACACGAAGACATCTTTCAAGGATGAGGTGCTGAGGCTGACCGAAGGCGCCGGCGTGCACGTCGTGTACGACTCGGTCGGTCGCTCGACCTTTCTGGACGGATTGGACGTGCTTCGTCCACTCGGCATGATGGTCCTTTTCGGCGCCTCCAGTGGCCCGGTCGAGCCGGTCGATCCGCTGGTTCTGTCGCAGAAGGGGTCCCTGTTCCTCACCCGCCCGAAGCTGTTCGACTACACCGCTGACCGCGCGAGCCTGGTCGACCGCGCGGGGGACGTGCTGGAGTGGATCGCCGACGGAACCCTCTCTCTGAGGATCGAACGGACCTACCCGCTTGCGGACGCCGCCGAGGCCCATTCGGACCTCGAGGGAAGAAAAACGACCGGTAAGTTGCTTCTATTACCGTAACTTCAAAGAGGCCCTCATCCGGGCTGAGGTCAGGACCGAGCCCGGTCCGACTCTTCCAATCGCGTGACCTGCATCACTCCGACGCGTTACCGCGTCCACACGTCGCCCGACTGCCCGGTTGGTAGGCTCCCTTCGGAGAGCACATCGAGAAGGAGATTTAATGCGTCCCATCGCCGAACCGTACAAGATCAAGTCCGTCGAAACGATCCGGATGACCACCCGCGCGCTGCGCGAGCAGGCCATCTCGGAGGCCGGCTACAACACTTTTCTGCTCAAGAGCGAAGACGTCTACATCGACCTGCTGACCGATAGCGGTACCAACGCGATGAGCGACCGGCAGTGGGGAGCGCTCATGCAGGGCGACGAGGCGTACGCCGGAGCGAAGTCATTTTACCGGATGGAAGCGGCGGTCCGAGAAATCTACGGGTTCGCCCACATGGTGCCCACGCATCAGGGTCGCGGAGCCGAGCATCTGATCTCGCGCATCCTGATCCGACCGGGTCACGTCATCCCCGGGAACATGTACTTCACCACCACCCGCGCTCATCAGGAGATGCAGGGCGGCCGGTTCGTCGACGTCGTCATCGACGAAGCTCACGACCCATCCGCCGAGCATCCGTTCAAGGGCAACGTCGACCTGGCGAAGCTCGAGAACGTGATCCGCGAAAACGGCGCCGAGAACATTCCGTACGTCTGCGTCGCCGTGACGGTGAACCTCGCCGGAGGCCAGCCGGTCTCGATGGAGAATTTGCGGCAGGTGCGGGATCTCTGCGCCGAACACGGGATTCGAGTCTGGTGCGACGCCACGCGCGCCGTCGAGAACGCCTACTTCATCAAGGAGCGCGAGGCCGGCTACCAGGACAAGCCCGTCCGCGTGATCCTCAAGGAGATGATGACGTACTTCGACGGCTGCACGATGTCGGGCAAGAAGGATTGCCTCGTGAACATCGGCGGCTTCCTCGCGATGAACGAGGAATGGATCCTCCAGCAGGCACGCGAGCAAGTCGTGATCTTCGAGGGGATGCCGACTTACGGCGGCCTCGCGGGACGCGACATGGAGGCGATCGCCCAGGGGATTTACGAAATGGTCGATGACGACTACATCGCCCACCGCATCTACCAGGTCCGCTATCTCGGCGAGAAACTGATCGCCTCCGGGATTCCCATCGTTCGCCCGATCGGCGGCCATGCGGTCTTCCTCGATGCGAAGCAATTCCTCCCCCACCTCGACCAGGAGCAGTTCCCCGCCCAGGCACTCGCCGCGGCGATCTACCTCGACAGCGGCGTACGCACGATGGAACGCGGAATCGTCTCCTCGGGCCGCGATCCGAAAACCGGCGAGAACCGCCGTCCGAAGCTCGAGCTCGTGAGGGTCACGATTCCGCGTCGCGTCTACACCGACCGCCACATGGACGTCGTGGCCTACTCGATCGAACACCTCTGGCAGAACCGCGACCAGATCACGGGGCTCGACATGGTCTACGAGCCGCCGACCCTGCGCTTCTTCACGGCCCGCTTCGAGCCGCTGAAGGCCGGGGCGCAGAAGGTAGGAGATCCGGAGCGGGAGCTCGTCACCGCCGAGTAACCGGCTCGAATCAAACGGAGAAGGAGGCCGCTCGCGCGGTCTCCTTTTTTTTGCCAGCTATAATTGCGATTCACGTGACCAAAGGTAAGTCCCGAAACAAGATCAGAATCGATCCTCGAGCAATCGAGGATTTCGATGACGATCCCCAGGCCGATTACGAGGATCCCAAAACCCGCGGGCCCAAGACTCTCGCCCGGAAGGGGGAGGCCGAGGGGACGACGGTTTCCGGAATGGTCGTCGGGATCTGGGCGAAGGGGTGCGAGGTCGTGGTCGAGGGGGAGCTGCTCGACTGCGTGTTCTCCCCGGCCGTAAAGCTCGATGACGAGAACGACCTGGCCGTCGGCGACCGCGTCAACGTCCGGCGCGAGCCCGGCCGCAACGTGGTCACTTCGATCGAAGAGCGCTCCACCCTGCTCTCACGCCCCGACCCGCTTCACAAGCACCGCGAACGGGTGATCGCGACCAATATCGATCTCGTCGTTCACGTCGCTTCGGTCATCGAGCCTCCTCTTCGCGCCGGGCTCGTCGACCGCTTCCTGATCGCCATTCAGCGCGGCGGCGCGGCGCCGCTGGTGGTCGTCAACAAGATCGACCTCGCGCCGTCGGATCTCCGGGAGGATCTCCTTTCCCCGCTCGAACCGTGCCGGGCGATCGGGATCCCGATTCTTCTCCTCTCGACCAAGACCGGAGAAGGACTCGAGGAATTGCGCCAGCGGCTGCTCGGGCGGACCTCCGTCTTCGCCGGGCACAGCGGCGTCGGAAAATCCTCCATCATCCGGGCATTGAAGCCCGAGGTGACGATCCGCGTCGGAGGAATCAGCGCGAAACGGGGAACCGGCCGCCACACCACGACGCGGGTCACGCTCTACGAGCTCGGGAGTGAAACTCGGGTCATCGATACGCCTGGAATCCGGGAGTTCGGCCTGTGGCAGGTCGACCCGGGGGAGCTCCGCTTCTACTTTCCCGAGTTCGAGCCTCTGGCCGTCAAATGCCGGTTCAACGACTGCCTCCACATCGAAGAGCCGGATTGCGCCATCAAACCCGAGGTCGAGCGCGAAACGATCAGCCCCGAACGTTACGCGAGCTACGTGAAGATCGTCGAGGAGCTTCGCGGCGAGAGTGAATGAGGGCACTTGAATCGCTTCCGATCCGGTACAATCCAGCGCCGATGAAAGACCCCGCCAGACTCCCTCTTCCCGCCTTCCTTCTCCTGAGCTTTCTCCTCGGACTTGCGGCCTGCCAGAGCACCGCCCCCGTGGTGGAGCCCGAGACGCCCGGCGAAACGATCGCGGTCGTCGCGGATGCGCCGGAGACGCCGATCGGGATGGCGCGGGTGACGGCAACGAGCCTCAACGTCCGCTCGGGCCCCTCGACCTCGGACGCGATCGTCGCCTCGGTCCGGCGCAACCAGCGCGTGACTCTCCTGAGCAGGAACGGCGCATGGGCCCGGATCAGGGTCGCCTCCGGTGAGCCCGGCTGGGTCGCCGCACGCTATCTGCGCGAAGAGAAAGGCTGCTCTCCAGACCGTGATTTCGAAGTGGTCGAGGCGGCGCCGCTCACGTTCAGCGACTCGGGCGCGAAAGGCTCCGTCATTGTCGAAGCAACCGTCGGCGGGGACGGCGTCGTGGACTCAACGAAAATCATCTCCAACGAGACGGGCGACGGGGCTCTGGCCGAGCTCGCGGCTCTCGAAGTGTCGAAGATGCGGTTCAGAGCACCGGTCCGAAACTGCGTCGAGCGGAAGTTCATCTACACTTACCGGCGCACGTTCTAATCCAGCGACTCGACGGTCTCGCGGAATCGCACACCCCGCTGCTCCAGCCCGCGCACGAGACGATCGTAGACGCGGTCGTCGGGGGCGAACTTCTCGGGTGGAATGACCCCCGGCTCCCTGTAGTCGCCGCTGGCGAGAAGCCGCGCCATGATGGCGCAGGGGAAGCCCGTGGTCCGAGCCATCGAGGTCTCACCCGTCGCGGAGTCGGTAACATCGAACAGGTCGTACGAGTAGCGCAGATTTTTTCCACCGGCGGAGCCGGTCACGACCACTCTCAGAACCGTCAGCTCGCGCTCGTTCTCCGGCCGCCTCCAGGCGCGGAAGAGAAGTTTCTCGGTCAGCTCGCGGGGAACGACCTGCACTCCACCGACCTTTTCGGGCGTGTCGTCGAAAAATCCGGTCTCGCGCAGCATCCGCATCCGGTCGACGTGGCCAGGGTAACGAAGCGTCTTCTCCCGCATGTTGCGCGCCGGGATGGTATCGATCAGGGTCCGAAGGCCATCCGTGTTGAAGGCCTCGAGCGTTCCGACGCCCTCGAAATCGAGAAGCTCAGCTTCCGACAGGGCCGGACGGACCACGACCCTGCCATCGACCACCATCCGGGCGGGGCGGGTGTACTCCTCGATAACGTCCGTAGGAGAGAAAACGCTCCTGTACTCGAACGGCCAGTGGCGCTCGAGCGGAAGCCCTCCGACGTAGATCACTGCCTCGTCCACACGGTCGAGCTTCGAGGCGGCCCGTCCCACGGCTACGTTCGACAACCCTGGCGAGACACCGCAATCGACGATGACGGTCACGCCGCGGGCTCTCGCCGAGTCATGAAGGCTCAGCGGATTCTCGGGCGAGAAGGAGATGTCGCTGATCGGCTTCCCCGCCGCGATGACCGTTTCGAGCATTGCGAGCCCCATTCGGCCCGGAACGGCGCCGACGACCGCGTCGGCATCGGCAATCGCACCGGTCACCCCATCGCGGCTCGAAAGGTCGGCTTTCGAGACGGAGACCCGCGGGAGATCTGTCACCCGCGCGAGGTTCTGCTCCGAAAAATCGAAGACGCGTACCTCGAGCGATGGATCCGAAGAAAGATCCCGCACGATCACTCCACCGACGAGACCTGAGCCGAGAACCGCGATTCGCTTCATGACGCGCATGCTATTGCCGCGCGGCTTCGAAATTCAAGAGAAGCGCTCACGCGCATTCAGGCGCCGGTGCGTCGGGATCAGGATCAGCGGACCCGGGTGGCGCTCCCCGGAGGCTCCCGCCGCGCGCGATGCGCTGGAGGTGTCCCGGAGAGCGGTTCGATGGTGACGCCGTTCTCCCGCGCGATCACGTGACCCGGGGAGCCCGCACAGGGTTTGTCTACTGGAGAAGAGACGGCGAGGAGAGGAAGCCCCGAGTCGGTGAATCCGCGGCCTCGCAGCTCGAAAGCGCATCCCTGACTCAGCCTTGCCCCCACCGCGGCGCGCGCGTCAATCTGCCGGGTCTGCAAGGTGCCAGCGTCCCACACCAGAACCAGGGGGCTTGCTGGATCCGTCGGATACGTCCAGGTGAAGAGCTCCATCATGAGCTGGGTCCCGTCGGAGGACCAGTCGACGATCTCGAGCGCGTTCCCGTTGCGCCCTTCCCAGCCGGGCCGCTGGGTGAAGGCCACCGCGGTCCCCGAGGCGTCGGCCACGTAGAGACGCGAGATGTTCTGGCAGGTTCCGCCGTCATCGCCGTCTACGAGCGCGCGGGCCTCGACCTCGACCCAGGCGCGACGCGAACCGTCCGGCGAGACATAAACATCGCTTCGCGCGAGTCTCGGTCCCATCGGCCCCTCGAGGTTGGCCCCGTGACAGGTGACGCGCGTGGTTCCGTCGAGGACTTCGACCCACTCTCCCCCCGGCGAGGGCGCCGTCGAAGCGCAGCCGACGCCGAGGAGAGCGATCGTGAGAAGCGCGGGAAGCGAATTGAACGATCTCATCGGCTCAGCATGCTGCGAAGCGCGTGCCGGAGCCGGCCTGGCCTCAATCGGCCGCCGAGCGCCTCTTTGTGACTGCCAAAGCCCCCCGAGGGTTCTCGGCGAGATCGGCCAGCAGCCTCTCGGAATCGATCCTCATGTGCACCACGACCGACTCTTCGAAGTCGTGCGCGAGAACCAGCATATCCATGAGACCCCCCTCGGGGCGGATCCAGACCGTCGTCCGGGAGCCCCCGGCTTCCGTGACGCGAACCATCGGCGCCCAACCCTCTTCCGTGATCCGTCCGATCGCGGCGTCGAGGCGCGCATTGGGGCCAGTGAGCCCGTTGGGGTGTTCGTAAACGGCGAGGCGGAGATCGTGGACGCCCGAGGGCTTGATCATCCTGACCCCCGTTCGAGCCAGGCCCATGAAGGGAACCCACTGGCGCTTCACGCCGGGCTCGGATCCGACCGCACTGCACAGCGTCCGAAACTCGCTTCCATTCGAGCACCCGGTGACGAAGAAGAGCATGGTTACGGCTGCCAGAACTGACCGAATTGCCGCCATCTCACTTCACCTTCGAGGCCGGTTTTCCGGATGAAGCCGAGATCCGAGGAACGCCGAACTGCCCTTCGAGGGAAGAGAGTCGCGCCAGGTCGATCGGACCGACGATGTTCACCAGCGTGAGCTCGCGCGGCTCGGCGGCGATGACGACCAGACCGGTGATCGCATCACCTTTCAGGTGCGTGTAGATCTCGACGTTCTCCTGATCGGCACTCTTCACGCTCACGATCTTCTGCCACCCGGTGCCGATCTGGCTGCGGAAACGCCCGAGCATCGCCGCATCGTAGGCACCGTCCTCGGCGAACGTGTAGCTTCGAACGTAGATCCCCTGCAGGCCGCGGATCATCGCAGCGGCCTCGGCGTCCTGCTCGCCCGCGGCAAGGAACTTGGACGCCAGCTTCAGAATCTCTCCATCGAGAGTGACCTCGACCGTCTCGATCGCTTTCGCCGAAAGCTCCCGGGTGTCGACGTCGAAGGCAATCTTCTGCGCGCTCAGGGTGCCCGCAAAGAGTGCGGAGGCGAACATCACAACGATTAGTTTTCTCATCGGCTCTTTCCTTTTTCCGCTCAGAATGCGGACCTTTCGTGAACTGTCTGTTTTGCCAGGTTGACCTTTTCACTCGCGATGCGAAGCGCGATCAGCGCCTCGGCCGCCGCGGCTTCGCCGCGTTTCTGTCTGTTCCAGTTCCACCCGGCCAGGGCGCTGAGGCCAATCGCCAGTGCCAGCCCCGCTGCGACCGCGTGACGCA
Source organism: Thermoanaerobaculia bacterium (assembly GCA_046260175.1). Taxonomy (GTDB): domain Bacteria; phylum Acidobacteriota; class Thermoanaerobaculia; order Gp7-AA8; family Gp7-AA8; genus JBHEPS01. Next base: position 61,120 of record JBHEPS010000003.1, read on the forward strand.
ACCAGCGGCGGCGCCACCGGCCCCCCAGAACGACTTCTTCCTCGCGATCGATGCGCTCGAGCACACGGGCGGCGAATCCCGCCGGAGGCTCGACCCGCTCGAAAGCTCGTCGAATCGCATCCTGGTCGCTCATGACTCTTTTCTCCCCGTTCGTTCCATTCCCCTGCGCAGCGCCTCGACTCCCCTTCTCAGATGGCTCTTGACCGTGTTCAGGGGGATCTCGAGAGTCCGCGCGATCTCGGGGATCTCCAGCTCTTCCTGGAACCGGAGCGCGAGGACGACCCGCTGGCGGGCGGGCAACTCTCCCATCAGTTGGCGAACCGTCCGGATTGCGAGCGAATCCTCCGGCTCCCGTTCGGCCGCCGGAAAGCTTTCGTCGATCGGCACCGGCCGCCATCGCCGCCGGCGAATCGCGTCGATGCAGCGATTCGCGGTCACCCTTCGCAGCCAGTGCACCATGTGCTGGGGAGACTCGATCGAGTCGAGGTCGCGATACAGACGAAGGAACACGTCCTGCGCGATCTCCTCGGCGGCCTCGGGATCCTGCAGCGTGTGCTGGGCGATGCTGAACACCATCGACTGGTGCTCCCGCACCAGCTCTCCGAAGGCGGCATGGTCGACAGCACCACGGATCTCGCTCCGTGCCGTCATTGCCTGCGCGTCCGCGAATTCGCTCGTCACATCTGCCTAATACGGGAACGAGCCGAAGAAGGGTGCACTCGACCTGAATTTTCTGGCGATCCCGGATCGTTCGGCGGTACCCGAGGACGATTGACACCCTCGCTGAAGATCTGGTTCCCTAGGGCTTCGATCCGGGGCGGAACCTGAACCCTCCGTCCTCACTTGATCATCGCGGGTTTGGAGGTTCTGTCGTGAAATCCATCGTGACTCTCTCGTTCATCTTCGTCGCCCTCGTTACGGCTGGCTGCCAGCGCGAGGCCCCCGAGGAAGGGAGGACCCAAGTGGCGGAAGAGACGCCGGTCGCCCCCGTCATGATGCCTCCCGTCGAAGTCACCAACAGCGACTTCGTCGAGCCGCCCGAGGCCCCACAGCCGTCGTCTCCGATGCCAGCGGGAGGAGAAGCTTCGGCACTCCCCGAAGCCGCGAATCCTGCGGCTCCTCTCCCCGACCGGCAGAGAGCGGATGCCACGCCTCCCACTTCGCCGTCTGCTTCCGAAGGGAAGCGGCTTTACGAGGAGTACGGGTGCGGGACCTGCCACGGCGCAAACGGCGACGGCAGGCGGATGGGGCTCCGATCGTTCTCGGAACGAGCCGTCCAGCAGAAGCCGGATGCAGAGCTGATGCGGATCATCATCGAAGGGGGCGGTCCCCAGTCCGCGGGCGCTCACAAGTCGAGAAACCTGGGGGCCGAGCAGGCGCACGCCGTCGTCGCCTGGATCCGAACGCTCGGCTGATCAGCCGGAAGCCGCGATCGCGCTGATCTCGACCAGCACTCCGTGCAGATTCGCCCCGACCGTCGTGCGTGTCGGGTAGGGAGCGCTGAAGAGCTCCCGGTAGACGGCGTCGAACGCGGCCCAGTCGCCGATATCCTGGAGGTATGCGGTCACGGAGACGACGCTCGCCAGGCTCAGCCCACCCGCTTCCAGGACTCGGGAGAGGTTGCCGACCACCGCGCGCGTCTGCTCGGCGACCGAATCACCGAGGAGCTCCCCCGTGTCGAGATCCCGTGGTACCTGCCCGGAGACGAAAAGAAAGTCTCCGATCCGGATTCCTCTGGAGTACGCGCCCGCCGGCTCTGCGCCGCCGACCTTGATTTCCTCGCGAAACGACATTCCGACCTCCCCTTGGTGGCGACATCATACCCGGCCGATTTTCGAAAACGTGATTCGGCTCACGGCGAGGGGAACAGAAATGCTTCATTATTTGGATCAAGTGTGCCGATCCTACCGGGGAGGTACACTTACGGTTGAGAACGGTGGCTCATTCGAAGAGGAAGCCGGTGGGCAGGGCGAGCGTTATACAAGTTATTATGAACAATGCCAAATTCAAAGCGGCGCTCCTGGCTGTTCTTCTCGTCGGCGGAGCGCCACTTTCTGTGGGCGCAGATGACGCCCCCACCCCGATCTTCGAGTCGATCGCGGTCAACTACGTTCTGGTTCCCTTCGTCCCGCTCGACATGAGAGGACGGCCGATGTCGAATCTCCGTGCGAGCGAGGTGAGGCTGCTCGTCGAGGGTCAGCCCGTTCAAACCGACCTTTTCGACCATTCCGCCGACGCGCCCGTGTCGTTCACGATTCTTCTCGACGGATCCGGTTCAATGGGGCTTGCCGGCAAGCTCCAAGGGGCGCGCGCGGCGCTCGAGACGCTCTTCCGGCAAAAAAATCCAGGCGACGATTACTCCCTGCATGTTTTCGCTTCAGGAAAGGTGACCGAGCTCGTCCCCTTCACCCCGAACGGCCGAACGATTCTGAAGGCCTTCGACCGCGTCGAGCCCTTCGGGAAAACAGCGCTCTACGACGCAGTCGTGAGGATACCGGACCGGACGATTCTCGGAAGCAACGGATCCCGGGCGATCATCCTGCTGACCGACGGCATCGACAATGCCTCGGAGCTGGATCGGCTTTCGCTGCTCCGTACGCTCGAAGCGATCGACGTTCCGGTTTATCCGATCGGCCTCGCTTCGGTCGAGTCGCTGCGCCCCGCCGCGGGGCCCCGCGCCCTCGAATCCAGGCTCGACCTCGGGGTGCTGGGTGACCTGGCGCGCATGTCTGGCGGAAGACTCGCAATTGCTACGGAACCAGAGGAGCTGAGCGACGGGATCGAGGTCGTGCTTCGCGAGCTTAGGTCCCAGTATCTGGTGGGATTTGCGCCAAGTGGAGAAGGTAATATAAGGTATCGGCGGATCGAGCTGGACATTAAGCGTCCCGTCAGTTCCGTGCGGGTCCGAAGCGGCTACCGCGGAACCGATCCTCCCCCCATGGCCCGAAGAGGCCGTAGTAACCCGGCAGGAAAATAAGAAAAAGGAGTGCAAGTACACATGAGCCGTATTACCAGGATTTTGATGTTTTCACTGACAGCAGGAGCGCTGGTCCTCGGTGGCTGCGCCACCAACTCGGCGGTCGATGATCGTATCGCCCAGCTGGAGGGGCGGACCAACCAGAAGATCGAATCGGTCGAGGGTCAGGTCGAGGATCTTCAGGAGCAGCAGAGACGGACCGAGCAGCGACTCGACACGGTCAGCAAGGAAGCCAGCGAAGCCCTCCGCCGCGCCGAAGAAGCCGGTCTGCTCGCTCAGGGCAAGATCGTCTTCGAGCAGGCCTTCACCGAGGATCGCATTCGCTTCCCGCTCGGCAAATCGGAGCTGACCTCGGAAGCAAAGGCGGCGCTCGATGAGCTCGCTTCGCGGATCAAGGGAGTCGGCCGCCCGGTCTTCATCGAGATCCAGGGTCACACCGACTCGACCGGCAGCGCGCGCTTCAACGAAGAGCTCGGTTTCGACCGCGCTGAAGCCGTTCGCCGCTACCTTTCCGCCCAGCACAACCTTCCGCTGGCCCGGATGTCGACGATCTCCTACGGCGAAACCAGCCCTGTGAACGACAACAAGACCCGCGACGCACGGATGCAGAACCGCCGCGTCGTAGTCGTCGTCCTCGAGTAGCCGTCACCCCTTTGCTTCGAATTAGAGGGCGCCCCTGCGGGCGCCCTCTCTTTTGGGGAGAATGCCGCCGCCCCTCATCCCGTTTGAACGAGTCAGACCCGATGGCTCGCCTCGCTTTCTTCCTTCCCTTGCTCTTCGCGATCGGATGCGCCGGTCCCCCCCCGGAGCCTCCGAAGGTTCGCGTCAGCCAATGGCGCGACATGAAGCTCGAATCGCGCACGCTCAAGGCCGACACGGCTTTTGCCGCCTTCGGAATGCGCAGCCAGGCTGAGCACGACGACGGCTCCACCCGGTGGAACGCGCACACGAGTGACCTCCCGCGTGAGACCACCGATGGCTTCCTCCGAAGAGAGTTTCGGATCACGATTGCAAACCGCGATTCGGTCGCCCTCGAGTTCCACGCGCGACTCGATTACTTCGATTCGGATCAGGGCGCACTGCTGAAGCGGCGCGAGATCGATCACATGGTCGCACCCCCTTTCATCGAGAATACGTGGATCGGTTCGGTGATGATCCGCGAACCTGGCGGTGCCGAACTGGTCGCCAGAATCCTCCCCGCCTCCGAGAATTTTGACGCCGTGGCGGAATCGGAGGGGGGCCTTTGAACATATGGGATGATGACGAGTCGCCAAACTACCCGCCGGGAGGCCTTGAATGAACCGAATGATTCGCTGGACCGCAATCGCCGCAATCGCCGCGATTCCCGCATCGGGGCTGCTCGCCCAGACAGCTCAGACGGAAGAGAAGAAGCCTCTCAGCCCTCCGGCGATCGCCCAGGCGGCCATTGACGGAAGCCGCATCGTGGTCAATTACTCCGCTCCCTCGATGCGCGGCCGCCGGATCATGGGCGGCCTCGTGCCGTGGGACAAGGTTTGGAGGACCGGCGCGAACTCGGCGACGACGCTGATTACGCAGTCCGATCTGCGCATCGGCGCACTCGCCGTTCCGAAAGGGACGTACACCCTCTATTCCATTCCGGCAGAGAACAGCTGGACCCTGATCGTCAACCGCCAGACCGGCCAGTGGGGGACGCAGTACGACGAATCCCAGGATCTCGGCAGGGTTCCCATGAAGGTCGGCAGATTGACGAATCCGGTCGAGACCTTTCGCATCGAGATCGCACCGGCCGGACCCCGCTCGGGAGTCCTGAAACTGATCTGGGAGAACACCGAGGCGTCAGTACCGATCATCCTGGACGGACAATAGGACAAGCCAGAAGCCAGAAGAGAAGACAAGCCAGAAGCCAGAAGCCAGAAGCCAGAAGAAAGGTCAAAGA
>JBHEPS010000030.1:0-22042 GCA_046260175.1 Thermoanaerobaculia bacterium
CTTTCGAGCGCATCGCCCCGTCGGCCCCGTCCTTTGCATGAACGCAAGGCGAGCGGGTCATCCCGAAACGCTGGCTTCAGCACGTGATCGTCCGCATGGACCAGCCCCCGGGTTCAGCTTCGTGTCGAACCTCGCGGAAGACCACCCGATTCGGAGCTTGATTCAGGTGAGGTGACCGGCGAGGAGCCAGCCTTGAGGTGAGGGGAAGTGGTCTGCCCGGCGCGACTCGAACGCGCGACCCACGGCTTAGAAGGCCGTTGCTCTGTCCAGCTGAGCTACGGGCAGGTGCGGTGCCGACCGGCCTGGAGCGGAAGAGAATCTGGGGTGGGTAGTGGGATTCGAACCCACGACCTTCGGAGCCACAATCCGACGTTCTAACCTACTGAACTATACCCACCACATTGTCCGGCGAAGTTTTTGGTCGGGGCGAGAGGATTCGAACCTCCGACCCCCTGCTCCCAAAGCAGGTGCGCTACCAGACTGCGCCACACCCCGAAACCATGGCCGCCCCCCGGGAGGAGGCACATCTTCAGCCCCCGAGCTGCGCCTGTCAACCGAACAGGGGAGGGGGGAGGAGCATTCCGAGAAACAAGGGGCTAGGGACTAGGGGTCAGGGGCTAGGGACTAGGGACTAGGGGCTAGGGGCTAGGGAAAAACAAACCCACGTTCGGCCCAGGTCAGGGTTCTGACTTTGGCGTTGCTTCTCCTAGCCCCTAGTCCCTAGCCCCTAGCCCCTTGTTTGTCGAGCTCTCTGACTTATCGCTCAAACGAAAAGGGAGAGGGCCTCAACAGCCCTCTCCCTTCGCATCGTGACTTCGAAAATCAGCCGGATACGTGCACGGTGCCCGGCTCGTCGGCGCGGTGCTGGGGAAGCACCGACTCGAAACGCTCGCCGTTGACCTTGTCGAGGACGAACTCGAACGAATGGCCGTGCGAACGGAGCCGCAGAACGCGGCCGTTGGCGACTTCCTGGCCCGTGAAAAGCTCGCTCCCGTACTCGACTTCCTCGATCTGCTCGAGGTCGAGACTCGCTTCGAGATCGGCGTTCTCGTAATAGAGCTTGTTCTGCGTGACCGCCAGCGCAACCGGGATGCGGGCGTTCGCCTCGACGAAATCCGCCGGAACGGAGATCTTCGCCTCCCCTTTGCGCTTGTTGAGAAACACCTGCATCTTGTCCTGCGAGAGCTTCTTCGCAAGAAGCCATCCCAGTCCGACGACTGCCGCGATCAGTACGACAGTGATTACTGCCAGCGTGTCCATCGCCACCTCCTGGCCCGTTGATCTGTAGTTCCAATCTACTCCAATTGACGCGTTGATGCACCCAAAACCGGCATCTCAAGCGGGCTCGTCGAGGGCTTGGCGTTGTAGAATCACCTTCGATGCAGAGTAATCGGGGGGCGCGCGTGGAACGGTCGGCCGGCGGAGCCGTTCTGACCCTGCGCGGGGATGTCCCTCACCTGATCATGATCGCCACGCGCGGAGCGACGCGCTGGGGGCTCCCGAAAGGGGCGGCCAATCCGGGCGAAACCGCCGCTCAGGCTGCCGTGCGGGAAGTGGAAGAGGAGACCGGGGTACGTGCCGAAGTGATTCGTCCCCTCGAGACGATCGAGTACTTTTTCCGCGCCGGCGGCTCGCTGATTCACAAGTACGTCGACTTCTTCCTGATGCTCTACCGCGAGGGCGAGCTGGTCCCGCAGCTCACCGAGGTGGACGATGTCGCGTGGTTCCCGCTGGGCGAGGCGCTCGAGCGCTCGAGCTTTCCCTCCGAGAGAAAGATGATCGAAGCCCTCGCCGCGGAGTGGGAAGCGCTGACTCCGGAGCAGCAGCGGACCTTCGCGCCGGCCGAGTGAGGCGGACGAAACTCGCTACTTCTTGCGGGCGGCAGGACGGGTGGCGCCTTTCGCCTTCGATCTCGTCGTCTTCGAAGCCGGCTTGACGTCCGCCCCTTTTCTCGCGGCCTTCTTCGCTACGGTCCTTTCTTTCGCGGGAGCTGTTGCGGAGGCCTTGTTCGCTTTCTTCTTCTGGCGGAGACGGTCGGCCACGGTTCGGGCGGTGCCACCTCCACCGCTCTGGCGGTTGCTGATCCATACCTTCCCATCGCCCATCTGTTCGACCAGCTTGCCCGACACCACGGATTGAGGAGCGAGCTCGGTGACGTCGACCTCGGAGGTGGCCCAATCGTCGCGATGCTTGACGAGCAGCCACTCGTTCTCCTTCCGGCTTCGGCCGCGAAGGTGAATCAGCGCCCACTCTCCCTTCAGCTTCTTGCCGTCGAGGCGAAACTTGATCTCGCCCTTGCGCACCGATTCCGCGGCGCTCTCGGCCGGGCCCAGGTGCTCCCACTTCCCTTCGTCCCAGATGATCACGTTCCCGCCGCCGTAGTTACCGGCCGGAATCACGCCCTCGAAGGCCCCGTACTCATACGGATGGTCCTCGGTCATCATCGCGAGGCGCTTGGTCGAGGGGTCGTACGAGGGTCCTTTCGGGACCGCCCATGACTTGAGGACGCCTTCGATCTCGAGGCGAAAGTCGTAGTGGAGGTGAGAGGCAGCGTGCATCTGTACGACGAAGATCGGGAGCTTGCCGCGGCGTGGCCGCTCCTTCCCCTTCGGTTCCGGGGTGACACCGAAGTCGCGCATTTGCTGATATTTGCGTAGCGGTTTTGGCATCGTGGAGATCTCCCGTAGAGACCGGCTGCGCCGGTCCGGTCGCGCGCAGCGCGACGGTGTACCTGATTCGAGAGTGATACGTCGGCGTCGCCTCCGGCGACCGGACCGCCGCAGGCGGTCCCTACCGCGGCGTGAATTGCATCTGCCATTCCACTAAACTTGGCCGTTCCAGACGGTTCCGGCGATTCGGGTCAGCGTCGAGCTCGCGAGCGGTTGAGGGTGCCCGCGGCGTTCTTCTTGCAGGCTCGGCCGCTGCCGCCTCTGGCCTGAAACGAGATGAACCCATCCATCCGCCGCAGCCTGTGGGCTGCATTCGTCGCACTGTTCGTTTTCGTGACGCTCGCGGCCACGATCAACATCGTGGTCCTGCAGCGCGAGAAAAAGCAGTATTCGCGCGTCATGCGGGTGTACGAGCCGATGATGGAAGCGATGATGTCGATGGACGGGTCGATCAGCTCCATGCTCGCCGCGTCCCGCGGATTCACCGTCACCGAGCAGAACGAGTTCCTGGCGCAGTACGACGAAGCCATCCGGACGTTCGAGAAGACGGCGGCGGCGGCGACCTCGCTGGCGACCGAGCCGCGCGACGAACAGCTCCTGGCCGGGATGCGGGAGCATTTCAACCAGCTGCGAAGCCTGTCCGACCTGCAGATCCAGCGAACCGAGGAAGCGCGGCACGCCGAGGGGATCCAGATCATGCTGGAAGCGGCGAGAACGCGCCGCTCCGCGCACGACTTCGCGGGAGAGTTCACGACCAAGGAGCGGGAGAAGCGAGCCGGCGATCTCGACGAACTGGACAACCTTCGGCTGGCCCTGACGATGATCCTGGTCGGAGTGAGCCTCGGAATCCTGATCATCGGAGCCCTCCTGATTTTCAGGATCGAGAGAGCGCTCGACTCGTCGATCGCGCGTCAGATCCGGCGCACCGAGGCGATGATCGGTGGGATGGCGGACGGGGTGATGCTCGTCGACGGCGACGGGCGAACCGTCTTCATCAACCCTGCGGGAGTCCGGCTTCTCGGGACGTCCGTGACCGGCGTTGAGATCGGCGATCAGCCCGAAGCCTACGCATTCAAGACCCCGGCGGGAAAGCCGATCGAGCCGAGCGAGATCCCGGCTGCCCAGGCGCTGGCGAGCGGCAAACCGGTCAAGGACATGACTCTCCTGGTCGAGCAGGTTGACAGGAAGCCGATCGCGGTTGCGATGAGCGCGGTGCCATTCGAGGAGGAGGGACGGATCGCGGGCGTAATCGTCAGTTTCCGCGACGTGACCGAGCGCTATCAGCTTGAAGAGGAAATGCAGCTGCAGGCGGAGCGGGCCCAGATCCTCGCTGAAGCGGGAGGCTTCTTCTCATCGAATATCGATCCCGCGTGGGTGTACCAGGCCATCGCCGAGCGTGTGGCCGAGGTTCTCGGCGACTGGGCCGCGGTGATCCTTCGCGTTCCCGACACCCAGGAGTTGCGGGTCGTGTCGATCTATCACCGCGACATGGCGGCGCTCGGGCTCGCGTGGGCGTTCATGTACCGGCAGTCTCTGACGGTGGGAGAGGGGCTGTTCGGGCAGGTTGTAGCGACGGGTTATCCGACGCTCACGACGAACGTCGATCCCTCCGCGCCGAGCGAATCGACCACGTACCACGCCGTGCAGATGAAGCTGTCGTCGATGCTGGTGCTACCACTGCGGAGCCGGAGGGAAATTCTGGGAGCCCTGGCGATCGCGGCGAACGATCCCGCGCGCAGAATGACCGACGATAAGCTACCGCTCGCCGAGCTCCTCGCCGAGCGCGCCGCGGTCGCGATCGAGAACGCTCATCTCTTCACCCAGCAGGTCGAGGCGCGGCGGAAAGTGGAGGATCTCTCGCGGCTCAAGGACGAGTTCCTCTCGATCGCCTCGCACGAGCTGCGAACGCCAGTGACGTCGATCAAGGGGTACACGCAGCTCGCGAAAGGGCTGATCCAGGAGAACGACCTCACCACTTCAGCCGAGTATCTCGACATCGCCCTCGACCAGATCGATCGGATGTCGCGGCTCATTCTCGAGCTGCTGGACGTCTCCCGGATCGAGACGGGACGGCTGGAGATCCGGCGCGAGCCGATCGCGTGGTGTCGCTTCGTCACCGAGGTCCTCTCGCGGCACCAGACGGCGCACGGGGAGCGGAAGTTCGAAATCGAGACGCCGCTAACCGAGATCTCGGTGATCGGGGATCGCGACCGGTTGGAGCAGGTCCTGGGAAACCTGATCGAGAATGCCGTCAAGTACTCTCCCGAGGGGAGCGACGTTCTCGTGCGCGTCCAAAACGTCGACGGGCGGACGATGACGTCGGTGTCGGATCAGGGTATCGGGATTCCGAACGACGAGATCGCGCAGGTGTTCGAGCGTTTCCATCGCGGACGGCAGGTCTCGTCCACGAATTACGGCGGTCTCGGGCTTGGACTCTACATCTCGAAGCAGATCGTCGAACGCCATTCCGGATCGATCTGGGTGGAAAGCCGCGAGGGAGGCGGCACCACGTTCTACTTCGCGCTTCCGATCGAGGAAGACGAAGAAGAGAGCGCGCCCGCGCCCGCGTCTGGAACCGCTGCACCGTAAGCCTCTTTGCCGCGATCCGATGAGGCGATCGCGCGAATTGTCTCGAGCGCAATCTCGACGCGCGCGTCCTTTCTCTTCTTCTTGTTCCGCACATAAGTCGCCGCGTCTTCGATCAGAGCCCAGGTTACGTTGGAGGGCTGGTACCGCTCGGGAGACGACTCGGTGACGTGTCGACCGAGGGCGCCGATCGCCGTGCGGTACGGGAAGGGCTCGGCGGATCCGCTCGTGGCGAGAGCATCGATATAGCGCGCCGTCAGGTGCCCGGTCGCCGCGGACTCGAGGTAACCCTCGACGCCGGTGATCTGTCCGGCGAAGAAAATCTGCGGATCGCTCTTGAGCCGGAACAGGTTGTCCAGATGCGTCGGTCCGTTCAGGAACGTGTTGCGATGCATCGATCCCCAGCGTGCCACGGCGCAGTTCTCGAGTCCGGGAATCATCTGGAGAAGCCGCTTCTGATCCGGAATCTTCATCTTCGTCTGAAAGCCGACGAGGTTGAAGTAGTCATCCGAGAGGTCTTCCTTCCGGAGCTGGACCACGGCCCACGGCTGCTCGCCGGTTTCGGGATGCTCGAGCCCGACCGGTTTCATCGGGCCGTAGCGAAGCGTGTCGATTCCGCGGGAGGCGATCTCCTCGACGGGAAGGCACCCCTCGAAATGAACCGCGTTCTCGAAATCGTGGAGCGGGTAGAGCTCGGCCTCGAGCAGTGCGGCGATGAACGCCTCGTATTGCTCGCGCGACATGGGAGCGTTGAGGTAGTCCCGCGAGCCACCCTTGTCGTAACGCGACTTCCAGTAAAGCTTCGAGAAGTCGAGAGAATCGGCTGCGACGATGGGCGCGATCGCGTCGTAGAAATAGAGTCCGTCGTCGCCGAGCCGGGCGTGAATCGCGTCGTAGAGTCGTTGGCTCGTCAGCGGACCGGTCGCGACGACCAGGTAGTCGAACCCATCGCACTCGAGTGAGGTCGCTTCGTTCCGGATGACGGAGATCAGCTTCTGGCTGGCGACGCGCTCCGTTACGAACGAGGAGAAGCGATCGCGATCGACCGCAAAGGCGTCGCCGGCGGGAATCCGGGCCTGCGAGGCGATCTCCATGATGGGAGAGCCGAGAATCTCGAGCTCCGCTTTGAGGAGGCCGACAGCGTTGGTCGGGGCGGTGGAGCGGAAGGAGTTGGAGCAGACGAGCTCTGCCAGGTGATCGCTGTGATGGGCCGGAGTTCGGACCGCGGGTCTCATTTCGACGAGCTCAACATGGTGACCGCGCTGCGCGAGAACGAGCGCACACTCGCTCCCGGCGAGCCCCCCGCCGATGATGCGGATCCTGGCCATCAGTTCGACGGCTCTCCCTCGTCGACGACGACGATCGGCGGCTGGGCGTGGAGGACGATCGTGCCGTACTTCTGCTCGTAGAGGGCGACGTTGCGCCCGATCGCATCGAGGAACTGCTTGGCGTGCTGGGGAGTCATGATGACCCGGCTCGCGATGCGGGCCTCGGGCCGCCCGGGCATGATCCTGCCGAAGTCGATGACGAACTCGCTCGGCGAATGGATGATGTTGGCGAAGTTGGCGTATTCGCCGCTCGCCGTTTTCTCATCGAGGACGATACGGATCTGGTTTTCGGTCTTGTCCATGGAGCCTCCTGCGCTTCTCGGCCGGGCGATCCGGCGCTCGAAGCAGAGAGAACCCGAAAAGCGACGGTAGGATTCTTCCGGCCGAGTCAGACTTCGAGCCGCTTTTCGGTCTCGGGATCGAAGAGGTGAATACGGTCGAGCTCGAGATGGAGCGGGATCCGGTCCCCCTGGCGCGGCATGCTGTGGGGGTCGACCGCCGTGATGAAGGCGTCTTCGCCCGCGCGGGAGTAAACGATCGCCTCGTGACCGAGCGGCTCGACGATCTCGACGACGGCCTCGATCTCGGCCGTGGTGCCCCGCGCATCATCGCGAACGGCCCGGACGTTCTCGGGACGGATCCCGGCGGTGAGCGTCTTTCCGGCATGGGGTCGGGCCGCCGCGGCGATCCGCGTCGGGAGAGCGATCTCGAATGTCCCCGCTTTCAGACGCGCTCCATCCTCGGCGACCGTTGCGCGGAAAAAATTCATCGGCGGAGTGCCGATGAAGTTGGCGACGAACAGGTTGGCGGGGGTGTCGTACACCTCGAGCGGCGTTCCAACCTGCTGGAGCCGGCCTGCGTTCATGATGGCGATGCGGTCGCCCATCGTCATCGCCTCGACCTGGTCATGGGTGACGTAGACGCAGGTGGTCTCGAGCCTCTTCTGGAGTCGGGTGATTTCGGCGCGCATCTGGACGCGGAGCTTCGCGTCGAGATTCGAGAGCGGCTCGTCGAACAGGAAGACCGCCGGCTTGCGGACGATCGCGCGCCCGACGGCGACGCGCTGGCGCTGCCCTCCCGAGAGCTGCTTCGGCTTTCGATCGAGAAGCTCGTCGATGCCGAGGATCGAAGCCGATTCGGCGACGAGCTTTGCCCGCTCCTCGCGCGGCATCTTCCGGATCTTCAGGCCGAACTCGAGATTCTCCCGAACGGTCATATGGGGGTAGAGCGCGTAGCTCTGAAAGACCATCGCGATGTCGCGTTCTTTCGGAGCGAGGTCGTTGACGACGCGATCGCCGATCAGGATGCGTCCCTCGCTCAGGTCTTCGAGGCCGGCGATCATCCGGAGCGCGGTCGATTTGCCGCAGCCGGATGGCCCGACCAGGACCATGAACTCCCGGTCCCGGATCTCGAGGTCGAAGTCATGGATGACGGCGACGGGACCGAACCGCTTGCCGACTTTCTCGAACGTGACTCCAGCCATGACGGCATTATAGGGGCTAGGGGCTAAGAGCTAGGGACTAGGGGCTAGGGACTAGGGGCTAGGGAAAGCAAAGGCAAAATCCAGGCTGACGTCTGATCTTGCCGTTGCTCTTCCTAGTCCCTAGTCCCTAGTCCCTAGCCCCTAGCTCTTGGCCCCCGTATTTTCGCGGCAGGATCACGCGGAACGTGGTGCCGTGGCCAGGCTTCGTCGCAAGCTCCAGACTCGCCTCGAGAAGCTCGCAAAGCCGCTTGACGATCGACAGCCCGACCCCCTCACCATGCAGCTCACTCGGCGTCATCGCGGAACCCGATGGGGTGGACGGGGAGGTTGACGCGCCAGCCATGTCGCGCCGGCGGTCCGTGCTCGCCTCCGTTGCCTCCTCAGCGACCTCCGTTGCGTTGTGCAACTGCTGAGCGATTGCCGCGGCGCTGTCCTCGTCGATTCCGACACCGGTGTCCTGGACCGAGAATGTCCAGCGGTCGGTGTCGCGACTCTCGTCGAGTCCCCAGCTGACGGAGATTCCGCCATGCTCGGTGTATTTCACCGCATTGAGAAGCAGGTTCTGGAGGATGCGGAGGACTTTTGCTTTGTCCCCCTCGACCGGGAGCGTGCTGGGGCCGTCCATTTTCAGAAACAGTCCCCGATCCGTCGCGGCAGCCTGGGATGCGGTGCAGAAATCGCGCAGCAGCGCGCTGGCATCGAACGCGGTCACGACCCGTTGCTCATGGCCCGCTTCGAGACGGGCGAGACCCAGCAGGTCGTTCAGCATTTCATTGAGCGATGAGACGCCCTTGCTCAGCATTTCGGCGACTTCGTTACGCGTGACCTCCGGGAGCTCGGCGCCGCTCGCGTTGAGCGTGGCGGCGCCTTTCACGACCGTGACGCTCCCCCGAAGGTCGTGCGCCGCGATCCGCCACGCCTCGGCGCGCGACTTCTCCATCGTGTGCAGCGCCTCCAGCGCCCGCTCCAACGCGTCGACGTGGCCGGCCGACTCGGTCTGCTGCAGCCGGCCATACTGCGTCGCGCTGGCGGTGACGCCATCGGCACACAGCTGCGTCCAGATGCGGCGCGCGTTGGGCATGACGCTCGGCTCGAGCGAGGGATGATCCGCCGCGTAGCGTTCGAGCTCGGCCCCAACGCACATCTGCAGATATCCCCACTCGCGAAGAACTTCACTCAGCGAATAACCCTGCTGCCAACGTTGCACGCCATGATCGGCAACCTTGTCAGCTTCCTGGGCCTCGGCAACGGCGCCCGGCTCTTCCGGCCACGCCCGGAGGCTGTTCGAGAGTGAGTCGAGAACGGCGGGTATGTGGTCGTTGAATTGCGCGCGCGAGAGCGAGGCGGCGATGTTCCGGCCCGGCGCGGTGTCCCCGTAGGAACGCCACGCGTCCAGAATCGCGTCCCGTCGCGACAGCAGATCTGCGGCGAGAGCGCTCAACTGCTCTTTCGCAGGATTCGCTGGGAACTCGACGTGAATGTCTTTCCCGTCGGTGGGCGGAGCAGAGTCAGCCATGCAAAAGTTTAAGCGCAAGCCGTGCCACCGGGCGCTGGACGCGCACAACGGCGGGAGAAGTGTTTAGTGAAGGAGGACAGATGCTCCACCTGCCGAGTGTCACGAGATGTCGCTCCATATTGCGGGTCAAGCTCGTAAGTCGTTGTGGGATATAGGGGTTGATTTGGTCGGGCAGGGGGGATTTGAACCCCCGACCACCTGAACCCCATTCAGGTACGCTACCAGGCTGCGCCACTGCCCGACTCGAGGTTCCAGCGAGAGCCGGCGGATCGTACCACAGCCGCCGGAGGGCTCGCGTATCATCTGGGGCTCGCCGGAGACTACCAACCAGGAGAAGCCGACGACCCCCGGTCAGTCGTCAACACCGATGAAAAAGAAAAATTCTCGCCGAGAGGGCCCCATCCACTGCCAGGGTTCGATCGATCATACCGTTTTCGAGGAGTGTTTCCGCAGCGTCGACCAGCCGCTGGCGATCACCGATGCCGAGGGGCTGAGGATCACCTGCGCGAATCCCGCCTTCGAGCTGCTCAGCGGATGCGACTCTGAGGCGCTGGCGTTGCTCGACGCGAGCTCCCTGTTCGAGATTGCTGACGGCACGTGGAAGGATCTCGAGTCGCGAGACACTCCGACGCGGGCGGAGCTGATTCAGAAGAGTGGAATCAGGATTCCGGTGGAGATGAGTGCCTCGAGGGTAGGTCCTCCCGAGGACCGGCATGTGATGGTCTCGCTGCGCGACCTCCGCCCGACTCTTCGCAGCGAGGAGCTCGAGCGCTCGGTCGCCCAGATGCAGCGCTCGCAGGCTCTGGGACAGATGGCCTCCGGGATCGCACACGATTTCAACAACGTCCTGATGGCGGTCCTCCCCTGGTCGGACCTGCTGCGGCGGAAGTTCGGCGAGGAGCCGGCGGTCGCGCAGGCCACCGAGCACATCCGCCGGGCGGTTCACCGGGCGCGCGACGTGACGAGGCAGCTGCTCGAGTTCGCGCAGCCGCGCCCACCCCGGAAGGAGCCGACGTCGCTCGCCGCGCTGATCCGCCAGCAGCTGAAGATCATCCGCTCGGCGCTCCCACCGGGGATCGAGATCGACTTCGTGGAGAAGGACGAGGGATGGGTCGATGCCGACAGCGCTCAGATCGCGCAGGTGATTCTCAATCTGGCGCTCAACGCACGAGATGCCATGCCGGCGGGGGGAAGGCTGCAGTTCGAGCTTCGCGGACTGACGCAGGCGGAAGGAGTGAGATGGAGTGTCGAGCCCGAGAAGACGCTCGTGTTGAGCGTCTCCGATTCGGGCGGGGGGATCGACGGGGTGAACATCGAGTCGATCTTTAATCCGTTCTTCACCACCAAGGAACATGGCCGGGGCCCGGGGCTCGGCCTGCCGGTCGCGCTGCGCATGGTTCAGCAGCACGGGGGCGCCATCTACGTCGATAGTCGCGAGGGGGAGGGAGCCACATTCCACGTTCTTCTCCCGCGGCTGGAGCGTGAGCAGGCCGACGAAGAGCCACGCCGCGGAATTTCGTACTCGGGGCTCCGCGTGACAGTGGTCGACGACGAGGCTCCGGTGCTCGAAGGGATCGCAGCGATCCTCGAGTCCGAGGGAATCGTCGTGGAGACTTACGATCGCAGCGAAGTCTTCCTGGAGGAGCTCGCGAAAAAGGTCCAGCCGCCCGACCTGGTGATTCTCGATCTCGGCATTCCCGGAATCAGCGGTGAGGATCTGCACCGGCGCCTTCGCGCGAAGTTCCCCGAAGTTCCGATTCTGATCTCGACCGGATACGGCGATTCCGAGCGGCTCGATCCGCTCCTCGGTTACTCGCGAACGGCCTTTCAGCAGAAGCCTTACGATGCCGAGACCCTCTTCCGGGCGATCGACGCGCTTCTCGAGGTCAGGTGACCCCCGGGCGTCAGGCCGACTCGGCCCGCCGTGCGAGCTCCCCCCGTTGCCCGGAGGTGGCGTGGTGATTTGCCCGGTGCGGGGATACCATGGTCTCAGTTTCCATTCGAAGATGAGTCGCCCGGCGCGCGAGGTTGATACAGGCAGATGGACCCTAAGCTGAAAACCCTGCTGATCGTGGACGACGACCCGGAGGTTCTGGCCGGGCTCGCCGCGGTGCTGGGGCATTCGGGATGGAATCTCGCCACGGCCTCCTCGGGGCGTGAGGCATTGCGGCAGTTCGATTCCTTCAGCCCCGACGTCGTGCTGCTCGACGTCATGCTTCCCGACATCTCGGGGCTCGACGTGCTCGACGCGATCAAAGGGGCGAGCGAGACTACGGCCGTGGTGGTGATGTCGGGGGTGGGAACCATCGACACGGCGGTGCAGGCGATGAAGATGGGCGCGGAGACTTTCGTCCCCAAGCCATGCGACATCGACGGCCTCGAGGCGATCCTTCAGCAGGCGGCAGCGATCGCCGAAACGCGGCATCAGCTCGAAGCCATGCGCCGGACGAACGCTCCGAAGCAGCTGGAGTTCGCGGGGACGAGCGAGCAGGCCCGACGGGTCGAGCATCTGATCGGCCGGGTCGCGGCCGCTCCGACCCCGGTTCTCCTGACGGGGGAATCGGGAACCGGGAAGGGGGTCGCGGCGCGCCTGATCCACCAGAGGTCCGACAGGCAGCATGCGGCGTTCGTCGACCTGAACTGCGCCGGACTCTCGCAGGAGCTGCTGGAGTCCGAGCTGTTCGGGCACGAGAAAGGCGCCTTCACCGACGCGAAGACGACCAAGCAGGGGCTGCTCGAGGTCGCGGGGAACGGGACCGTTTTTCTCGATGAGATCGGGGAAATGGAGCTCACGATCCAGGCCCGCCTCCTGAAGGCGCTCGAGGAGAAGCGATTCCGCCGTCTCGGAGGGGTTCGCGAGATCAAGGCCGACTTTCGTCTCATCGCCGCAACCAACCGGGACCTCGAGGACGAAGCCTCGGCGGGCCGGTTCCGTCGCGACCTGCTCTACCGCCTCAACGTCGTCATCATCGAAATGCCGCCGCTGCGGGAGCGCGCGGAGGACATCCCGATGCTCGCGCAGCGGCTTCTCGAAGAATTGACCCGCGAGTTCGGACGAAGGGGAGAGGTCCGGATCTCGGACCGGGCCATGGCGAGAATGATCCGCCACTCATGGCCTGGCAACGTGAGGGAGCTGAGGAACGTGCTGGAGCGGGCGCTCCTGGTGCGAAAGGGAAACGAGATCCGCGTCGAGGACCTGCTTCTCGAAAGGGAAGGAGCGGTGTCGGGGGAGGCGGGCCTGATGCCGCGGACGGAATGGGAGGTCCGCGAGCTGGACGATGTGGTCCGCGACTACGTTCGCGCCGCGGTCGATGCGACCGAGGGAAACATTCGGAGCGCGGCGCGGCGACTCGGCATCAGCCCGTCGACCATCTACGCGAAATTGAATAAGACAGGGGCTAGAAAGGCAGGGGCTAGGGACTAGGGGCTAGGGACTAGGAAGGGCAAAGACAACATCAGACGGCTCGTCAGCATGGGGTTTTGCTTTTGTTCTTCCTAGCCCCTAGCCCCTAGCCCCTAGCCCCTGCTCTTAATGTCCTATCGCTTTGCGGAGCTTGTTCTTCGAGCGGATGTAGAGCGGGCCGACCGATCCGATCGGGAGGTTGAGCATGTCGGCGACTTCTTCGTACGAATGTCCTTCCATGCCGATCATCACGCAGAGTTTGCGCGAGCGCTCGTCGAGCGCGGCCAGGCCGTCCCGGATCATCATGACGTCGTCGTTCACGCTCGACTGATCCGCGCCCATCGGCTCGCCCATCTCATCATGGACGTCGAGCCCTACAGGACGCGTTCGTATGTTCTTCTGGATCGTCTGCCGGCAGAGATTCACGACCGTTCCAGCCAGCCATGGCCGGGGTAGAGAGATCGTTCCCTGTTTCTGAAGGAAGAGGCACCAGGCTTCCTGAACGAGCTCTTCGGTCTCATCGGCGGTGAGCCCGTAGCGGCGCTGCGGAATCGAGAAGAGAACTTTCTGGACGTCGGTGTAGAGCTTGACCAGGTCGAGAGGGCCGTCCGTGACGCCCTGCGCCTCGGCCGCCCGCTCGATCTCCGCGAGCATCTCGTCGACGACTGCGATGATCTCGTCGAACTCCATCGGCTTGCGAAGGACCACGGTCGAGCCGAGCTCCATGAGCCGCGCTTCGACTTCCGGGGTCGCGAAGGCCGTGAGGCTCGCGACTTTCGAGTTCGGGCTGAGGCGCCGGATCGACTCGAGGAGCTGGAGGCCGTCTTCCTCGGTGACCAGGCGGAGGTCCGCCAGGATGACCGGATAGAACTCGTGGCTGATGATCTGCTCGGCGCTTTCGCGGTCGAGCGCGCCTCGGGCCTCGATGTGCTCGAGCTCGAACAGAGCCAGAAGTCCCTCAGTGATTGCCGTCTCGTCATCGACTACCAGAACTCGTTTCATGGGTCAGCCTCCGCCTCTTGTTCATAGCGAGGGGGCTGCCAGAGCTGGAAAATCGCTAACTTGTTGATTTACAGCTGCTTAGCTCATTTCAGCAATCCGACGTGGCGTCCAGAAAATGGACATACGTTTAGATCATGAACGGATCGGGTGAGGAGGGATGCTCAGGGAACTTCAGCGCGTGCCCGGAATCCAGACGATCATGTAGCGTCGGGTTTCCACGCCGCGAGCCGAGGGGGTCAGGTGGATTTCCTCGAGCGAGCGGGCGCGCTGTGTGAGCTCGTCCCTGAGCACTTCGCGCTCCCGATCCCAGCGCTTCTGAAGCTGGGCAATCTTCTCGACGTAGTCCGCCTCGTTGGGAGAGAGGTTGTTCCCCGAAGGAGGTGCGTGGCGGCCGGAAGTGATGTTGTAGAGGGTCTGGCCCCATGCGATCCCGAGCTCGGGGCGCTCTCCCTGGCGGGGAGAGTCCTGGTCTGCTTCGTCGACCTCGCGCTGGTCGCGTTCGGCGCGCTCGCGCATCTGGTCGATGCGTCGCCGGAACGTGCGCTCGAGCTGTTCGGACTCGGTCTCGAGCTTCTGCTCCGCGATCTCCATCAACCGCTGGAGAAAATCGGTCCGCGGCTCGTCGGGCTGGGAAAAAATCTCGAACGCCGGGTTGTGCCAGAGAGAGATCGTCTCTGATTCGACGAGTTGTTGGCGCAGGGCAATCTCCCCCTCGACGACGGCGCCGCGGAGTTGATCGGGATCGCGCGGGCCGATCGAATCGCGCCCGGGCTCCGGCTCCGACCTGAGCTCCATCTGCGCGGGCTCGGCTTCCCGGCTCTCCTGCCAGCGCGGTTCGCCGGTCTGGAGGTCGACGGGGGCGAGAAGGGTGCGATTGATCGTGCGATGGACGCCGAATCGGGGATGGTCGAACGTGATCGCCGCCTCGGCGAGGACGAAAGGTTTGTAGGCTCCCTTGTCCGACGAGGCGACCCAGAGCTCATCGAGATCCTGCCCGGAGATGCCCCTGCGGTGACCGAACGAGAAAATCATCTGGTCGCGTACTTCTTCGACGGTGATGCCGCCGGAAACGGGGCCGACGGGAAGGACCCGTCCGGGGGCGTCGGCGAGGGCCTGCACCACGGCTTCCCTCCGGTCGGGCGGAGCGAGGAAGACGATGCAGCCGCCGCCGCCGGCACCGCAGACTTTCCCGCCCCAGGCGCCCGCTGCGATCCCGATCTCGATCACTCGATCGACTTCGGGCGTGGAGATTCCATCGACGAGCTTCTTGCGGGCGGCCCACTCAGCAGCCAGAGCGTGGCCCGCCGCCTCGAGATCCTGCGCCTGCAGCGCCTTCTCCATCCTGTTGGCGATCGCTGCGATCTCCGACAGCCCGTCGTTTACGCGAGGATCGCGCTCTACCTGCCGCTTGTACATCTCCCAGTTGTTCGTGCCGGAGAAATGGGCCACGCCGCTGTAGTGAAGGACGAAGTGACGCCCCAGATCGGCGAGAGGGATGGTCAGCGGATGGCGGATGATGCGGCCCGGATCGAGGTGGAGAGCCGAGAGGCCTCCATAGACGGGTGGGTAGTAGTCCTGAACGCCGGCGGGAACGCCGAGGAGGCGAGTCTCGATGTCCCGCACGAGGGCAATCAGGTCGTCGCCGTCGACGGGAGCGCCAGCGAGCGCCGAGAAGGAGCGGACGAGAGCGACAGCAAGGGCGGAAGAGCCGCCAAGTCCCGAGCCGCGAGGCGCCTCGGTGCGAGTCACGATCTGAAGGCCGCCCAGCTTGAAGTACTCGAGCGTCTTGCCGATCAGGGCCATCCGCTCATCGGCGAGCAGCTCCTCGAGAGACGAGTAGCGGCGGTGGATGCTGGCATCGGTGAGAGTGACGTCGATTGCCGAGTCGTTGGTCGTCTGCACCTCGCACTCGGCATAAATCGAGATCGCGACATTCACGGTGCGCGCGCCGGGGTGAAACAGGTAGAGCGGCCACAAGTCCAGGGTGCCGCCGGCGAGATCGGCGCGCAGCGGGACACGCGCGGTGAGTCGGGTCATGGCTGGCTGAGGGCTGCTAGAAAAGTGCCGAGGAGAGACTTACCGTGCGGCAACGAGTTGCTCCCGGGTCGAGAGACGCGGCAGTTTCGCTTCGACCGCGGCGTGAAAACTGGTCAGCGCCGCTCCCTTGAGCGGGTCTGGCGTAACCGAGCGGAGCTTGAGCGGATCGATCCACTTTCCACTCTCGCGAACCCTGTAATCGAGGTGCGGTGCGGTGGAGAGTCCGGTGGAGCCTACGTACCCGATCACGTCGCCCTGCTGGATCTTCGATCCCTTCTTCAGACCCTTCGCAAAGCGGGAAAGGTGGAGATAGGCGGTCTCGGTCCGCGAGCTGTGCCTGATCCGGATCCAGTTCCCTTCTCCCCGGCCGCGGCCTGCGAAGGTGACCACGCCGTCCGCGGTGCTCATCACAGGCGTACCGGTAGGGGCGCCATAGTCGACTCCGTAATGGGGGCGATAGGTCTTGAGGACCGGATGGAACCGGCGATGGGTGAACTGGGAAGTGACGCGGCTGAACTTCAGGGGAGACTTGAGGAACTGCTTCCGGACCGGGGTGCCGTTACGCGTGTAGTAACCGCCGAATCCGGCCTTCGACTCGAACCGGAACGCCTCGTACACCTCCCCGCGATGCTCGAAGCGCGCAGCGAGAATCGGCCCGTAGCCGACGAAATCGTGGCCGACGAAGCGCTTCTCGGCCACGAGGGTGAACCAGTCGCCCCGCTGGAGCCGGAAGAAGTCGACATCCCACTGAAAGACTTCGATCAGGTCGGCCACGATTCGGGGATCTTCACCTGCCCGGACGACTGCCTCCCAGACCGAGCTCTCGACCTCGTTCGAGATCACGACTTCCTGGCTGGTGTGGGGAGCCTCGATCGCCTCGACCTCGAACGTTTCCGAATCCGGGGCCGTCCGAGTGGCCCGCAGGCTTCCCCATCCGCTGACGAGGAGCTCGACCGCCTGGGTTCGGTCGTCCGCGTCGCGGTCATACCGAAGAACCTGCCCGGGGCGGAGCGATCGCGGGTTGAAGGTCTTGGAGAAGTCGGTGACCAGCTGGTTGGCCTCTTTTCGGGCGAGACCGCAGGCTTCGAGCAGAACGTCGAGCGTGTCACCTTTCTCGACCGTCAGGTAGGCAACGTGGTTGGGAAGCGGGGGAGACGGCACGGTTTCGGCCGCAACGAAGTCGAGCTCCAGGCGCGTTGACGCGGGTGGCATCGGAGAATTCACCGCGGGCCGGTCGACCAGGGAGAAAAAGAGCACAGGAATGGCAAGGGGAACGACCGCGTAGTAGGCCCGCGACGCCCTCAACACCCCACCCAGTCTTGCGCCTGCGGCGCGAAGCTTCCTCATTCTGCTGTGTGATCCGGGCCGGAACCGATCGGCCGGAGTCGAGTCATGGTAGCAACAGGATTGACGGCCGCGCAACCGTCTCCTCGGTCACTCTTTCCCGGGCTCCTCCATGGACAGCACGTGCATTTTGTTGTCGTCGCCTTTGGAGTCTCTTTCATCGGCGCGGCGGTAACCGGCGGGGACCTCGAACATCGTGGACGGAACGGATTCCACCCGGATGTTCGAAAGCAGGATCTCGCTCACACTCGTCCTCTTCGGGGCGTAGCCGACTTTCTTGCCCCCTCGCGCGAGATTGCCCACTCCGGTGGTGCTCACCGTCGTGGTCTGCCTCAGCGGAAGCCCTTTCACCTTCGAGAACTCCGCCTCGAGAATCGCGTCGATGTTCGGCTCGCCGGTCTTCAGGGCGCTGCGATCGAGAAACCCTCCCGCCACGTCGCCGAAGGCGTTGGTGGTCCACTTCTCGATGACGGTATGGACGTCCTGGGTGAGCGGGAGCGGGCCGTTCTTGAGCGTGATCTGGTAGCGGGTCTCGATCCGATAATGATCGGTCGGAAATCCCGAGATCGTCGGGTGGTCCGGGAGTTGAGTCACGTTCGTCTTGACCCCGGTGACCTCGATCGAGCCGGAGGCCAGCATCGAGGCCATGGTCGAGAGATCGATCTCCCCGTAGACGGAGCGCTTCGGGTCGACCAGCAGGATCTGGTCGGCGCCTTTCCGCGAGATGATGTAGGCCCCGATCGGGAAGGCGGTGCCGGCGGTGAAATCCACCCTGCTGCGATCACCGTCGATGACCCCCTGGCCGGAAGCCTCGGTCTGCTCGCCCTGAGAGTCCGAGCGCGCGGTCTGGCGGAAGTCGTAAAGGACCGCGGCCTGGATGGAGCCCGTCAGAAGGGCGATGAGAATCGCGGTGAACGCTGCGCGTTGAGCCATGGGACCTCCGAGACGGTTGATCCGGGATTCACCCGGCACTCTCCCCGGCTGGCGGATCCGTCCCCCCACGCCCCCCGGTGCCAAACCCACCCGCCCGCGAGTGAATCATCCGCAGACGGGATGATCCTCGCTCTCTCCTATGGCGGCCGAGCCTGCCGCAGTCAGAATAACACAGCGACGGTGACCCTCGACACACCCTCTGGCCAGGGGGAGAACTTCTGAAATTTTCAAAGCTTCGCGGGGTGTTGGGCTGCCCATGTTCCGCATCGTCCGCCAAGGCGGCGTCCTCCTGATCCTTTCCCTCGTCATCTTCACCGCCGCCCAGGCGGCCACCGCCTTCCGCGGGACCGAAATCGAGCGCGTTCTATCCCGCCTTTCCGAGGAGCAGGCGAAGATCCAGACCCTTCAGGCCAGCTTCCGCCAGGAAAAGACCGTCGGACTCCTGGCCGGGCCGGAGGTTTCGACCGGAACGTTCGTCTTCTCCCGGCCGAACCGGGCCCTCTGGACCTACGATCAGCCGAAGCGGGTCGACATGCTGGTCGCCGACGGGTGGATGACCACGTATTACCCGGACCTCCGCCGCGCGGAGCGGATCGAGATCAAGAAGTACGAAGACCGGATCTTCCGCTATCTCGGTGCCGGTACCGGAGCGATCAGCGATCTCGATGCCTTCTTCGAGTTCCAGCTCATCGACACCTCCACCTCTCCCACCTACCGCCTCGAGCTCACCCCCCGCAGCAAGCGTGTGGCGAAAAGAGTCAAACAGATCAAGGTGTGGATCGATCGGGAGAGCTACCTCACCACGGCGTTCGAGTATCAGGAAGGCGATGGCGACCTGACCCGATACGAGTTCTCGGCGGTGAAAGTGAATCGGCCTCTCCCGGATTCGAAGTTCGAGCTCTCTCTCCCATCCTCGGTTAGCGTCGAGACGATGGCGGGCTCGCGGTGACCTCGGGCGTCGCGAGCCCTCGCCTCACGTTCAACCTGCTCGGCACCGACGGCGACGCGCGCCTCGGCGAGATCGGGACGGCGCACGGCACGATCTCGACGCCGGTGTTCATGCCCGTCGGAACCGCCGCCTCGGTCAAAGGGCTCACCATGGACCAGCTTCGCGAGCTGGGCCCCGAGATCATCCTCTGCAACACCTATCACCTGATGCTCCGCCCCGGCGTGGAGCTGGTCGAGGAGATGGGAGGCCTTCATCGCTTCACGAGCTGGGATCGGGCGATCCTGACCGATTCAGGAGGTTTCCAGGTCTTCTCGCTCTCCGAGATCCGGAAAGTGAGAGAAGAGGGGGTGGAGTTCCAGAGCCACCTCGACGGCTCACGGCACTTTCTCTCCCCCGAGGATTCGATCGGGATCCAGGAGCGGATGGGGGTGGACATCGCCATGGCGTTCGATGAGTGCCCCCGCTCGGGCCTGGACCGCGCGGACGTTGAATCGTCGATGGAGATGACGCACCGGTGGGCCGAGCGCTCGCTCCGCGCGCGGAAGGGGAGCTCGGCGCTGTTCGGCATCGTGCAGGGGGGGACCTTTCCGGACCTGCGGCTGCGGAGCGCGGAGTTCATTGGAGGGCTGCCGTTCGAGGGAGTTGCGATTGGCGGGGTCTCGGTCGGCGAGCCGAAAGAAGCGATGCTGGAGACGATGCGTTTCACGGCACCGCTGCTACCCGCGGACCGGCCGCGGTATCTGATGGGTGTCGGTACGCCCGAGGACCTGGTGGAAGGGGTCGCGGCGGGGATCGACATGTTCGATTGCGTGATGCCGACGCGGAACGCCCGGAACGGGACGTTGTTTACGCGAAAAGGGAAGCTGGCGATCAAGAACGCCCGTTACCGGGCGGACGAGCGCCCGATCGATCCCGAGTGCGGCTGTCCGACCTGCCGGGCGGTGAGTCGGGCTTATGTCCGGCATCTGTTCGTCGCGGGGGAGATTGCGGCGGCGGTCTACAACACGGTGCACAACGTCTGGTTTTATCTTGACTTGATGAGGCGGATTCGCCAATCTATCGCGTCCAAATCGTTCGGATCGTTCCGGCGGGAGCTGCTGGCGGAATCCGCCACGGGGGACCCGGAGGTCTGAAAAACCCTCTGGATTTATTCATCGGCGATCCCGGTTCATGTGCCAGTCGGGTCGGGACCACCCAGGTCCGAGTCCAGACGACCCGACTCAGAGAATCAAAAAAATGACGTCAATCCCGATCCTTGTCCTTCAGAGCCCGAGCACGGGCCAGATGGTCGCGCAGTTTCTCCCGATCGCGGCCATCATCCTCATCTTCTACTTCCTGGTGATCGCGCCGGCGAACCGCCAGAGGAAGAAAACCGAGGCGATGCTGCAGGCGCTCAAAAAGGGCGACCGCGTGCTGACGAGCGGCGGGCTTTATGGGCAGGTGCAGTCGGTGGAAAACGACGTGGTCTGGGTCAAGATCGCAGACAACGTGAAAGTGAAGCTCGCCAAGAGCGCCGTGACGTCCCTGGTCGAAGGGTCGTCCACGGGTGAATGATCGCGGCGCGGAGGAAATACGTTGAACAGGAACATGTGGTGGAAAATCGCACTGATCATCGGTGTGCTCGTGCTGGCTGCGGTTGCGGTCATTCCGACTGAGAGCCGACCCGAGCCGATCAACCTGGGGCTCGACCTCAAGGGGGGGACGCGCCTCGTGATGCAGGTGAATGTCATCGAGGCTCTTCGGACCGAGGTCGACCAGTCGATGGAGCGCGCGAAAACGCGCGCGCAGACCCTGCAGCTTCCCACTCCGCAGACGCGGCGGCTCGGGGAGCGCTCGTTTCAGCTGACTCCCCCGGTCGACGTCCCGTCGGCTGATTACCAGCGAATGCTGGAAGACAGCTTCCCCGAGTTTTCGGTTTCCCGAGGCGGTGACGGCTTCGAGGTGCGGCTCACCGATGCTGCGGCGATCGCGATCGAGGATCAGACGGTCGGTCAGGCGCTGGAGACGATCCGGAACCGCGTCGACGCGCTCGGAGTCACCGAGCCGATCATCGCGCGCCAGGGCGGGCCTCGTGGACGCCGGATCGAGATCCTGCTTCCCGGAGTCGATGACCCGGCCCGCGTGAAGGAGATCATCCGGACCACGGCGCAGCTGCAGTTCCGCCTCGTCGAGAGCGCCAGCTTCTCGGACGCGCAGGCCGCCTACAACTCGGTCCCTGCAGCGATGCGGGATGACGTGGATATCCTCCCCACCGATTCGGTGGACGAGTTCGGCCGGGTCACGGGGCGCCAGTACATGGCGGTGCGTAAGACAGTGCCGGTGACCGGGCGCGATCTGAAGACGGCGCGGGTGCAGAAGGGACAAATGGGAGAGCCGACGATCGGCTTTTCGATGAATCCCGACGGCGCCGTGAAGTTCGGCGAGCTGACCGGAAATAACGTCGGCAAGCAGCTCGCGATCGTTCTCGACAACAAGATCGAGTCGGCTCCGCGGATCAACAGCCGGATCGACAATGACGGAGTCATTGAAGGTCGCTTCACCCAGTCGGAAGCGGTCGATCTCGCACTGATTCTCCGCAGCGGTTCGCTTCCCGCTTCGCTGACGACGCTGGAAGAGCGGACGGTAGGTCCCTCGCTCGGCCGGGACTCGATCCGGCAGGGTGTCACCGCGTCGGTGATCGGTTTCGCACTGGTCGTCGTCTTCGTGATCTTCTGGTACAAGGGCGCTGGGGTTACGGCAGTGTTCGCGCTGTTGCTCAACCTGCTCATCCTGCTCGGGCTGATGTCCTACAT
>JBHEPS010000300.1:0-785 GCA_046260175.1 Thermoanaerobaculia bacterium
AAATAGGACGAATAGGACGAATAGGACCTATAGGACGGCACCGCCGGTAGGGTTGCGGCGTTGAGTAGGAAGCCTTCCTCCCGTCCTATTCGTCCTATTCGTCCTATAGGTCCTATTCGTCCTATCTAAAATCCCTCGAGCAGATTCGCGACCACCGACTCGGCGAACCGCTCGGCGATGTCCTGGATCGCGCGGGTTTCCTGGTCGAAGGAAGTGATGGCGCTTGCCTCGATTTCATAGGTCTCGCGGTAGACGTAGTGGTCGTTCTTCCAGAGCACCTCGTCCTTTTCGTCGCGGTGATCGACGAGCTCGATGGCGGCGTTGACGACCGCCTGGTAGCGGGTCGCCCTCCCCTCCTCGTTGAACGAGACGGGAGTGATGTGGAAGTTCTGGATCACCCCGCGCAGAATGACGTCGGCGTCGGAGGCGTCGGTCACGAGCTGGAGGCGTCCGCGCGAAACCATCTCGTCGGCCACGGCCTGGGTGACGCGCTGCTCGAGCTCGACCCGGCTCGTGCGGTTCACGAACGCCGGAACCTGCACCGTCCGGATCTCGGGAGGAAGAAAGTTGGCGCGGCCGACCAGGGCGTATCCGCAACCGGCCAGCAGAACCGGGATCAGCAGAAAAGCGACTCTCTTCATCCCTTCACCACCAGGTTCACGAGTTTTCCCGGGACGTAGATCGTCTTGACGATCTGTTTTCCGCTGATGTGCGGCTGGATTTTGTCGTTCTCTTTCGCCGCGGCGATGGCTTCGTCCTCCGAGATCCCGACCGGGACCGAGAGC
>JBHEPS010000301.1:0-251 GCA_046260175.1 Thermoanaerobaculia bacterium
GATTCATCCTCCGCCGGCTGGGCAGGGATTGGGGCCGCGGGAGAACGCATGTGGCCGCGGCTTTCCAGCCGCGGCTTGAGCGACTGCGGTGTTCTTCCTCGGTTTGTGTTTTGGGCACGAGCCGCGGCTGGAAAGCCGCGGCCACTTAGCGCATCGCCCCTAGCCAGCGGATCCAGGCCTGATCGCGCGCTTCCTTGTTCGCCGGCTTCGCGTCGGGCATCTCTCCGAGGCGCATGAAGGCGTGGCCGGCG
>JBHEPS010000301.1:261-784 GCA_046260175.1 Thermoanaerobaculia bacterium
CCCCAGACCGGCGCATCGATCCCGGCGACATCAGCTGCCGTCTGCGGGCCGGTGCCGTAAAAGACGAAAGTTCCCGAGAGATTGTCGATCGTGTTCGCCGCTTCCCACGCGCGGGAGCCGCCCCAGCAAAAGCCGGCGACGTAGAGCCTGCCGCTCGCGCCGGGGCGGGTGCGGATGAACTGCGCCGCGTTGCGCATATCTTCGACGACGCGGGTCATGTCGAGTTTGGAAATGCCCTCGCGAGCTGCATCTTCGTTCGGGAAGGAATCCGTCCGTCCGCCTCCGGGCCCCGTCCCTGAGAGCATGTCGGGGGCGATGGCGAGATAGCCGCGCGAGGCCAGCTGGTCGGCGACCGTGCGCGCCCAGTCGTTGAGGCCGCGGTTCTCGTGGATGACGAGGACGGCCGGCGCGGCGTCGCTCCGCTCGGGCCAGGCGATGTAGGCGTGGAGCGTCCGTCCCTCGCTCGGGATCGTCACCCACTCGTGATGGCGCGGCGTCGTCTCGAGTGTTGCGGCGGAAGAAT
>JBHEPS010000302.1:0-779 GCA_046260175.1 Thermoanaerobaculia bacterium
CGTGAGAAGGATCGGAGCGTTCTCCGACCCTTTCGGCACGAGGATTACGGTGTGGAGACGGACCCCGTCGCGCATCGGAATCTTCTCCTCGCGGCGGTCATATTCGAGGAGCTCGCTCCGGGGCTCGAACTTCTCGGGAATCTCGCTCGGCAACGCGGAGTAGGTGGCCGGGGGAGGTTGGACCTGCTCTTCCGTGGCATTCTGCGCGGCCGCGGGATGAAAGGAGAGGAGGATCATGAGCGTCGTTCGGATCTCGATGCTCATGGAAAAGGCCTCCTCTTTCACCGGTCGATTGCGCAACCGTAGCGCAATTAGAGGCGAGAGGCACGAGAGAGAAGTCACAGGCGGAAAGTTTGCCCGCGTAGGGACCGGCTGCGCCGGTCCGGGTCGCCGTGAGGCGAACCTCCCTCCCCGCGGCGGTGTGGCGGAGGATCTTTTCCTCCGCCCCCCTCAAAACAAAGTGGGATCCTGCCATCAGGAGGCGGAGGAAAAGATCCTCCGCCACACCAAACCGCGCCGGGCAGCGTGCGAGTTTCCCTTTCCTGCCGGGCTGAGCGGTGATATGAACGCACCAACTCGCGCGCACCCCTCCGAGCGCGCCGCAACGGACCGTCCAAACTGAAGGAGAGTCGTCGTGACCACAATCACGGAATCAGCCGGGCGTCCCATACGCCGCGGGCCCTATCCCGAGTTCACCTGGGCCGGCGTGATCGTCGGATATCTGATCGGCGCCGTCATCGCGATCAGCATCGGTTATCTCAGTCTCAAGCTCGGGTTCT
>JBHEPS010000303.1:0-337 GCA_046260175.1 Thermoanaerobaculia bacterium
AGTACCTTCTCGGCGAATGGTCGAACCTCCCCTACCGGATCCTCTTCGTCGTCGCCACGTTCTTCGGTGCGATCTACAGCCTCGAGTTCGTCTGGACCCTCTCCGACGTGATGAACGGCCTGATGGCGCTCCCGAACCTGATCGGCCTGCTGCTGCTCAGCGGAGTGATCGTGAAGGAGACGAAGGCGTATCAGGAGAGGCGAGGGGCGAAGTAAAGATAAGCCAGAAGCCAGAAGCCAGAAGCCAGAAGAAAAGGCGAAGGCAGAAGGCAGAAGGCAGAGGTAGAGGGGTGAGGGACGAGGGGCGAGGGGGCCAGTCATCCTGAGGGAGCGCCGCG
>JBHEPS010000303.1:485-779 GCA_046260175.1 Thermoanaerobaculia bacterium
ATGACCTACTCCGTGGTCCGCGACGAGTACACCGCCACCCGTCACGACAACTACCGGGCGCTTGCGCTCTCGGTCCGCGACCAGGTCGTCGAGCGGTGGTTCGCCACCCAGGAGCACTACTACAAGACGGATGCGAAGAGGGTCTATTACCTCTCGCTGGAGTTTCTCCTCGGCCGGTCGCTGGTCAACAACCTGATCAACCTCCGAGCGACGTCCGTTTACCGCGAGGCGATGGACGACCTTGGACACGACCTCGACAACCTGAAGGAAGAGGAGCAGGACGCCGGACTCGGC
>JBHEPS010000304.1:0-777 GCA_046260175.1 Thermoanaerobaculia bacterium
CGGCAAAGGCGAAGCCGTGCTCATGGCGAGCGACCTCGGCTACGACTACGTCTCGCTGAACACAGATTATCGATCGTAGGGCGAAGCTTGCAGTTTCGTGTGGCCACGGTTTGGCTTCATCAACCGTGGTATTTGTTTCATTCGTGCGACGACGTGCATGAATCCCGGATGGTGCGACCTCCATTCGCCGCATATCCGGCACCCCTCCGGGGTGCGGACGCGCGCTTCGCGCGCGCCGGTGCGCGGGGGGGGCGTCGCTGACCGGCAGTCTTCGACTGCCGGCTACCTTCTGGCACCGCTCCGCGGTGCACATCCTGCCGGCCTTGTCCCCTACTCCTCCACTTCGATCCTCACGGTCTGCACTCCCTCTTTCACTTCGACCTCGACGACGCGCATCTTCTTTTTCTTTTCGCGGGGGATGACGCTGATGTCGCCGCTGCGCTCGAAGCGGGCGAGCTTGACGTCTGCGGGATCGGTGACGGTGCCGTTGGTGTAGAGGGCTCCGAGGAGGTCTTTTTCGCTGAGGTGGCTCTTGCGCATGTTGTCCCAGAGAATCTCGCCGTCCTCGATGAGGTTTCGTTCGTGTCCCTTGATCAGCACTCCGAAGCGGTGGGAGTGGAACGACGCGGTGGCGAAGAGCCAGTGAAGTGCGACGAGCACGGCGGCAGCGGCGATGGTGGGGCCGAAGGGGGCGTTGCCGGTGATGGCGCGGCTGAGGACGGACCCGAGGATGATGCCGAGAATGACGTCGAAGGCGGTGTTCTTCCCCATGAAGCG
>JBHEPS010000305.1:0-309 GCA_046260175.1 Thermoanaerobaculia bacterium
GCTGGAGGTGGTGCGACGGGAGTGGCTGGATGACTGAGCTGGACCTGTTCGGCGGTGAGGGGGCGGGCCGACGTCCCGGTGGCGGAGGCGCCGCGCGGGACGAGGCGGCGGAGGCGAACGCGCCGCTGGCCGCCCGGATGCGGCCCCGCACCCTGGACGAGTTCGTGGGCCAGGAGCCGGTGCTGGGCAAGGGTCGCGCGCTCCGTGAGCTCATCGAGAAGGACGAGGTGGGCAGCCTGATCCTCTGGGGTCCCCCCGGCACCGGAAAGACCACCATCGCCCGGGTCATCGCCGAGCGGACGGACGCGG
>JBHEPS010000305.1:437-773 GCA_046260175.1 Thermoanaerobaculia bacterium
CTTCAGCGCGGTGACGGAGGGCGTGCCGCGGGTGCGGGAGATCATGAAGGAGGCGCAGACGCGGCTGCGGGCCACCGGTCGGCGCACCATCCTCTTCTGCGACGAGATCCACCGGTTCAACAAGGCGCAGCAGGACGCCTTCCTGCCGCACGTGGAGGCGGGGACCATCTCGCTGATTGGCGCCACGACGGAGAACCCGTCGTTCGAGGTGATCGGTGCCCTCCTGAGCCGGGCCCGCGTCTTCGTCCTGGAGCCGCTGGACCAGGACGACCTGGCGGTGATCCTGCGGCGGGCGCTCGCCGACCCCGATCGTGGGCTGGGCACCCGGGGCCTCAC
>JBHEPS010000306.1:0-267 GCA_046260175.1 Thermoanaerobaculia bacterium
TAGATCGACCGGCACTCGGAGGTGGCTTCTGCACTCTCATCTGCGGCGAGATGCGCCTCGATTCGATCGAGCGCCACGAGCGCGGCGACCAGTTGCATTCCGGCAGCGAGAAACTCGGACTCGACCTCGCGAAGGCGGTCGATCCCTTCTCGCAATTTTCCGTTTCCGAGGAGAAGGCGGGCCAGTCCCCACTTTGATCGCGTCCGTTCGGTGAGCATTCCGAGCTCCCGGTAAAGATGCATGGCCTGCAGAAGATGGGTCGCTCCG
>JBHEPS010000306.1:532-773 GCA_046260175.1 Thermoanaerobaculia bacterium
CACCACGGCAACCGAATGAGCGCTGGCGAGCGATCGCTCGTACTCGAGCGTCGCCTTTCCGACCGCACCGAGTGCATCGTGAAATCGTCCCAGCAGCCTCAGCGCGTTCGCTCGTTCCTTGAAGATGTTGCCGCGGTGCTCTGCGGTGACTACCGTGGGGTACGTGGTCCAGTCGACACGCCGGGCCAGAGCTTCGGCAGCGTGGGTGACTTCGAGCGCCATGGACGGGGAGGTATCGTGC
>JBHEPS010000307.1:0-287 GCA_046260175.1 Thermoanaerobaculia bacterium
CGTGTAGTGAGAGAGTCTTCGTCCGATCATCGAGGAGCCACGAAAAATAGGGTTGCCACGCATGGTAACGCGTGCGGGGGCTGAGGGTCAGGTCTTTCCTGGCAGGGGAGTGAGCGTGGCCGCGGTTTAGTCTCATCAACCGCGGCTCGTGAAGCCGAGGAAATGCTGCTTCCTGGCACGATTCGGCCACGGCTGATGAAGCCAAGCCGTGGCCACGGCGCCGAGGTGAGGGCCGTCGCCGTTACATCTCGTCCGCGGGGGAGCGATCGCGATTCACCTTGCGCCGC
>JBHEPS010000307.1:297-772 GCA_046260175.1 Thermoanaerobaculia bacterium
ATTCGGATGTTGCACTCGCCCGAGCAGAGAATGCGCACTTTCATTCCGTACTCATAGACGGCATACCCCACCCACATCCCTGCGCCAGCCAGGGACCAACGACTCCGCGAGAACACCATCAGGAGAATGAAGAGCGCGGCAGGAATCAGCGCGAGCAACGGTTGATCGATGAATACCGCGAGGGCACTCGACATGGTCTTATCGCTTTCCCGGGTCAGACGCTGACAACGTCGCGCACTGCTGCTTCGCTCCGGTCCCACAGCTCCCGCGCGAGCTCAGCATCGGCCGCTTGCGGGCTCGTGCTCGCGCGCTTCCGCTTGACGTAGAAGGCGCCCGGGATCCAGTCGCTGTCGGGGTTCGACGTAGCGAGCCAGATCAGCGTGTCCGCTCCCTTTTCCGGCGAGATCATGAAGAGCTTCCCAACCGTGGATTCGTAGAGGAAGCGCGTCGCGCTCGTCCCCTCGCGCCCGAATCC
>JBHEPS010000308.1:0-767 GCA_046260175.1 Thermoanaerobaculia bacterium
CGGCACGGGTGAACTACGAGCCGCCGGCGGGAATCCAGCGCGAGCCGTACATCCCCGATCTCAACGAAAAGCGCGCGCAGATCGGCAGCGGCTCCTCGTACGTCATCGCCGAGATGGAAGGCGCCTTCACCAAGTACTGGGAAGCCACGCTCGAGTCCGACCTCAAGCTCGGCAATGCGAGCGTCAACGGAACCTACACGTGGAGCCACTACTACGGCAATTTCGACCAGGACAACACGACGGCCACGAATGACGCGTCCGTCTTCGTCGGGTCTTCATGGATCGGTGACGCCGCCGGGCGTCAGATCTGGGACAACAAGTACGGCGACCTCCGCGCAGACCGCCAGCGTGGGCGCCTATGGTGTGTACCAGTCTGGCCACAAGTGGGAGATGTGGAGCTACGAGCCCTACAGCCATCTCACCACGAGCCGGAGCGATACGAACCGCTACGGAGAGCCTGCGGGATCGCGGACGACCCCGGACCACTACCAGGTCGATCTGAACTACACCCAGAACATCCCCGTGGCCGGCCTCAACCTCCAGCTGATCGGCGACATCTACAACGTCACCGACAACCAGACCGGCTACAACCCCGACCCGTACTTCCACGACTCCACATTCGGGAACTTCCGCTCGTACTACCGGCCGCAGCGCTTCCAGCTCGCGGTTCGGCTGCAGTTCTGATCCCGATCAGCACGTAACGAGGAAACGGCCCGGCGGCGACGCCGGGCCGTTTTGTTATAGGCGCGACCGGTCCGCGACGATGT
>JBHEPS010000309.1:0-316 GCA_046260175.1 Thermoanaerobaculia bacterium
CCCCATCATCGCGGCGCCGGGATATCCGGAGCGGGCGCCGGCGCGATCGGAGATGAAGTGCGGAACGCGGATCTCGAACGCCCCGAACATCGATGCCGACAGCGCGAGCATCAACGCCGCGAAGAAAACCAGCACCGCGGGCAGTTGCAGCCATGCGCCGAAGAGGCGCCCGGATAGCGCCGAGAAGACGCCGAGCGCCGAGTACATCGCGGCGAGGCCGAGCACGTAACTCGTCGCCAGCCCGAACCTCCGGCTCGTCCTCCCTTCCGTCTGCGAGCTGAAGAACGCGAGCGTCAGCGGAATGAGCGGATAGACG
>JBHEPS010000309.1:385-766 GCA_046260175.1 Thermoanaerobaculia bacterium
CCTCCGCCCTCCCCGCCGGGCGCGTCGGCCAGCCGGGTGAAGCCCCCCTGCGGAGCAGCGACGCCACCCGCGGAAGCCGTCGCGACGCCCTCGGCGTCGATCTCGACCCTCGCCGTCTCGCTTCGCGGCGGCAGACAGACGCGGTCATTGCACGCCTGATAGGAAACCGTCGCGTCGATCGCGATCGCTCCGTCAGTCGTTCGCGTTCCCTGGAACGGGATCTGGAGCGTCCCTTCGTACACCGCGAGCAGCTCACCGCCGGCGAACGCGAACGCGCGCTCCACATGGGGCGGATAGACGAGCTCGCCGAACCTCACCCCGGGAGAGTCGAGCTTCACGACCGTCGGGATGGAAAAGTCGTCCTTCGGAGTCGCCGAGTTG
>JBHEPS010000031.1:0-273 GCA_046260175.1 Thermoanaerobaculia bacterium
CGAAACGGGGGAGCCGGTGCCGAGGATCGAGTGCAGCTGCGCGCTCGCATAGGCCTCGATCATCGGGGCGTCCGGCGGCACGTAGGCGGTGAAGGCCGTCGGGCGGTCGAAGATCTCGGTGGGAATCGCCTGAAGGTTGAGGGTCTGGACGGTCTGCTGGAAGAGCTCGTCGATTCCCTCTTTGCCGAATCTGGATGCCGGCTGGATGATCGTCGCCGCGCAGGCCGAGATGGCGGAAAGAGTCCGGACGCGATCGAGCACCAGGATCAGCGG
>JBHEPS010000031.1:363-21846 GCA_046260175.1 Thermoanaerobaculia bacterium
CCCCTCGCCGGGAAGGCCGGCGGGCTGGGAGAGGTCGATGGCGACGAAACCCATCTCATGGTGGCGGCCGAGCCAGGGCTCGTTCTTTTCACCCGGGCCGGTGAAGAAGACCAGGTCGAGCGCCTCGAACGCCTCCTCGGAAGCATTGACGACGACGGAGGCAGCGCCGTCGAAATCCGTCAGCGTTCCCTCCTCGTCGCCAGCCGTATCGATCAGGGCGATGTTGGCGTACGGGAAGTTGCGCTCGCCCAGGATCGAGGCGAGCTCCTTGCCGACCAGCGTGAGCGGATTGACGATGGCGATCCGGTAGCCTTCAGCGGGCGAGCGTTTGAGATAGTTCCATTCGGTCATGAATCCTCCTCCGCGGAATCTTCGCCGCGCGAGGAAGGGAAGGCGATCGTCAGGAGGCGGAGAAGCGGGCCGGAGCTGACGTAGGTGATTGCGACGAGGAAGAAGAACTGAGCCGGCCACTTGAACATCAGCACGAGAACCATCGCGAAGATCAGAAAGTAAACGCCGGAGCGCTCTCGCTGAAGGCTCTGGTACTTCTGGCTTCGATAGCGGATGGTCGAGACCATCGCGAAGGCGAGGCCGATGACGACGAAAGCCATGATGCCGGCGAACCTGGGATCGGTGACCGGCTCGGGCGCATAGTTGACGATGGCGGCCAGGGTGAGCGCCGCGGCGGGGATGGGGAGGCCGACGAAGTAACGGTGGTCGGTCGTCGCAGTCATGATGTTGAACCTGGCGAGGCGCAGCGACCCGCCGACGAGAAACAGGAAAGCGATGCCGCCTCCCAGCCGGGGAAAGACGTTGAGGGCCCACGCCCAGACGAGAATCGCGGGCGCCGCGCCGAAAGTGACGACGTCGGCCAGCGAGTCGTACTCCTTGCCGAACTCGGTCGTCGCATTCATCGCACGCGCGACCAGGCCGTCGAAGGTGTCGAATACGGCCGCGACCAGAATCGCGAGGCAGGCGAGGGCGAACGAACGCCCGGCTCCGACTGGATCGCCGAGAACCGTCGCCTGCATCCCGCGGACGCTGAGCATGATCGCCGTGAAACCGAAAAAGATATTCAGCACCGTCAGCGTCGTCGGAATGATGTAGACGCCGCGACGAAGCCCTCGCCGGACCGTTTTGCCGTTCACTCTTTCTCCTGCAGATGCGCCATCACCGTGAGCCCGACCTTCACTTTTTCCCTGAGTGAGACCAGGACCTCCGCTTCGCGGGGAAGCAGCAGATCGACCCTCGACCCGAAACGGATCATCCCGATCCGCTCCCCCCTCGCTACTTTATCGCCTTCTTTCCGGTCGAACACGATCCTTCGGGCGAGCACTCCCGCGATCTGGCGCACCCCGACCCGGGTGCGGCCGTCATCGATCACGACGAGGTTCTGCTCGTTCTCGCTCGACGACTTGTCGGCCGCCGCCAGGTTCTTCCCCGGCGCGTACTGGTAATGCACGATCTTTCCCGAGATCGGGGCCCGGTTGACGTGCACGTCGAATACGGACATGAGAATGCTCACCTGCGTGGTCAGCCCGGGCCAGACGGAGTCCTCCGGCACTTCGAGGATCTGCACGACCGTTCCGTCCGCGGGAGAGAGCACGTCGATCTCACGGGCCGACCCGCGCCGCCTCGGATCCCGGAAGAATCCGATGAGCAGAGCCGCGACCCCGCCCAGCAGAATCGCGGCTAGATACCACTGCACGAGCAGCGCGAGCGCGGTCATGATCATCACCGGGATGATGAAGATCCACCCTTCGGGTGCGAGAGGGAGTCTGTTCATGGATGGTCGTCTGTCGCGCACGAAGCCGGGGAGATGCCTGCCATAGGACCTATAGGACCAATAGGACGTATAGGACGTATAGGACACTACTGAGTGATTGATTCCGAGGTCTGTCCTGTAGGTCCTGCCCGGAGATGCAAAGGGGGTTCCGTGCGGAACCCCCTCAGAGTTCGAGTCTTTCAGATTGAGCGTCAGCGGGCGACGGCGATGCTCCTGAGTCTTTCTTCCATCTGATCCTTGAGGATCAGCTTGCGTTTCTTCAGGGTTTTTTCCTCGAGCTCCTCGTCGGCGGACAGGCTCAGTTTCGCGGTGAGTATGGCGAGACGGTTCTCGTGGCGGCGATGCTCCTCGTTCCAGCCTCGGAAGTCATCGTCCTCGTTGAGGAGCTTCTTGAACACTTCGTCCCGTTCGGCCATGCGTACCATCCTCCTTGTTCGAGATTTTCGCCAGCCGATTTTACACCTCGGTCGACCGGTGGGAAGGGGATGAGGCGAAGCTGCCGGGCCGGACAGTTCAGTCTCATATAATCTCCCTGCCGATGAAGCGTTCCACCCTGGCCGCCCTCACCCTCCTCGTGGCACTCACGCCCCTGATCTCCCCCTGGCAGAGGGAGTTGTTCGTCGGGGACGAGACCAAGTACGGGCAGGTCATCCGGGAGATGCGCCAGACGGGCTCGCTCGTGGTTCCTCGGCTCGAGGGACGGCCGTACACGCACAAACCTCCCCTCCACTTCTGGGTGATCTGGGCGCTGACCTTCTTTTTCGGAACCGGGTCGATCTGGCCTTTCGTCCTTCCCTCGCTGGCGGCCTACTGGTTGCTGATCTGGCTTTCGGGCCGCCTGGCGGAGGCCTTCTTCGGCGGGGGAGGAGGGATCGCCAGGTTCGTGATGGCCAGCTTCTGGCTCGTATGGGGGCTCGCTCAGACCGCCAGGATGGACCTGTCGTTCACGCTCGCGATCTCGTTTGCGGCCCTCATGATCTGGCGGTGGCTCGAGCTCTCGCGGCCCCGGCATCTCTACTACGCGGCCGCAGCGGTGGGCGTGGCGATTCTGATCAAGGGGCCGATGGCTCTGGTCATCATGGTCTTGCTCGCGGCGATCGACGGCTGGCGCCGGCGGATCGGCTGGCGGCGTGAGATCCCGGCGGCAATCGGCATCGCGGCCGCGATCCCGCTGGCGTGGCTGATCCCGGCAATGATGGTCGGAGGCAGGGACTATTCTCACGAGCTCCTGGTGACGCAGAACGTCGGGAGGGCCGTGAGCGCATGGACGCACTCGGAGCCACCCTGGTTCTATCTACTGCATTACCCGGTGACATTTCTCCCCTGGTCGCTGGTCGGAATCATCGCGATCATCGCCGCGTGGAAGCGGCCCGAAACCCGGGACGGGGCGATGTTCTGCCTTGCCTGGGTCGCGTCGGTCGTCGTCCCGTTCTCCCTGCTGAGCAGCAAGCTCGACGTTTACATGGTGCCTGCGATGGTCCCGCTGGCGCTTCTCCTCGCCCGTTTTTTGACGGTGGACGACGGGACGGACCGACTCGGGCGCTGGGGAGTGATTCTCAGCCGGACTGTGGTGGCCCTTCTCGGAGGGGTGTTCGTGCTGGCGATCGTGGTGGGGCCGCGTTTCATCGAGAGCCCGTCCGAGCTGGCGCTGGTCCGCCTCCCTCTCGTGCGCGGCCTCTTCTGGGGGACGGGAGCGGTCGCGCTCGCGGGTCTCGTCCTGCAATTCGGGCCGGCGCGCTCGGTGCTCCGCGCGGCCGTGGTCGCGGCGCTCGTCTGGCTGTTCCCGCTGGTCTATTTCTCCGCCTTGCTCGTGCCGGTCGCGAACGCGGAAATCTCGAGCGCTCCGCTTGTGCGCGAGATCGCCAAAGTCACGACGCGCGGCGAGGACGTCGGGCTCTACGGAGCGCCCCACCTCTGGGCGCGGGAGCTGCCGCCCGGATTGGAAGATGTGCAGTATCTTGGGGCGGGAGCG
The DNA here is from genome assembly GCA_046260175.1 of Thermoanaerobaculia bacterium. GTDB lineage: Bacteria > Acidobacteriota > Thermoanaerobaculia > Gp7-AA8 > Gp7-AA8 > JBHEPS01. The sequence continues at coordinate 4,122 of JBHEPS010000031.1, forward strand.
CTCGAGGCGGGTCCGACGATGCGCGTGGTCGCCGTGCGGCGCGACAAGGCGCCGGAACTCGGAGCCGGACTCGGGGAATATGAGAAAGTCGGGGAGGTCGTGCTGAAGGGGAAGGAGTTCGATGTTTACAGAAGAGAATGAGCGGACGACGGATCACCGCGGGCTGACGATCAGCTCGATGGTGTTTCTCGCGCTTCTCGTTCTGGCGCTGATCTGGCCCGCTCCCGTGCTCTGGATCAACGATGCGACGTTCGAGGCGCCGCTCGAGATCGACGAGCGTTCGTTTCTCGGGCGCGAGGCTCCTCAGTGGGACGTCGTCTTCTGGGGAATCGCCGGTATTTTCGTCCTGGCCCTGTTCCACGCGAAGACCCGCGAGGTGCGCCGCGCGTGGGAGGAGTTCCGCGAAGAGACGCGGCTTTTCCCGCAGAGGGTCGCCGCGCGCTGGCACAGCCTCGACACGACGCGGATGCTCGGAGCGGCCGCGCTCGCGGCGGTTCTGATCGCGCTGGTCTGGGGAGTCCTCGACACGCCCGGAATCGCGCTGGCGGAGAGACTCGACTCGGAGGGTGTGCGCGACGTCATCCGCATCTTCAACCGGCTGGGGGGAGGGATGAACCCCCTGATGATCGTCTTCTTTTTCGCGATCGCCGGGATGCTGTTCGCGCATCCCTACTGGGCGCAGATGGCGGTGGCGATGGCTGCAGCCGCGGCGGGCGCAGGGATCCTCGTGCAGATCCTGAAGATCATCGTCGGCCGGACCCGGCCGGAAGTCTGGCTCGGGCCGTTTCACCACGTCTTCCCATCCGCGAGCTCGTTTCCGAGCGGCCACACCGTCGGCGCTTTCGCGATCGCGGGCGTGATCGCCTTCGGCTCGCGCAACGCCCCGCTGCGGATCTCGGCCTTGACCGTGGCGACGGCGATCGCATGCTCGCGCGTCCTCACACTCCGCCACTGGCCCTCGGACGTCTTCGCCGCAGCGATCCTCGGTCTCGCGTTCGGCTGGTTCTTCGCAACGGCGGCGAAAGAGCAAGGGGCTAGGGACTAGGGCTAGGAAGGGCAAGGCAGAAGGCAGAAGGCAGAAGGCAGAAGTAAAGTCAGAAGCAACAGCCAAGGTACCCTGGGTCCATCAAGGTACCCTGGGTCCATCCGGCTTATGACTTTGCTTTTGCCCTTACTTCTGCCTTCTGCCTTCTGACTTCTGCCTTGCCTTTCTCACGCTTCCAGTTCTGCGAAGTTGACCGAGACGAGGCGCGAGCAGCCGGCTTCTTCCATGGTGACGCCGTAGAGGACGTCGGCGGCTTCCATGGTTCGCTTCGAGTGGGTGATGACGATGAACTGCGTCTCACGGGACATTTCGCGGAGCAGGCGGACGAATCTCTCGTTGTTGACTTCGTCCAGAGGGGCATCGACTTCGTCGAGGATGCAGAACGGGCTCGGTTTGTAGCGGAAGATCGCGAACAGCAGCGCGAGAGCGGTGAGTGCGCGCTCGCCTCCCGAGAGCAGCGAGATCGACTGCGTTTTCTTGCCGGGGGGCTGCGCGATCAGTTCGATTCCGCTCTCGAGGACGTCTTCCTCGTCGAGAAGCTGCATGTTCGCCCTGCCGCCGTTGAAGAGCGCGACGAAGATCTCGGCGAACGAGTGGTTGATCGCGGTGAAGGCTTCCCGGAACAGTTCCCGGGAGGTCATGTTGATCTTGCGGATGGTCGAGCGAAGGGACTCGATGGCCTGAACGAGGTCGTCGCGCTGAGTGCGAAGGAAGTGCTCGCGCTCTTCGAGCTCCTGGTGCTCTTCGATCGCGAGGACGTTGACGGGTCCCATCTTCTCGAGCTGATCGGCGAGGCGCGCGACCTCGTTTTCGAGCTCGAGACGAGCGTCCTCGCTCGCCGGCGGCTCGACCTCGGCCAGGGCGTCGATGCCGGCGTGGAGGTCGAGTGAGATCTGCTCGCGAAGCAGGTCGAACCCGCCGCGGGCGCGGTCGAGTCTCCGTTCAGCCTCGAACAGTTCCTCGCGTTTCGCGTTCCACGATTCCCTCGCTGCTACGGCGCGCTTCTCGACCGCGTCGAGGCTCGCCTGCAGGTCCGAAACCTCGGCCTCGAGCACCACGCGCCGTTCCCCGAGCTCGTGCAGGGAGTTCATCGCGATCCCGATCTGTCCGCGCGCCTGCTCGACCGCCTTCTCCGTTTCGCTCCGGCGCGTGACGAGCGTGTCGATGTCCTGCGCGAGCTGGCGGCTCCGCCCCTGCAGCGATCCAACGATCCGCGAGAGATTGTCGTGCTCTCTGCCGATCGCGTTCACGTTGCCGACCGCGGTCTCCATGTCGACGCGGGCCTTCGAGGCTTCCTCGGTGATCGACTCGAAGTCGACCCGCGCGCCCTGGAGCGTCTGCTCGGTGCGCGCGATCGAGTCGTGGGTCGCTCGCTCGCCTTCTTCGAGGCTGCGCAACTCGGCCAGCGCTTCCTCCCTGCGTGCGAGCAGATGCGTCTTCTCCTCGACGTAGAGCGACTGTTCCTCGGATGCGACTTCCAGGTCTTTTTCGAAGCGCTGGAGCTCGGTCGAAGTGCGATCGCGATCGGCCGCCCTCTCGCGCACGGCATTCTCGGCCTGTCGCGCCCGCTCATCGGCGAGAAGCCGCGCGTCGTCCGCTTCGTGCAACTGCGACTCGACCAGCTCGAGATCGCCCGCGATTCCGCTGGCGCGCTGCTCCTCGGAGGCGAGGGCCTGTTCGAGGTCCGCCAGTTCGCGTTTGATCGAGAAGACGCCTCGCGCGTTCTCCTGGCGTCCGCCGATCACCAACGGGCCGCGCACGATTTCCCCCCTGCGGGTGACGAACGTAGTGCCGGGGCTGGTCCGCGAGGCGGCCATCGCCTCATCGAGCGTGTCGACGATGCGGGCGTCGGGCACGGAGGCGCGAACTGCATCCGCGACATCTCCCTCTCCCATCAGAGCGCGCGATGCGCTCGAGGAGGGAGACGCAGATCCTTCCGCCGACCAGTCGAGGCGGATGAACGATCCGCGGCCGGCGCCGCGCTCGTCGAGCCGGGCCACCGCAGCTTTCGCGGTCTCCGCGTCCGGAACGACCACGGCGTTCGTCATGTCGCGAAGCAGCGCATCGAGCGCCGTCTCGTACCCCTCGGCAGCGCGGACCGCCTCGGCGGCCGAGGCCGCGTGTGGAACGAGCTCGAGAATCGCGCCGCGCACTTCTTCGTCCTGAGACTCGAGCGACGTGAGCAGGCTTCGCAGCGAATCGATCCGGTACGTGGTCTGCGAGATCGCGTCGCGCGCACTCGAGAGCGAGGATCGCATCCCGTCGCGGCGCCCGGTCAGCTCGTCCCTCGCGGCCGCTGTTTCCCGCGCCCGCTGGAGCGCTTCATTCAACGATCCTTCAGCCTCGGCCAGCGCCTGCTGGACCGATTCCAGCTGCGTGCGCGCAGCGTCTCTGCTGGTCGACGCCTTGAGAGCCGAATCCCCGAGCTTACCGAGATAGAACTCGCATTTTTCGACTGCGATCTCGATCTGATGCACCTGGTTTCGCGCTTCGGAAATCCGCGCGATCGTTCGCATCAGCCCCTCGCGAAGGCTCGAGAGCGATTTCTCCTCGGTCCTGACCCGGTCGCCTTTCTCCTGCCGCTCCCGCTCGAGGGCATCCGACACTTCCCGGATCTGATTGCGATGCTCGACTGCGAGGCGGAGGCCTTCGCTCTTTTCCTCGAGCAGCTGCTGCTGCTCGAGCGCTTCCCCCTCGAGATTGCGGATCTGGTCGTCGGCACCTTCGGTGCGCTCGATCAGGTCCGCGAGGGTGGTCTCGGATTGGGCGAGAAAGGAGCGAAGGCGGTCGGCTTCCGACCCGGTTCGCGTCAGCTCCTCCCGCAGAGACGATGCGGCGGACGACCTCTCGGCCAGATTCCTTCGCGTCTCGGCCAGGCCGGCTTCTTCCGTGCCGAGGGTCGCGGCAGCCTCGCTCTCGAGATTCTGAAGCTCCACGACCGCGGCCTCGGCGGCTTCCTGTTCAGCGCGCGCGAGGACGATCCGTCCTGCATAGAGCGAACGCTTCGCCGTCGAGAGCTGGTCGGCGAACTCCTTGTGACGCCGCGCCTTCGACGCCTGCCTCTTGAGGGAGTTGAGATTCCGCGTGACCTCGGACAGCGTGTCGTCGATGCGGAGCAGGTTCGCCTGCGTTTCCTCGAGCTTGATCTCGGCCGCACGGCGCTTGGTCTTGTACTTCGTGATACCCGCCGCCTCTTCGATCAGCTTCCGGCGGTCCTGTGGCTTGTTCGACAGGATCAGGTCGATCTTCCCCTGCTCCATGACCGAGTAGTTCCGGATCCCGAGACCCGTGTCCATCAGGATGTCGGCGATATCCTTGAGGCGGACCCGGCGACCGTTGAGCCGGAATTCCGACTCGCCGGACCGGAACACCCGCCGATGGATCGTCACCCTGCCGTCTTCCGCGGCCGGATGGCCGTTATCGGTCGTCAGAGTGAGGGTGACTTCGCCCATCCCGAGCGCCCTGCGGCGCTCGGATCCCTGGAAGATGACGTCTTCCATGGTGCCGCCCCTGATGTGGCTCGCCCGGCTCTCGCCGAGGACCCAGATCAGGGCGTCGCAGATGTTCGACTTCCCGCAGCCGTTCGGTCCCACCACCGCGGTGAACGCGGCGGGGAAAACCAGCTGTGCGGGATCGCAGAAGGATTTGAATCCGGAGATTTCGAGCTTATCGAGACGGAACATTGAGGTGGGTTACCCGAGTCGTGGTCTTCAAAGGGACGGCGGATCTTAGCAGATTCGATCCCACCCCTCCACCACGCGCGAGAGCGCCTCACCCCGATCGTCCGATTGCAGCCGTTTCGGCAAGTTTAGCGCGCAGTGTGGTGAATGGGAACGGAAGCTGCGTTCGCTGCTCGCGTGCTTCCGGCCAGGTCCTCTCCATCGCCAGGCGAGGGTTAGTCTCGGCCACCGAGACCCGCCGACCCGAGTCGTTTACAATGAAAGAAATCCGCCTCCCGCGCGGGTACCACCTATCGACCGTAATGGATCCGGCTGCACCATCCTCCCCCAGGGAGCCTCGAGGAGCTTTCCACGGTGCCCGTTAACGCCGGCACGGGGAGGTTCCCCACGGAGCTGAAGAGTCTGGACGAGGACGAGCGCGCTGGGCCCGTCCAGGAAGCCGTCGCACGGCTCCTCGCCGACGAGGTCGAGATCGGAAGCTTTCCAGGGGCGGTTTGGATGGTCGGGGACAGGACGCAGCCGATCGCGTCGGGAGCGATCGGTCACTCGGTGCTCAAGCCCGCCAAGATTCCGCTCTCGATCGGCACGATCTTCGATGTCGCCTCGCTCACGAAGCCTCTCGTCACCGCGGCCCTGGTTCTTCGCAGCGCAGCCGAGGGGGCGCTGGCTCTCGATCAGGCCGTTTCGGACGTGTTGACCGAGTTCCGCGGCACCGACAAGGACGAGCTCACCTATATCGATCTCCTGACGCATCGCGGCGGATTCCAGGCCTGGTATCCCCTCTACACTCAAGGCGTCGGCGGCGCGGCTTATCTCAAAGCTCTCGTGAAGAGGCCGCTCCGGTATCGCCCGGGTACTCGCGAGATCTACTCCTGTCTCGGGTTCGTCACCCTGACTCTCGCGCTCGAGCGGATTCATGGGAAGCCGCTCGAAACGATCGCCGCGGAGCAGATCTTCGAGCCGCTCGGGCTCCAATGCTCCATGTTCAGCCCTTCTCCGAGCCTCAAGTATCGGATCGCCGCGACCGAATGGGGAAACGGCAACGAACGGCGGATGGTCGACGAGCGCGACCTCGATTTCAAGCTCTTCAGGAACTACATGATCTGGGGCGAGGTCAACGACGGTAACGCCTACTACATGGGCGGCCTTGCCGGGAACGCGGGGCTCTTTGCCAACGCGAGGGACGTGTACGAGATCGCACGGCAGTGGCTCCTCGGGGGAGGAAGCCTTCTGCCCGAGAAGATGGCCAGCCTCGCGTTGCGGAACTACACCGTGGGACTCGAGGAGAACCGCGGGCTCGGATGGCTCCTCCACATGACCCGCGCGGGTCATCCCTCATCGGTCCTCTCTCAGCACTGCTACGGCCACACGGGCTTCACGGGGACCTCTGTCTGGGTCGATCCGGAACGGGACCTGATTCTGGTCCTGCTGACCAACAGGCTTCATCCCTACGTCAAGCCGCTGGACATGCAGTCGATCCGGCGAGAGTTTCACCGGCTGGTCGCGGAAATCTGGGACTGAGAGCAAGGGGCCAGGGGCCAGGGGCTAGGGACTAGGGACTAGGGACTAGGAAAGGCAGAAGCAGGAGCGGCAAAACCCACCGTCGTCCCTTACGGTTCCGAAGGTTGGCGCGCCGGGGGGGGAGAGACCTGGGGTCGAGGCTGGGCTGGGGTGGCGGCCTGCGCAGGTGCTCCGGGGGCGGTCGAAGTCGTCGGCGCCTCTTCAGGAGGAGCGACGGCTCCCGGCTCGACGAGCATCACCTTCAGGACTTCCGGCCTGCCCGTCCACTGAAACCCGACGTCGGGAAGGGGGGCGGGTTCGCGGGCACTCTCGCTGTCGGCGCCGAAATCGGCCAGGTCGCTGAGCGGGACGGGGGGAATGTCGGATTGGACCATGGCGGCCCGCCGGGTCACATACTGGTGAGCGGCGACCAGCCCCACAAAGATGATGATGACGATTGCCGCGACGACGATTCCCTGCCGCTCGCGGAGGAACTGCGCCGTCCGCTCACCCGCCCCGAGATCTCGCCGATCGGGGAAGTGACTCTTGACGATCGGAGTCGGGTCGAACTTCTCACCCGTTTGCGGATCGGCCCCACAGTAGGGACAGAGTCGGGCGTCTGCGTCGATCTCGTGGCTGCAGGCGACACAGTTCTTAGTCGTCATCATTACCCTTGAAGGTCAGGTCGACCAGGTGGATTCCCTCGACGGGGCGGCCGTTCTCGGTGGCCGGCTTGAACTTCCAACGTTGAATGCTCTGGACCAGCTGGGCAGTCGCTCCCGGGATCGTGCGGATCACCTCGACGTCACTTACCGAGCCATCCGGTCCGATCCGGAGGCGGAACCTGGCCGTCCCTCCGGTCTTGAGGTCGGGCAGGGGCTGCGAGATCGGCTCGGGTCGCGTTCGCGTCACCTGTTCGCGCTGCGGAGGAGGTTCGGCTGGTGCTGCCGGCCTCGGTTCCGCGGGGCGGGGCGCCGTCGTTGCGGTGGGCGGCGGCTGCTGACGGACCGGGCGAGGGGGAGGCGGCGGGGGGCGGATGGTGCGCGGATCGACTCCGACCGCCGCGGCCTGTTTCTGCCGCTCGCTCTCGGCTGCGGCACGCTCCTCCATGAATACGTACTGCTGCGAGGGAAGGGCCGTCGTGTCCGAGCGATCGCTGGCGGCATCCTCGACGGCGGTCGACGTCTGCAGGGGGGCCGAGGTGATCGACCGGTTTACGGTCGTGGTCAGGTCCGACGAGGGGACCAGCCGCAGGTCCGTGATCTGCCGGGCATTGGAGGTGGGTACGTCGTCCTGATTGGAAGGAACGGTCTCGCTGATCTCCTTGTGCTCGGCCTTCTTGCCGATCCTGGTGACCATGCTGCCGACGGCGAACGTGGCGACCAGGGCGACAACCACACCTGCCGCGACCAGAACGCGGCGAATCGTCCGCTTGCGCTCCCGGTCCCCCACGTTATCCCGCTCCTCGAAAGAGATGTCGGTGATGGGCGAAGGGCGGGGGGGAGGGAGCTCCTGATCCCAGTTGCAGTACGGGCAGAGCCGGGCCACCGGATCGATGAGCCGCTCGCAGCGGACACACGGCTTCTTCTTCATCACGACTCCAAAGCTGCAACGGGCGTACCGAACTTTTTGGGTGTTTGGGATCAATTTTCGCCAGCGAGCGAAACGGAGTGAAGCATTCCTCCCGCCGAGTAGAAAACGCGTTCGCCGTTCCAAGCATAACCGCTGGGATCGACTCCGGTCGCGATCCTTTCCGACCTCTTCGAGGTGATCCGGTAGAGGTCTCCCGAGGAGCTGTCGAAGGCCAGCAGGCCACCTGCGGCGGATTCGATCCGGTCCACCCCCGTGGGGAGCTCGCTCGAACGGGGCGCGTACAGACCCAGGCCGATCAGCCCCCGCAGAAAACCACGGGCGAAGGCTGCACCCCCGGACTGCTGTCCCTCGACCCGCCAGATGCGCCTCGAAGCCGGATCTGCAATCGCCAGCGTTCTCGGCGACAGCGGGCTGGAGGCCCTCTCGACCACCACGTCCACCGGCACGGCCCCCCCCTGGAGAGCCTTTCTGCCGTCGAGAGAGGAAAGAGAGAAGGAGATCACTTCTCCCGTGCCCGGAATGGCGAGGTACCCGGAACGGCCGTCGGTCTCGAAGTCCGACCCGAAGCGGTCGATGGCGAGGGTCCCGCTGCTCTCGAGCGAAACCGGATCGAAGCGCTCGATCAGGCCGCGGATCGGGTCATAGGTGAAGACGACGCCGTCACTGATTGAAATGAAGCCGGGGCGGCCCGACGAGCGGACCGAGGCTTTCTCGCCGTCGTTGCCGATCTTCGTGAGGGTTCCTTTCTCGCGGCTGACGACGAACAGCGTCGATCCGAGAAAAGCGGCCGCGGTGGGGGTGTCGCGCAACTCCACGATGCGAGGGGGGCCCGCGGAAGCGACGATCGCCAGGCGATCCTCGACCGGATCGAAGATCGCGGCCAGGGATTGTTCCAGGGCGACGGCTCCGAAGCCCGGGTAGGCCAGCCCCTGGTAGTTCATTGGTTCGGTGGCACCGGCCGCGAGCACGCGGATGCTTCCGGGCACGGCGTGGACGATCGCGTCTCCCGTCGCCAGTACGACGGACGCGGCGCCGAGAGTGGCGGGGAGCAGCAGGAGGGCTGCGACGAGGGGGAGAGATCGTTTCATGGCGTCAGCCCCAGGGGTTCGAGCAGAAGCGTTGGGCCCGCGATCCCCGCCAGGCGGAACTCGAGCCGATGCTCGCCGTCGGAAAGATCGCCTTGGAATGCGACCGGGACACTAAATCGAAAGGGGGTCCCGTCGATGGTCCCCGAAGCGAAGACCGTCGTGCTGCCGTCGCGGGCAAGCGCTTCGTCGAGATCCACGGTTCCCTTGAAAAGGAGAGCGTCGATCTGCGTCAGTTCGGCCGGCGAGCGGGATTCCGAGACGAGCCGGGCGAGTCCGATCAGCAGATCCGAAGTCGGATCGACGACCGGTGAGTGGAGGGAAGCGAGCATTTCAGTGGATGCGGCGATCGACTCGTCGCGCGCACTCATCGTTCGGAGCAGCAACGCCGCTTCTGGAAGATCTCCCAGTCGTCCGATCAAGGATTCTGCTTCTTCCGCGTCTCCCAGTGCGATTGCGGCGCGGGACTTCAGATAGATCGTTGCCGGCTTCTCACCGTGAGCATTCTCGATGCGATCGATCTCGGCCGAAGCCTCGGCTCCCCGATCGCGGGCCAGGAGCCAGACGGCTCTCTGAATTGTCGCACCGGGACTGGAACCGTTCGGGTGAGGCGCATCCGGGGATTCCGCAAACGCCTCGTACTGGCGGAGCTGCGGAATCGACCAGGGATTCGCCTCCAGGGAGCTGAGATGCCACTGGCTGGTTTCTCGCGGGGTCGTTGCGAGACGTGCGAGACCGGCGAGCGCAACGGGATCGTCCTCGCGCATCCGAAGCACTCTCTCCCAGGCGGATCGCGCTGCCGCCTCCTCACCCCGTGCCTCGTGGTGCCGCCCGAGGAGAAGGAGGGCTCGATTGAGGAGAGAGACCAGTGCGTCCTCGCTGGAGCGGACGATGGTGAAGACCTCGAAAATCTCCTGCTCGCGAGCGCGTTCCCGGACCTTCGCGAGCTCCGGCCCGTCGAGGGTCGTGACGACCTCGGCGAGTAGTTCGCCGATCTCCGGGTCCTCGCGGCGCTGCTCGTAGATGGCGCCGGCGAGCGCGTAACGATAGATCGCGATGTCGAGAGTGGCTTTCGGCCCGGCCTTCCGGTCCCTCTGCTCTACTGCGAGCAGCACGGCGTTCCGGGCGGCTGCTTCGGCCTTGGCCGGAAGTCCCGCCACGCGCATCCCAGACGCGTAGAGGTTCCACGTGCTCGGGTCGTCCGAGCGGTAGCGGATCGCCTCCTCGAATGCCGCGCGCGCATCGCCGGCGAGGCCCAGCTTTGCGAGGGCGGCGGCGCGGTACGTCACGGCGTCGGCGTAGCTCGAAAGGTCGGATCGCTTCCGCGCGCTGTGGGCCATCTGTTCTGCGATGCGCAAGGCGGCGCGGTAGTGGCTTTCAGCGGCCTCCGTTTCGTGGCGGGCGGCGTGGATATCCCCGAGGTTCAGATTCGGGGCGATTCTTTCGCGGGACGTGTGGGCCCGCTCCAGCTGACGCCGTGCGATCTCGATCTCGTAATCGCTCGTCAGGCGCGGCTCCGCCGCGACCAGCGAGCCGGCGACGAGAAGGAAAAGCGGGATGAAGAGACGTCTCATTGGGCGAAGTAGCCTTTTCTGGCTTCGAGCACGCGAAGGCCCCGCTCGGAGGATTTCACGCGAATCGAGCGCCAGCCGCGATCGGAAGCCGCCGACTGGTAGGAAACGATCCAGCGCGACTCGATCTCGTCGAACAGGCGTTCCAGGTCTCGCCCCAACCGCGAAGGCGAACTGGAAAGCATCCTTCCGCCCGTCATCTCCGCAAGCTCGCCAAGAAACTCTCGCCCGTTGCCGCGGCCGAGAACGAGCGAGTAGACGGACATGCGATCGCTCGCGATCCTCCGCAGCGCTTCCTCGCGACCGAGAAAGGAGTTTCGATCGTTACCATCCGAGATCACGATTGCGATGGTCCGCGAGTCGGGCGCGATGGCTGCGAGCGCGTCGCGAAGAGCGGTCCCTCCCGATGGCGTTCCGCTGGGCGCCTCCGAAAGGGGCGATGGATGGCCGACGCGGTGATTGAACGCGATCAGGTCGGCCGTGTCGCCGGGGGAGAGGCGTCGCGAGATCGAGCGCACCGCCTCCATCGCGGCCTCGAGCCTCCCGCCTCCCATGCTCTGGGAGCGATCGATTACAAACACGAAGCGGGTCGGTCCGCGACCCGACTCGACGCTGCGGATGTTCACCCGACGGCCGTTCTCGAACAGAGTCAGCGATCCGGGATCGCGTGGAGGACGGGAGAGGGAGAGCGGCACTTCGACCCAGTCGACGGTCATCATGTCCTCGAAGGGGGTGGAGCCGAGGGTGAGCTCGGCCGCTTCGTGGACGGTGTAGCCGGCCGCGTGGACGTCCGCCCTAAGCCGGTGCGGGCGGGAGCCGTCGCCGAAATCGTACTCGAAAGTAAAGGGGGCATTTCGAAGGACGGCGACCAGCAGCCCGTCGACGCGCACTTCGACGCGGTCCACCGATTTGAGGTCCGTCGCGATGGAGACGGCTTGCCGCCCCGCGAGCCACGTTCCCGCAGAGAGCTGCACGAACTCGACCGCGGCAGCGGCTGGGGCGGCAGCGAGAATCAGGACGATCAGGAGACGAGGGAACCTCATGGAGAGGGAAACCATGAATTCAAATAAGTAAATTTCGAGGAGGCGGCCGACTTGTGCAGAGGTTCCCTAGCATCGGAGCGGAAGGTCCGCGCCGGGGAACAGGCGGCATCGGATAGACTCCCGCGTCATGCTCGACCCGATTCACCTCGCACGGCAACTGATCGATGTCCCTTCGGTTACCGGCGAGGAGCTCGCGCATGCGCAACTCCTGGCTTCCCTGCTCGAGGGTCTCGGAATGCGAGTCGAGCTCGCGGACGCGGAGCCCGGCCGCCCGAACGTCTTTGCCTCGCTCGGCACGCCGCGCGTCGTCCTCTGCTCCCATCTCGACACGGTCCCTCCTTTTTTCCCGTCCGAGGAAACGAAAGATCAGCTGTATGGAAGGGGCGCCTGCGACACGAAGGGGATCATCGCGGCGATGCTCGTGGCTGGCGAGCGCCTCATCGCCGACGGAGTTCGCGACTTCGGATATCTCTTCGTGGTGGGGGAGGAGACGGACTCGATCGGAGCGAAGACGGCCAACGACCAGTTCGCGAACCGAGGGAGCGAGGTCGTCATCGTCGGCGAACCGACGGAGTCGGCCTTCGTGAAGGCTTCCAAGGGGGCGCTGACCTGCACGATCGGCTTCGAAGGCGTCGCCGCGCATTCGGCCTATCCCGAGCGTGGGGAGTCGGCGATTCTCAAGCTGGCGCGGGCCGTCGAGGCCATCTCAGCCGCCTCCTGGGGAGAGGATGCGGAAATGGGAAAGGGAACCGCGAACGTGGGAGTCATCCGGGGAGGGGAGAAGCCGAACATCGTCCCGGCTCGCGCGGAAGCCGAGTGCATTTTCCGGATCGTCGAGCCGGTCGCCGATGCCCTTGCCAGGGTCAGGGAGGTGGTCGAGCCGCTGGGCGGGTCGATCGTTCGATGGCATGGCAATGATCCGGTCCCGATGCTCGTTCCTGCGGGGGAGCGGGGGACGGTCGTCGCGTTCAACACCGACGCTCCTCATCTGGGACGGATCGGCAGGCCGATCCTGTTCGGTCCGGGATCGATTCTCGATGCGCACTCGGAGCGGGAGAGAGTCTCCAAGGCCGACGTCATCGCGGCAGTCGAGACGTATCGGAACGTGGTTGGGAAACTCGTGAAGGGAGAACTGCGAGCGGATGGGTGAAATCCGGGAAGCGATCTATCTGGTCAAGCCGCTGAGGACGCCGATCGGAAGGTTCGGTGGCGCGCTCAGCGGCCTGTCTGCCACCGAGCTGGGCACGCACGCGAGCCGCGCCGTGCTCGAATCGAGCGAGGTTCCTCTGGAGAAAATCGATCTGGTCATCTTTGGCAACGCGCGCCAGGCGGGGGTCGGTCCGAATCCCGCTCGTCAGATCACGATCCGCAGCGGTCTGAGCGAGTCGGTTCCCGCATGGACGGTGAATCAGGCGTGCGGTTCCGGGATGCGGGCGATCATCGACGCAGTGGACGAGATCCGGCTCGGCAATGCGAACCTGGTCCTCGCGGGGGGCGTCGAATCGATGTCGAACACTCCGTATCTTCTCCCCCGGGCCCGGTGGGGCTACCGGATGGGGGATGGCGAGGTGATCGACGGAATGGTGCGCGACGGATTTTTCTGCCCCGTCGCGGACGAGATGATGGGATCGACCGCCGAGACGCTTGCCGACCGCTACAACATCACGAGGGGCGAGCAGGACGAGCTGGCGGTCGAGTCACAGAAAAAAGCCGAAGCGGCCTGGAACAGCGGCGCCTTCTCCCGCGAGGTGGTTCCGGTTCGGATTCAGGGGAAGAAGGGCGAGATCATCGTCGAGCAGGACGAGCATCCCCGATTCGACGTGACCGTTGAGGGGATGGCGAAATTACCGCCCGTCTTTCGCGAGGGCGGAACGGTCCACGCCGGAAACTCCTCGGGGATCACCGATGCAGGGGCGGCGATGCTGGTCGCTTCGGAGTCCGCGGTGAAGGAGCTCGGACTCGAGCCCATTGCCCGCGTGCGGGCGTACGCCCAGGCTGCCGTCGACCCGAAGATCATGGGAATCGGACCCGTTCCCGCTACGCGTCGCCTGCTCGAGGAGACGGGTCTCACGCTCGCCGACATCGACCTGATCGAGCTGAATGAGGCATTCGCCGCGCAGGTCATCGCATGCGAGCGCGAGCTCGGGTTCGATCGGGCGCGCCTCAACGTGCACGGAGGGGCGATCGCGCTCGGTCATCCGATCGGATGCACCGGGGCGCGCATCGTGACGACCCTGGTCCATGCCATGGCGACGAGGAAATCCCGCACTGGACTCGCGACTCTCTGCATCTCTGGCGGAATGGGGCTTTCGATGCTGTTCGAGGGATCGGTATGAGCGTTTTCACCGACAGTCACTGTCACGTAAACATGCTGGGCGACGGAGCCGATGCGGCGCTCGACGCTGCGCGCGCGGCGGGGGTGCGCGGTTTCCTGTTCCCGGCGACGAAACTCGAAGACATTTATTCGGTGGTGGATCTGGCGCGCCGGCACCCCGACGCGTGGGCGGCCGTCGGCTTCCACCCTCACGAGGCGAAGGATTTCGATCAGGAGGCCGAACGGACGATCCTCTCGCTCTTGGGCGACCCGAGAGTGGTGGCGATGGGGGAGGTGGGGCTCGACTACCACTACATGCATTCGCCTCACGAGACGCAGAAACGCGTGCTGATCCGCCACCTCGCGATGGCGCGTGAAGCAAACCTTCCGGTGATCATCCACAATCGCGAGTCGACCGAGGATCTGATCGAGATCCTCGAGGGCCCGGACGGATCGGGCGTGCGGGGGATCCTCCATTCCTACACCGAGAGTTTCGAGGTCGCCAGCCGTCTGGTTGACCGCGGCTTTCTGATTTCCTTTTCCGGGATTCTCACGTTCAAGACGGCCGAGCCCCTTCGAGAAGTGGCGAGGCGGCTGTCCCGGGAGTCGGTTCTCATCGAGACCGACACTCCTTACCTGGCTCCCGTGCCTCATCGCGGGAAAGAGAATCAGCCTGCTTTCGTCATCGAGACCGCGCGGGTGCTGGCGGATCTGTGGGAGATTCCACTCGAAGAGGTCGCCGCCGCGACCACGGCGAACTTCGAGAGGGCGTTCGGCGTTAAGATTCCATCGTGAGCCGCCCGGATCTCTCGGTCGTGTTTCCGGTCTACAACGAAGAGAAGAACCTCCCGGTCCTTCTGGATGAGATCCGGAGCGCCCTCGATAAACACCCCTGGTCGTGGGAGGTCATCGCCGTCGATGACGGCAGCAAGGATGCGAGTCTCGACGTGCTCAAGCAGTTGCGGCGCGAGTACCCCATGCTCAGGATCGTCAAGCTCGCCCGCAACAGCGGCCAGACGGCAGCTCTCGACGCCGGTTGGGCAGCCGCCTCCGGCCGGTACGTCGTCTCGCTCGACGCGGACCTCCAGAATGATCCTGCCGACATTCCGTCGATGCTCCGCCAGCTCGAGCGGGAAAATGTGGACATGGTGATCGGGGTGCGGGTCGACAGGAAAGACTCCCTGGCGAAGAGAGTTCAGTCACGGATCGGCAACTCGGTGCGCGACTGGATCACGGGCGACCGGATCACCGATACCGGCTGCTCGCTCAAGCTCGTCCGAGCGGACCGCATCGGCCGGATCCGCCTGTTCAACGGCATGCATCGCTTCCTTCCGACGCTCGTGCGCATGGATGGAGGACGGGTGATCGAGATGCCCGTCAATCACAGACCCCGGCGGTACGGGCAGTCCAAGTACGGCGCGATGAATCGCGCGGTGCGTGGGCTGGCCGACTGCTTCGCGGTTCGATGGATGGCCTCGCGGAAACTCCGCTACGAGGCCGAGGAGGTGAGTCCCGAATGAGTCTCGACCCTACGAGCTGGGATTTCTGGATCGCATTCGGATTCCTGGGGCAGGCTGCCTTCTCCGCCCGGTTTCTCGTTCAGTGGATCTGGTCCGAAAAGCAGGGCGCCAGCGTCATCCCCGTCTGGTTCTGGTACTTCTCGCTCCTCGGCGGCCTCATTCTCACCGTCTACGCGATTCATCGCCGCGATCCCGTGTTCATCGTCGGGCAGGGGTTTGGATTGCTCGTGTACGTGAGGAATCTGATGCTCATCCGGTCCGCAAGGAGTCGTGCGTGAGCTCTCCGGGTCGAGAGTCGCAGCTGGATTCCAGCGAGCGCCGCCTGCTGCTCCGACTCGCGCGCCGCGCGATCGCTGCGGCGCTCGCCGGCGAGTCGGCCCGCCCGGACGCAGCTTCTCTTCCCGAGGCGCTGCGCGTCCCGGCGGCGGTTTTCGTCTCGCTCCACCTGCGGGGCGAATTGCGCGGCTGCATCGGCTCGCTGGCTCCCGAGGCTCCCCTGGCAGAAGCGGTTGCCGACAACGCGTGTCTGGCGGCTTTCGAGGATCCTCGTTTCGCGCCTCTCACGCCGGCCGAGCTTCCGCGCCTCGCGATCGAAATCTCGGTTCTCAGCCCCTTCGAGCCGTGCGACCCGGAGGAAATCGTGATCGGTCGCGACGGTCTGATGATTCGAAGGGGAGCCCGGTCGGGCGTCTTTCTTCCGCAGGTGGCCGTGGAGTGGGGTTGGAGCCGCGATGAGTATCTCGAGCGGCTGTGTCAGAAGGGGAATCTTCCTCCGGGCGAGTGGTCCCGACCGGGGGTAATTCTGGAGAGATTCACGGCCGAAGTCTTCTCAGAAACTACTGATGGATAAGTGGTTACCGTCGAAAGGTAAGCTTTTCCGCCCCTCCGCTGAATAAAACTCCGACCCGGGTCGTTCCCTTCATCGACCTGTGCCCATGGTCGTCCAAATAAGAGTTTGATTCGGAGGTTGCTTCCTACTCATGGCACACCGCAAGGGCGAGTTGATCGACGCACTTTCGATCAGGCTGGCGATACTCAGAAACCGCAAGAAGCGATGGACGGAGAAGCGCTCCGCCGGGTCGCGCAGAAAGGCGATGCTCCTTCTCGGAGCGGCCCTCTCTGTGGGGGGCGTCACCGAGGCGTTCGACCAGGTGCAATTCGTCGTGCAGAAGAATCTGGACGGCGTGCAGGTTGTCCGGTCAACGCCCGAGGGAAATCGCGTCGTCGCTCAGATGACCGAAGGCCTGACTGGCGACTCCGTATACAAACTCGCGGGAATCGCACCCGGTGGTCTCATCTCCCGTACCTCGGATCTGGTCGATCACGCATTGTTCGCCGATCCGATCATTCCAGCTGGCTTCCTGGCAACGCTTTCCACCGCGGTCTCCCGCGAACCCGTCGCGCCCGCTCCGGCGGCTTACGCCGACTTCGCAATGTTCAGTGAACAGGCCCGCGAGGCATTTTTCCAGTCCCTGCCGTTCGGTTCGATCATTCACGACAAGGCCCGCAAGTACGACGTCGATCCGGCGCTCGTCGCGGCGGTCATCGAGCAGGAGTCGCGATTCAAGCCGAGAGCGCGCTCTCACCGTGGAGCACGCGGTTTGATGCAGCTGATGCCCGCCACGGGAAAGTGGATGGGAGCGAGGGATCTCTACGACCCCGAGCAGAACATTGATGCCGGAGTGCGCTACCTGAAGTACCTCGAGGAGCGCTTCGATGGAAACCGGACCAAGATCCTCGCCGCTTACAACGCCGGAGAGGGGAACGTCCGGAAGTACGGCGGTGTCCCGCCCTTCCGGGAGACCCGGACCTACGTGAAAAAGGTCGCGAGCAACTACGAGCGGCGGACCCGGGAACTGGCAGAATTCGAAAAGCTGGCGATGGAGCGGGGCGAGCTCGGAAGGTAGTAAGTACCAAGCCAGAAGCCAGCCGGAAGAAAAGCCAGAAGCCAGAAGTCAGAAGCCAGAAGAAAAGGCAAAGCCAGAAACCAAACAGAAAAGCATGCGATCAAGGGCGGCCCGACGGCCGCCCTTTCCAATTTTTGACACTTTGCCCGACGCAAAATCCGGGAACTGCCGACCTCCGTCCGCCTTATCCGCCTGAACTGTTTGACGTTTAGAGCGGTCTGGGCTCCGCCGGATCCATCGCTGTTTCCGGCAGGCAGCAAAGTTCACATCATCGAGCGCGGTGACACCCTCTGGGATCTGGCCCGTCGCTTTTACGGCGACGCCTATCTCTGGCCCCAGCTCTGGGAGCTCAACACCTACATCCGGGACTCGCACTGGATCTATCCGGGCGATCCTCTGCTGGTTCAGGGAGAGCTCACCACGGGAGAGGTCGTCACCGAGACCGTGACCGAGGCGTATCCCGAAAC
>JBHEPS010000310.1:0-305 GCA_046260175.1 Thermoanaerobaculia bacterium
AGATGGAAGCTGGCCACGGCGGCACGACCGGCAGGTTCAAGAGGCATCGCGAGACTTCGCTCGTCTACGCATTCCTCGTCCATCTCGCCGAATCGGAGTGAGAACGGTGGCCGGAGCTTTCCAGCTCCGGCTTGAATATCTTCCCGATCGTTGAAATCCCGACGCCGCGGCTGGACGGTGGCCGGAGCTTTCCAGCTCCGGCGGGAGTATCGCCCCGATCGTTGAAATCCCGACGCCGCGGCTGGAAAGCCGCGGCCACACATGCATGCACACCGGAGGGGTACAGTGTCGATTCAGTCGTGGAA
>JBHEPS010000310.1:472-759 GCA_046260175.1 Thermoanaerobaculia bacterium
TTCCCCCCCGCCCCGTCCGCGCCGACGCGGACATCGACCGCCTCCGCTCTCTTCTCGACCGCCCCCTCGGTGACGGGCCGGCCGATCCCGAGGAGACATTTCGAGCCATCATCGCGTCGATGGAGCCGGGCATCGTGGCATCGGCCGGTCCTCGCTACTTCGGATTCGTGATCGGGGGAACCCTTCCGATCTCCCTCGCCACGGATTGGATGCTCTCGACCTGGGATCAGAACCCCGGGCTGTACGCGACCAGCCCGGCCATCGCCGTCGCGGAAGAAACCGCCGCG
>JBHEPS010000311.1:0-376 GCA_046260175.1 Thermoanaerobaculia bacterium
GCACCGACGCAGTCCACCTCGGCGGCCAGCGCCTGCAGGTGCTCCGGGAGCCGGTCGGCGTTCAGGGTGAAACGCGCGGCCGGCCCGACCATGTAGGTCCCGCCGTCGCGCATGCGGCCGTGCAGTGCCGTGGAGTGCGGCACGTGCTCCTCGTGGAAGTGCTCCGGCCAGGCCTCGATCCCGATGTCCAACCCGGAGGTCGAGACCAGCCGACCGCCCTCCAGCGGGTAGCCGGTGGCGCCCGGCGGCAGGCGGTCCAGCTCCGGACGCAGGGCCACGAAGGTGTGGTCCTGGGTCAGCTCGGGGAAGTCGAACCCGGCCACCAGCCGGGTGGCGTCGATCGCCGCGTTACGAGCCCAGGTCAGCTCGTCGACCA
>JBHEPS010000311.1:511-743 GCA_046260175.1 Thermoanaerobaculia bacterium
CGCAGTACAGCAGCCGGCGCAGCTGGCGGATCCCGGTGGGCATCGCCGGGCCGTCGGGGGTGTCCACCCCGCACAGCGACTCGATCGCGTTGATGGCCGACAGCTGGTAGGCGACCGGGCAGATGCCGCAGATCCGGGCGGTCAGGTCCGGCGGCTCCAGGTAGGTCCGGCCGCGCAGCAGCGCCTCGAAGAACCGGGGTGGCTCGTAGATGCGCAGCTCGACCTTCTCCAC
>JBHEPS010000312.1:0-739 GCA_046260175.1 Thermoanaerobaculia bacterium
GCTTCAAGGAGTCCGGCTTCGGCCGCGACCAGGGACGAGACGCATTGGAGAAATACACGCAAACCAAGTCGGTCTGGGTGCAGTTGTAGGAAGCGAGGGGCCAGGGGCCAGGGGCTAGAAAGTCAGAAGGCAGAAGGCAGAAGGCAGAAGTGAAATCAAAACCAAAGGCGGAGTCGGGCGAGGCCAAAATCCAGGGGGCCAGCCAACTTTCCAAGCCTGGATCTTGTCTTTGATATCCTCCCCTCTCCAGCGGTAGCGTTCGCTACGCGTCCATTCCGGAGGGGATGGAAGGTCCAATTCGAGGCAAGACAACGGGACGGCTGCGGCCGCCCGCATGGAGGTACGAGAAATGACCCAACTCTACAGAACGATGATCATGGTGGCCCTGGTGATCGCGGTGGCAATGCCGCTCGCGGCGCAGGAAGAGGGGATTGCTGGCGACATCGCCAACGCCGAGGCTGCGCTCCGCAGCGCGGAAGCGGCCGGCGCGGCGGTTTACGCCACGTCGATCTACCAGGAAGCGAACGCGCGGCTGACCGTCGCCAAGCAGAATGCCGACAACCGCAGCAGGGAAGTGCGCGCCTCGGCACGGCTCGACGCCATCGAAGCGAAGTACGCGGCGCAGGCAGCCGAGTCGAAGGCGAAGTGGATCGCCTCCGCGCGGGAAGCAAACGACCTCCGCGACGAGATCATGCGATTTGGTGGAACGCCCCCAGCGCCCCCGGCCGTAGTTGAGGAG
>JBHEPS010000313.1:0-250 GCA_046260175.1 Thermoanaerobaculia bacterium
TCGGAAGGGCGATGGCGTGGTTCGTCATTCCGCTCACGCTGGTGACCCTCGGGGTCGTGACTGTCCGCGCGATTCGCGAGAAGCAAGGGGCGGCCGGGGGCTAGGGGCTAGGGGCTAGGGGCTAGGGGCTAGGAAATTCAACATCAAAGGCCCGGGGATCCCAGCGTCCGCCGGCTTCAGCCGATGAGGGGATCGTGGACGTGCTCGAGCAGATGCCAGGTGTCCTCGAGACGCCGGCGGCGTTCATCGG
>JBHEPS010000313.1:493-739 GCA_046260175.1 Thermoanaerobaculia bacterium
GGCGGTAACGCCGCAGGAGATCGGTCTGCCGGCCGTGAAAGCTGACGGAGTCGCACTCGAGGAGAGCATCGACGATCGCCCGGGCGGTACCGGGGGCGAGGGGTCGCTGCAGCCAGCTCGAGTCGAACGGCGTCGTGGTCATCGAGTTTCAAATAGAGCAAGAGAGAAGCCAATAACTGTTCGATAGCGTACGGAGGCGGGTGCAGTGGCGGACCGAGCCGCTGCAGTAGCGGACCGAGCCTCTGC
>JBHEPS010000314.1:0-737 GCA_046260175.1 Thermoanaerobaculia bacterium
AATGGCAGAATCGCGCCACCTGCGCGTTTCCCCCGCACCGGCCAACGCGATCCCCGCATTTTGAGATCCTTCGGTCGCGCCCACCCGTCTCTCGACGGCCCAATCCCCCCCGGCGCTCCCTTCTAATGAACCACCGTAACGGGAGTGAGTTCGTAGCCAAGCCGAGCTGCTTGTGTTTTCAGTGAGTTCACCCGTTTTTCGCGGTAGCGGCGTTCGTAGTAGTCGGCTCCTAGTTCCTGATACTCGCTTTGGTTCTTCAGCATGGAGTAGATGATCAGGGCGAGCTTGTGGGCGGTGGCTTTGATTGCACCTGGGCGTCCTATGCGCGAGCGTATCCGGCGGAAGAATGCTCCGAGATAGGTGTCCTTGCTCCGTTCCAGTGTCTGAGCGGCGAGTCGTAGGGCTTGCGCAGCACGGTTCGGGCGGATCTTGGGAGCTTTGACCCGGATAGGCTTTCCGCCGGTGACCCATCGGTTCGAGGGCAGATTGAGCCATGCGGCGAAGTGCTCGCCAGCTGGCCACGCAGACATGTCCGTGCCGGTCTCCGACAGGATCGTCAGAACGCTTTGGGCTTCCAGTCCCGGCACTGCAGTCAGATCGACGCCCGCAACAGCATAGAGAACCTCGCGTGCTTCAAAGTGGAGCTGGTTCTTACGTCGCTTGGCTCGCCGCACAGGTGCAAGGCGAGAAGCATCCACTTTCGGCTCGAGTGCCTCGAGGGTTGCTTGGATCTGGAC
>JBHEPS010000315.1:0-245 GCA_046260175.1 Thermoanaerobaculia bacterium
CATTCGCCACGTCACCAGCAGGGAAGTCGTGGCCGCGGTTTGGTCTCATCAACCGCGGCAGCGTGAGAGGTGCACGGATGCCGCCCATGGCACGACCCGGCCACGGCTGATGAAACCAAGCCGTGGCCACAGCGCGCGGAGATCGAGTCCCTGGTGTTCTTCCTTCGGTCCGGAGTGACCGATGTCATCGAGCCGATCCGCCATCGAGTACCCTTGGTAAAGTAGGTGTCAGGTAAAGTAGGTGT
>JBHEPS010000315.1:499-734 GCA_046260175.1 Thermoanaerobaculia bacterium
TGCAAAGTAGCTTTTCCGGCCCTGACACCTACTTTTGATACTGACACCTACTTTTGATACACCTACTTTCACGCCCCGTGCACCCCATGGATCTCGGCGAAAAGTACCCCGCGGGTCGCTTTCATAGCATCGCCGCTATACTCTGCTGACTCGTGGAAATCGATCGTGGGAGACGTCTCGGTCCGTATGAGATCACTGCGCCCATCGGGGCCGGAGGCATGGGAGAGGTCTTCGC
>JBHEPS010000316.1:0-721 GCA_046260175.1 Thermoanaerobaculia bacterium
GGCCGAGGCGCTGCGCCGCGCGGATCGCCGCGCCGACCGCACCGAGGAAAAGGACCAAGGCTGATGCTCTACTGGCTAACCCTGCTGTCGGAGGGCGGCGACGTCTTCAACCTGTTTCGCTACATCACGTTTCGCGCGGGGGGCGCGTTCCTCACGGCGCTGCTGTTCGGGTTCCTGTTCGGCCCGCCGCTCATCCTCACGCTGCGCCGGCGCCAGTCGCGCGGCCAGCCGATCCGCGCGGACGGGCCCACGACCCATCTGACCGCGACGCTGCTCTGGGCGCGGCTCGACAACCCTTACGTCTGGCTGGTCATGCTGGTCACACTGGCCTTCGGGCTGATCGGCTTTGCCGACGATTACGCCAAGGTCTCGCGCGGCAACGTCAAGGGCGTGCCGGGGCGCGTGCGCCTCGCGCTGGGCTTCGGCATCGCGCTCGCCGCGAGCGTCTGGGCGGGCTGGCACCACCCGGCCGAGCTGCAATGGCAGCTCGCGCTGCCGGTGTTCAAGGACGTGCTGGTCGATCTCGGGCTGATCTTCGTCCCCTTCGCGATGATCGTGATCGTCGGCGCCGCCAATGCCGTCAACCTCACCGACGGGCTCGACGGGCTGGCGATCATGCCGGTGATGATCGCCGCGGCGGCGCTCGGCGTGATCGCCTATACCGTGGGGCGCACCGATTTCACCGAGTATCTCGGGCTCCACTACGTTCCCGGCACCGGGG
>JBHEPS010000317.1:0-718 GCA_046260175.1 Thermoanaerobaculia bacterium
GCGTAGATGAGCGGATTGATGACCAGCACCGCTTCTTCTGCAGCGCTCTCCAACGCCTCGGCGGACCACCCCGACCAGGAGGGATCATCCGTCGCGACGTCGAGGATCACATTGCTGTCGACGAGAATGCGGCGCATTTCATCCCCGGGTCAGCTTCAGGATCTCGTCGGTCGTCATCTTTCCGGACGCGCGTCCCCGAAGCCCGGAAACGACACGACTTCCCCTCGCCCGACTCCTCGCCTTCACGATCTGAACCGCGTTCCCGCGCACGAGAAACTCGACCTCGGTGTCGGGCAGAAGCCCGGTGGCTTCCCGGATATCCTGCGGAATCGTCACCTGTCCTTTCGAGGTGATTTTCATATTCCTACTCCTCCGACTCTTACCAACGGATCCCGGTCCCGCCGGATTCCGAAGCGGCCGGACTCTCCAGAGTCCGGTCCCCGGTTTCCGGACATGCTCCTCTCCCGGGCTCTCGAGCGTGGCGAAGCGTCCCCTGACATAGTCCGTCAGCCGCATCCATCCCGCGCAGTAGGCGAAGCTTCCAGCTTCGCTCACAGGAACCGAAGCTTTCAGCTTCGCGTCACCGCCGAAATCAATCCACCGTCTGATCCGAGTTCGTGGGGTCTTCGCCGAACAGTCGCACGTAGGGTGAGTACCGGAAGCGCCGATGACGCAACTGCCCCGTGATCTCCTCCAGCAGCCCGAGATCGACGAGGCG
>JBHEPS010000318.1:0-718 GCA_046260175.1 Thermoanaerobaculia bacterium
TTCCCCCTCGCAGAGAGGATCGACGCCATCGATCTCGGTTCGCTGGATCGCGTCGAGCTCGGGTGAGGCGTGGGTGAGGCTTTCCAGCCTCAGCTTCGTGGTCTTCGCGCCCCCCGCCCGCCCGCCGCGGCTGGAAAGCCGCGGCCACCTGGAAGCTTCGCCTACTTTCGGCGGGATTCGCGGATCAGGGCGACGATTTCTTCGGAGGTTAGATCGGTTCGGACGCCGGGGACGTCGAGCGGGGAGCGCGTGCGCTTCTCTTCCTGAAGGATGAACGTTCGTCCGTCTTTCCTCCGGATGCAGACCGGACCTCGAGCCGAGGCCTCATCCAGCAGGGTCGCGAGCTTCTGACGCGCCTCGGAATAGCTGTAGGTCTTCATCATTCGATCTCCATCAGCGTGATTCCACTCTTCTTCGCCGCGGACTTCATCCCCCGATCGAGAGTCAGCAGCGGCGCCCTCTGCCTCTCGGCGCACGCCAGAACGTACCCGTCATAGGCGTACAGACCGAGAGTTTCGGTGAACTGCAATTAATCCAGGGCGCGGGTGATTCCTGCAGGCGAAATTTTCCGGGTTGGTCCCCGCAGCGGCTGGAAAGCCGCTGCCACGCGCGGCTGAAAGCCGCGGTTCCTGTGAGCGAAGCTGAAAGCTTCGCCTACGCCGAAGCTGGAAGCTTCGCCTACCGCCGGTATGATGTAAAATCATACCTGTTATGGCCA
>JBHEPS010000319.1:0-276 GCA_046260175.1 Thermoanaerobaculia bacterium
GGATTACTTTCCTCTGCTCGAAAGCCGGGGGGACACGCTCGCCCAGATGTTCACGAGCGCTCCGGAGAACGGAACCGAGAACGCGAGGCTCATGTACCTGCTCTCGATCGCCTCCGCGCAGCGCAGCATCCGGATTGCCAGCGCATACTTCGTTCCGGACGAGCTCTCGATTTCCACTCTCTGCGACGCGAAGAAGAAACGGGGCGTGGACGTCAAGATTCTCGTTCCCGGCTCGCACATCGATACGCACGTCACGCGCCGCGCCAGCCGTTCCCT
>JBHEPS010000319.1:488-717 GCA_046260175.1 Thermoanaerobaculia bacterium
CGTCTTCGACGCGGACCTCCAGCGCGCGCGCCGGGTCACCCTCGAGGACTGGCGCAACCGGCCATTTCGCGAGAAAGCGATCGAGCAGGCCGCGAAGTTCGTACGCTGGCAGTTGTAGAAAAGACAGGGGCTAGGGACTAGGGGCTAGGGGCTAGGGAAAAGCAACGGCAACATCGGAGTTGAATCACTCCGGGATTTGCCGTTGCCTTTCCTAGCCCCTCGCCCCTAG
>JBHEPS010000032.1:0-3871 GCA_046260175.1 Thermoanaerobaculia bacterium
GCGCTGGTCGACGGTCGCGCCGCATCGCTCGCATCGCCCGTCGACGACCTGCTCGTTCGCGAGGACGGTGTGGCAGCTCGGGCACCAGTTGACCGGCGCCTTGCCGCGGTACGCGAGCCCGCGCTCGTACATCTTCAGGAAGAGCCACTGGTTCCAGCGGTAGTACGTCGGCTCGCAGGAGGCGAGCTCCTTCGACCAGTCGTAGAGGATGCCCCAGCGGCCGAACTGCCGCTTCATGCGGCCGATGTTGCCCAGGGTCCACTCGCGCGGGTGGACACCGCGCTTGATGGCGGCGTTCTCGGCAGGGAGGCCGAATGCGTCCCACCCCATCGGGTTGAGCGCCGCGAGCCCGCGCATCCGGAGCCAGCGGTAGAGCGCATCGCCGAGGATGTAGTTCCGCCCGTGGCCGACGTGAAGGTCGCCCGACGGATACGGAAACATGTTGAGCATGTAGTACTTCTGAGCCGGGCGCGAGACGTCGATCTCGGCGACCCGTTCGTCCGCCCAGCGCCCCTGCCATTTCAGCTCGATCTGATTCGGTTCGTACGATCCCATGTCGAGAGTTACCCCAAAGCGGGGAAGTCTAGCGTAGAGGACAAGCCAGAAGCCAGAAGCCAGAAGCCAGAAGAAAGGTCAAAGCCAAAACCTCTCGAGAGAACGCGCTTCGCTGCCCCGTTTCCCCTCCCGGCCCCGTTCCCCTCCCGGACAACGCGATCCTGCCATTTTGAGGCCTTCGGTCGCGCCCGCTGTTTTCCTGAATTCACCCGGTTCCCACGGGCTCCCTCAGAGGCTGGTGAAAGAAATCAGAGGGGGCCGCGTTGCGGGCAATCTCCGTGTCGTCGACGATGGAACCATGCCACGGTTGATGAAGCCAAACCGTGGCCACTTTTCTTCTGGCTTCTGGCTTTCGACTTCCAGCTTCGCCTTTTCTTCTGCCTTCTGGCTTCTGGCTTCTGGCTTGTCTTTTCTTTGGCTTCTGGCTTCTGGCTTGCTCCTATAGACTCCTTCCGCCTTGATCATCGCGTTCGTCATCGCCCTGTTGATCTGCGTCAACGCCCTCTACGTGGCGGCTGAATTCGCCGCGGTGGCCGTGCGGCCGAGCCGGATCCATCAGCTGGCCGAGCGGAGCCGTCTCGCGCGGGCGCTCGTGCCGGTCCTCAGCGACACCCGCCTGCTCGACCGTTACATCGCGGCGTGTCAGATCGGGATCACGATCTCCTCGCTCGTGCTCGGCGCCTACGGCCAGGCGAAGCTGTCGAACACTCTCGAGGCGCCGCTCCAGAACCTGTTCGGCCTCGGGCCTCTCCACGCAGCCTCGCTCTCCGCGGTCGTGATCCTCATCGCCCTCACGTGCTTCCAGATGGTTCTCGGGGAGCTCGTTCCGAAATCGATTGCGATCCGCCGCCCCGCGAGGACCGCCATCGCGACCGTCCTTCCGATGACCTGGTCGCTCGTCGTGCTTCGCCCTTTCATCGCCCTGCTCAACGGATCGGGATTGGCGATCCTGCGTCTGTTCCGGATTCCCGTCTCCTCGCATCGGCACGTCCATTCGCCCGAGGAGATCGAGCTCCTCTTCGATGAATCGCATGAAGGGGGCGTGCTCCGCCGCGAAGAGCATCTCCGTCTCGCGAGCGCCCTTCGTCTGGGGAGCCGTCCGGTGCGCCACATCCTCACGCCGCGGCGGATGATGGTCGCGCTTCAGGCCGACCTGACGATCGGAGAGGCCCTCGAAGAAGTCTCGCAGATGCCCTACACGCGGTTTCCGGTTTATGGAACCGGAATCGACGACATCGTCGGCCTGGTCCACACGAAGGACCTGTCGGGCCAGGTGCTCGCCGGCAACACGGAACAGCCTCTGACCTCGATTCTGAGGCACGCGCTGCTGCTTCCGGAGACCGCAACGCTGGAGCACGCGCTCCTTCAGATGCGGGAGCAGAGATCGCAGCTGGCGATCGTGATCGACGAATACGGTGGAACCGAGGGGGTACTCTCCGCCGCGGACATCCTCGGGAGCGTGATCGGGATGCGGCGCAGGACGGGAACGGCGCCAGGAACGATGCTCCCCTCGGGGACCGAGCGGCTGGCGGGAAACCTGCCACTCGCCGAGCTCCCCGAGCCGTTGCGTCAGGACTGGGCCGACGGCGGGACGTACACGGTTTCGGGGCGGGTGATCCTCGAGCTCGGCCGCTTTCCGCGCCAGGGCGAGGTCCTCTGGATCGAGGGATGGCGGACGGAGGTCGAGAAGGTCCACGGCCATTTCGTGGTGTCGGTGCTCGTCTCGAAGAGCGAGGAGGAGTCGCCATGACTCTGATGGCGATCGGGATCATCACCCTCCTGATCCTGCTCAACGGGATCTTCGTCGCGGCGGAGTTCGCGATCATCGCGGTGCCGCGCACGACGCTGCACAGGATGGCCTCCGGCGGTAGCGCGATGGCGCGGAGAATTCTGACGATCGCCGAGAACCCGCGCCGCCAGGACCAGTGGGTCGCGACCGCGCAGCTCGGCATCACGCTCGCCAGTCTTGGTCTCGGCATGTACGGCGAGCATGTGCTGGCCGAGTGGCTCTTCCACAGGTTCGAGGGAGAGGGAATGCCGGCGTGGCTCGCCAGCCATGCCGTGGCGAGCGTTCTCGCCGTGGCGATCCTCACCTACTTCCACATCGTCGTGGGCGAGATGGTCCCGAAGGCGATCGCGCTGCAGGATCCGCGACGGACTTCGTTCGCCCTCCTGTACGCGATGGAGACCATCCGGTGGATTCTCTTTCCGCTCGTGATCGCCCTGAACGGGATCGGCAACGGAATCCTCCGGATTTTCGGGCTCCCGGTCGCAGGAGGCGCAGTGCCGCACTCGGTCCAGGAGCTCCGCTACGTCATCGCCGAGAGCCGGCGTGAAGGCGCGCTCGACGAGCACGAGAGCGAAGTCCTTCGCGAGCTCATCGAGTTCGGCGGACGAACCGCGGAGGAAATCCTCGTCCCCAGGGTCCACATCGTCGCGATCCCGGTGCGCGCGACGCGCGAGGACATCCTCGACCTGACCAAATCGCCGCTGCACACCCATTACCCGGTGTTCGACGAGAACCTCGACGAGATCATCGGCATCGTCCACGTTCGCGACCTGGCCACGGCAATCCGGCGCAAGGGGAGATTCCGGCTCCCCGTGAGGCGGGTCCCGTTCGTTCCCCACTCGGCTCCGCTGCAGAAGGTGCTCGAGCAGATCAGCTCCTCGCACGAGCAGATCGTCGTCGTGATGGACGAGCATGGCGGAACGGCCGGCATCGTCACGATGGAGGATCTCTTCGAGCTCGTTCTGGGGGACCTCGACGAAGAGAACCGAATTCCACCCATCGCGCCGCGGCCGGATGGGTCGTATCAGGTCAACGGAACCGTCCGGCTCGACGAGATCGGCGAACAGATCGGGATGAGACTCGAAGATCCCCGCGTCGACACGCTCAGCGGCCTGGTCCTGGCGGAGCTTGGACGCCCCGCCCGTGAGGGCGACTCGCTCCACTACGCCGGAATCCATATCGAGGTCGCCGAAACGATCGGCCGCGGAGTGCTCAGCGCCGTGATCCGGAAGGAGAGACGGGGGGAGGAGAGAGGCGAAAGTCAGAAGGCAGAGGTAAAGGCAAGCCAGAAGCCAGAAGCCAGAAGCCAGAAGAAAAGGCGAAGCTAGAAGCCAGAAAAAGGAAGCCAGAAGAAAGGTCAAAGACCACACCCACCTGTCCGCCAGTGTGATTCTTCCCGATCTCCGGGGTTTTGCCTTCGACTTTTCTTCTAGCTTCTGGCTTTCGACTTCTAGCTTCGCCTTTTCTTCTGGCTTCTGGCTTCTGGCTTCTGGCTTTTCTTCTGGCTTCTGGCTTTCGACTTCTGGC
>JBHEPS010000032.1:3880-20306 GCA_046260175.1 Thermoanaerobaculia bacterium
ATCTTCCCCTCCTCGTCGGAGAAGATCCGGAGCTCGCGGATTTTTTTCGCCGCGGCGCGCATCGAATCTTCGGAGTCGCCCTTCTCGACCCCGGCGAGCACGAGCATTCCGGGACCGATGGCGGAGACGAGCTCCTCCCCCACCCGCACCGAGGCCGAGCGGACCCGCTGAATCACGCAACGCATGGCAATCTACTCCTCGTATCCGGTCTCCCGGGGAGAGTATCGGATTCTCACCCCGGTTCGATTAGAATCCGCCTACCCACACCGGCATCGTCTCCGAGGCCACATTCTGGGATACCCTTCATCTTTGTTTCGACGAGAGGAGACGTAACATGAGCGGTAGCATCAATAAGGTGATTCTGATCGGCCGCCTCGGGCGAGACCCGGAAGTCCGATCGACCCCTTCCGGCGCCACGGTCGCCAAGTTCTCGATCGCCACCGATGAGAAGTTCACGGACCGCAGCGGCGAACGCCAGGAGCGGACCGAATGGCACAACATCGTGGCCTGGGCCAAGCTGGCCGAGATCTGCGGCCAGTACCTGAAGAAGGGCAAACTGGTTTACATCGAAGGGTCGCTCCGCACCGATTCGTGGGACGACAAAGAGACCGGCGTGAAGAAGTACCGCACCGAGATCGTCGCCCGCGACATGCAGATGCTCGACCGGAAGGGCGATGACGAAGGCGGCGGATCGTGGAGCGGCGGCGGCGGTGGCCGCAACTCGGACAGCTCGGGCCCAGCCTCATCGGGACCCGACGTCGAAGACGACGACGTACCGTTTTAGAAGCAGGGGCTAGGGACTAGGGGCTAGGGGCTAGGGAAAAGCAACTGCAAGGGCACAGCTTTTCTTCTGGCTTCTGGCTCCTGGCTTCTGGCTCGACTCTTTTCGCCGTTGTTCTTCCTAGCCCCTAGCCCCTAGTCCCTAGCCCCTGCTTTTCTACCCCTAGCCCCTAGTCCCTAGCCCCTCGCTTCTTCACGTCCACTCTTCTCGGCCGGTCGGTCCGGTGCCGCCTTTTTCGCGTTCATCTTCGCGGCGGTCCTCGATCGTCCCGTCGCTGCGGAAGCGGGGGTAGGTGCGGCGGTCGGAGAACCCGCGCGGGGGGAGCGGCTTGACGTGGGAGACCTCGCCGCCCGCCCGGTCGAATTCGTCGAGAAACCGCCCGACCATCTCCTCGAGCTCCTCGTAGCTGTCGACCAACGGCGGGTTGTCGCGGCGCAGGTTCGCCATGAACCGGAGGTACTCCTCGGCGCGGCGGTTCGCTTCCACGAGCCGGGGTGCGAAGAAGGGATCCCCCGCGGCCCGCTTCACCATGTGCTGCATCAGGTCGGGAACACGCTCGATGTGGCTGCAGAAGAGAACGATGTCGTTGCCGGCCAGGAGCGCCTGGTCGGTGATCTCCTCCCATGTTCCGAGGTCGGAGACCGCATGCATCTCCATATCGTCGGAGACCGCGAGGCCGTCGAATCCGACGACGTCCCTGAGAACGCCGGTCGTGATCTGGTAGCTGAGGCTCGCCGGAGTGCGGCGGTCGTCGATCTGCGGATAAGTCGCGTGACCCACCATCACCGCGGGAGCGATCTTCCCGAGCTCCATGTAGGGGCGAAGGTCCGCGGCTTTGAGCTCCTCGAGCGAGAGGTCGACGAGAGTCGTCCCGTAATGCGGGTCGCCGCTTCCGCGGCTGATGCCCGGAAAATGCTTGAGACAGGAAGCCGTGCCGGCGCTCGACTGCCCTCGTACGAAATCGCCAGCGAGCTGGATCACCGTCTCGGCATCCGTGCCGAAGCAGCGTCGCTCGAGCCCCCTGGTCGGCTCCTCGCGCTGGATGTCGACGACCGGGGCGAGATTGATCTCGATGTCGAACCAGCGGAGGGCGGCGCCGAGAACCCGGCCGTACTCCCGCGCCATCCCGCGGGTCGCCTCGTTCGCCAGGAACGACTCGGCGGCGGGCAGTCCGGGGAGGAGGGTGCGGAGGCGGTCTACCCGCCCCCCCTCCTGGTCGATCATGATCAGGGGAGGGCGATCCGACTGCGATTTGCACTCGCGGACGAGCTCGCGCAGCTCCTCAGCCGTACCGACGTTCCGGCCGAACAGGACCACCGCCCAGGGCGGGGTCTGACGGAGGATCATCTTTTCCAGCTCGGTGAGCGATTTCCCGGTCAGGCCGACGCCGATGACTCGACTACCCATGTTCGTTTCCCTTCAGGATCGACTGCAACTCCGCGAGCAAGTTGAGGGCTTCGAGGGGCGACATCGCCTCCGGCTCCATGGCCCGGATCCTCCGCGCGACCTCGTCCTCGCGGCGGTCGAACAGCGACATCTGCGCCCGCGGCACGGAGGCGCCCGGCCGGCGGGTCTCCTCCACCATGTCGCGTTCTTTCCGCTCGAGCGTCTCGAGAATCTCGCGAGCCCTTCCGATCACCTGTTTCGGGATCCCTGCCAGTTTTGCAACCTGGATTCCATAACTCTTGTCGGCCGCGCCGGGAATCACTTTCCGGAGGAAGATGATCTGGTCGTTCCACTCCCGGACCGAGACGTTGAAATTGGCGACCCGCTCCCGCGTTTTCGCCAGGTCGGTCAGCTCGTGGTAGTGCGTCGCGAAGAGGGTGATGGCGTTCCGCTCGGGAACGTCGTGGAGGTACTCGATGATGGCCCAGGCGAGCGAGAGCCCATCGAAGGTCGCCGTCCCCCGCCCTACCTCGTCGAGCACGATCAGAGAGCGCGGCGAGGCGTTGTGGAGAATGTTGGCGGTCTCGTGCATCTCGACCATGAAGGTCGACTCGCCGCGGGCGAGATTGTCCGAAGCGCCGACGCGGGTGAAGATCCGATCGAAGATCCCGAGGGTGGCCTTCGAAGCCGGCACGAAGGAGCCGACCTGGTTCATCAGGACAATCAGCGCGACCTGGCGGAGGTAGGTCGACTTCCCCCCCATGTTCGGGCCGGTGATGAGCTGGATCCCGTTGTCGTCCCTCCGGATGGAGGAATCGTTCGGGATGAAGCGTTCGGTGAGGGTCTCGATGACGGGATGACGTCCCTGCTCGATCTCGATCTCCTGGGTATCGATGATCTGCGCGCGGACGTATCGCCGCCTTCGCGCCAGGGTCGCGAGGGAGGCGAGCGAGTCGACCTCCCCCACCGCCCGCGCGGTCGCGAGGATCTTCTGGCAGCTCTCGCCGAGCCGGGCGAGCAGTTCCTCGTAAATCCGCAGCTCGATCGCGAGGCTCTTCTCCTCGGCGCCGACGATCTTCTCCTCGAGCTCCTTCAGCTCGGGCGTGATGTAGCGCTCGGCGTTGACCAGCGTCTGCTTCCGGATGTAGCGGTCGGGGACTTTCGCCAGGTTCGCCTTGGAAATCTCGATGTAGTAGCCGAAGACCGAGTTGAAGCGCACTTTCAGCGAAGGAATGGACGTCTTCTCGCGCTCCTCCAGCTCGATGCGGAGCAGGATCGATTTCGAGTCGCGTGCGATCTCGCGGAGCGAGTCGAGCTCGGAGTCGATGCCCGCACGGATCGCACCTCCCTCGCGGAGGTTGGCGGGAGGCTCCGGGACGATCGCCTCGCGGACCGCGCGGCGCACGTCGCCCAACGGATCGAGCCGCGCGCGGAGTCCGGCGAGTAGAGGCCCCTGCGCGGCTTCGAGGGCGCGCGCGGCTTCCTCGACCGATCCTAAGGACGCGTCGAGGCTGAGCAGCTCGCGCGGCATGGCGCTCCCGATGTTGATTCGCGAGGCGAGCCGCTCGAGGTCACCGATTCTCCCGAGCGCGGTGCAGATCTCCTGCAGGAGAAGCGGTGTTCTCGTCAGCTCTTCGACGGCGTCGTGCCGCGCGAAGATCGCATCGCGGTCGCGGAGCGGCCGGCTCACCCACCGCCGGAGCATGCGGGTACCCATCGCCGTGGACGTCTCGTCGAGAATGCTCCAGAGGGCCGCGGCGCGGCTACCGTCCCTGGCATCGAAGATCTCGAGGTTCTCGAGCGTCGACGCGTCGAGGATCAGGTAGTCGGCATCGTCGTCGATCCGCAGATCGGCGATGTGATCGAGATCGCGCTTGTGGCTCGTCTGCGCATAGCGGAGCGCGGCGCCGGCGGCGGCGATGCGAGGGTCTCCCTTCTCCAGGCCGAACCCCCGCAAGGACTGCGTGCGGAAGTGACGCGTCAGAAGCTCGAATGCTCCGGAGGAATCGAAGTGGGACTCCTCCAGCTCGCGCGAGGCGACTTCACCCCGGCGCGCGACGAGCGCCTTCGCGTCGGTCCCTTGCGGGTGGATGATCTCACGCGGGGCGAACCGCACGAGGTCGTCCATCAGCCGCGGATCGCCGCTTCCCTCGTAGCGGGTGACGAAGAAATCGCCCGTCGAAACGTCGAGGTACGCCGCACCGAGAAGCTCAGTCCCCGGCGCGACGGCGAGCAGATAGCATCCCTCGCGCTCGAGCAGGTAGCTCTCGACCGCGGTGCCGGGCGTGATGATCCGGACGATCTCGCGGATCGCGAGGCCCTTGCCGGAGGGCGCCTCTCCCACCTGCTCGCAGATCGCCACCCGGTACCCGTTGCGCACGAGCTTCGCGACGTGCTGCTCGGCCGAGTGGTGCGGGACCCCGCACATCGGCGCCTCGTTCTCGCTCCCCTTACCGCGGGCGGTGAGGACGAGATCGAGAAGTGGCGCCACGGTCTCGGCGTCCTCGAAGAACATCTCGTAGAAGTCGCCCATGCGATAGAAGAGGATCGCATCAGGCGCCTGGCGCTTGATCTCGAAGTACTGCTCGAGCATGGGGGTGAGTTTCATAGCGGTTCTTGCCGGAGGAAGCGGTGTCTCGAATCGGAGATTGTAGCCTGTGGCCACGGCTTGGCTTCATCAGCCGTGGCCGGATCGTGCCGGGAACGGGATCCCTGCCAGTTGCACGAGCCGCGGTTGGTGAGACTAAACCGCGGCCACGATCCAAAGGCGCTTCTCCGCCCCCTCAATGCTGCGCTTCGCGGATCCGGATCAGGACCCCGGAGGCGGGCTCGAGTTCCACGACGATCGCCTCCTTCAGCCCGCTCCGCGGCTGGCGGTCGAGCAGGACGACCCAGCGCGCCTCCGGGCCGGCCTCCCCCTCCGGCGAGTAGGAAACGTTCACCACGTCGTGCCCCCCCCACCGCTCCGGATTGCTCCTCCGGACGATCTGCTGGGCGATCTCACCGGCCGTCTTGCTGGGGAGACGGGTCGACCGAGCCGCCTCCTCCTCCGTCGGCTGGAGGATGAGAAACAGCGCGCCGCAGAAAAAGATCCACAAGACGTAGAGCACCCAGAAGTGCCGGTTCAGAAACGATGTCAGCTTCGACACGCCGGGTATAATACGGCAATGTCCCGAAGCGACCTGCAGGAGAGAATCCTCGCCGTAGTCCGCGAAGAGAAGACGCTGCCCGACATCCCCCTCGCGAGCGACACTGCGCTGGCCGAGCTCGGGATCGACTCGCTCGACGCCCTCAATATTCTCTTTGCGCTCGAGGAGGAGTTCTCCGTCTCGATCCCCGAGGAGGATTCGAGGGCGATCCGCACAGTCGGCGACCTCGTCGACGCCATCGAGAAGGCGCAGGGCGCCACGGCCGGATAGCCCCGCGATGAGACGCGTCGCGGTCACCGGGATCGGCATCCTCTCGTCTCTGGGTCGCGGTACCGAGCGTCACCTCGAAGCCGTCATCGGCGCAGAGAGCGGAATCCGCACGATCTCGCTCTTCGATTCCTCCCCCCTGCAGTGCCGCATCGCTGGCGAGCTTCCGCCCGGCGCCGCGCCGGAGCTCGAGCGGGGGCTGGACCGCTTCGCGGGGCTCGGGCTCCTGGCCGCCCGCGATGCCGCCGCCTCCGCTTCCTTCGAGCAGGGCGCGATCCCCCCGGAGCGCCTCGCGACGGTCATCGGGACGGGGCTCGGCGGAAGTGAAACGATCGACTCGGCCTACAAGCGGCTCTATCGGGAGGAGAACCCGCGCCTTCACCCGATGACCATCCCGCGGATCATGTACAACGCGGCGACGAGCGCCGTGAGCGCGGCGTTCGGAGCGCGCGGCCCTTCGCTCGCTCCGGTGTCGGCCTGCTCCTCGGCTGCTCACGCGATCGGGCTCGCCTCGCAGTGGATCCGGTGGGGAGCGGCCGACGCGGCATTCGCCGGCGGCGCGGACGCTCCGCTTACCTACGGGATCCTCCGCGCCTGGGAAGCGTTGCGCGTGCTCGCGATCGACAACGAGCATCCGGAGCGAGCGTGCCGCCCGTTCAGCGCCGACCGGAAGGGGCTCGTTCTCGCCGAAGGGGCCGCGGTGCTGCTTCTGGAGGAGATGGGGAGCGCGTTGCGCCGCGGCGCGCCGATCCTCGGCGAGATCGCCGGCTCGGGGATGAACAGCGACGCGGGTCACCTGACCGACCCCTCGCCCGACGGACAGGGCGCCGCGATGCGGCTCGCTCTCGAAGACGGCGGAATCGAGCCTTCCGAGGTCGGGTACATCAACGCCCACGGAACGGGGACGCGGGCGAACGACGCGACCGAGACGCGGGCGATCCGGACCGTGTTCGGCGCTCACGCCGACCGGATGGCGGTCAGCTCGACGAAATCGATGCACGGACATGCCATGGGCGCGAGCGGAGCGATCGAGACCGCGCTCTCGCTCGTCGCGCTCAACGCCGGATGGCTCCCGCCGACGCTCAACCGCCACCAGCCCGATCCCGAGTGCGATCTCGACGTCATCCCGCTCGAGGCGCGGCGGGGAGAGATCGGCATCTTCCTCTCCAACTCGTTCGGCTTCGGCGGCTTGAACGCGGTCCTGGCCGTGAAGACGGCAAGAGGGGGGTGACAGTGCGACCCAGGTGTGCCCAGCGGCAGGATGTGCACCGCGGAGCGGTGCCAGAAGGTAGCCGGCGGTCGAGCGATAGCGAAGACCGCCGGTTGCGAGGCGCCCCGCAAGCGCCCCCCGCGCGCGCAGCGCGCGGTGCACCCCGGCAGGGGTGCTGGATCGACGTTACATCTGAACGACGCCGGGCCACGAACCGGAACGGTCGCCGCATTCGTGCGACGAACATCCCCGAAGGTCCATCCGACGCGCCGTTCCGGCACCCCTGCCGGGGTGCGCCGCGCGCGTCGCGCTCGGGATTACATTTGGGGGCGTGGCTGAACCGGGGGTCTTCGCTTCGCTCGACGCCCCGGCTACCGTCTGGCACTCCTCCGGAGTGCACGTCGGCGATGAAGACCCGTCCCCCCCGCCGCGGCACCGGATTTGCTTTGTTTCCGCTTGTTCCCGTTCGCGGGCGGAACCGCGTCCAATAACATTCAGGTTCGAGCCGTAAGGAGGCCCTCATTTGATCGTCGAAAAGAAGCATCTCGACAATTTCACCGTGCTTTACGTGGAGGGTCTCATCAAGCTGGGAGAGAGCGCCGAGTTCTTCTCCTCGGCGCTCGAGAACGTGCTGAAGAACGAGAACACCAACGTGATCATCGACTTCACCAAGATCGATTACATCGACTCGACGGGCATCGGTGAGCTGGTCGGCTATCTCGGGAAATTCTCGAACCAGAATCGGAAGCTCGTCCTCGTGAACCCCTCCGACCGCATCCAGAAACTTCTCAAACTCGCGAAGCTCGACAGCGTCTTCAAGATCTACGGCAGCGAAGAAGAGGCAGTCGCGACCGAGGGGGGCGCACCGGAGTAGCCCTCCGGCGCCCACGGGCAGCAGTGATGGCGTGAGCGAGTTCACTCGATTTTTTCTCCCGGCTGGCCCTCTTTCCGGCAGAATACCGCCCCGATGACACCTCTGGTCTCGGTCTGGCGCGGCGACTTCCTCGAATCGGTTCATTACGGCTCCATCGCGGTCGTCGATTCGACCGGGCGCCTCCTCGCCTGGGCGGGTGAGCCGAACCATCAGACCTTCATCCGCTCCTCGGCGAAGCCGTTTCAGGCCATCCCCCTCGTCATGGAGGGAGGGATCGAGGAGTACGACCTGAGCACCGAGGAGCTGGCTCTGGTCTGCGCCTCGCACGGCGGAGAGGCCAGGCATGTGAGCACGGCCGCCGCGCTCCTCCGGAAGGGCGATTTCGACGAGGACGATCTCCTCTGCGGGACGCACACGCCATTCGACGAGAGGACCGCGGCCGAGCTCCGCGCCTCCGGCGAAGCTCCCACTCCGCTTCACAACAACTGCTCGGGCAAGCACGCGGGGATGCTGCTCGCGAGCCGGCTGCTCGACTTTCCGCCGGCTTCCTACGTGGACATCGAGCATCCGCTCCAGCGGCAGATCCTTCAGGTGCTCGCCGATTTCGCCGGACTCGATTCGGGAGAGATCGGCGTCGCGGTCGACGGGTGCGGCGTCCCGAGCTTGTATCTTCCGATCCACCGCACGGCGTTCGCCTTCGCGCGGCTCACTGGAATGTCTTCGGGCGACTCGAATCCGTCCCTCCCCCGCTACGCCGAAGCGGCAAAGGAGATCTTCGACGCGATGACGCTCCACCCCGACTACGTCGCCGGGGCATGGAGCATGACCACTCCTCTGATGAAGGCCTTCGAGGGACGGCTTCTGGCGAAAGAGGGAGCCGAGGGCTTTTACGCGATGGGTCTCGACGCGACGCTTTCGGCGCCCATTCTCGAGCGGCTCGGCCTCGACGAGGGACCTTCGATCGGAATCGCGCTCAAGATCTCCGACGGCTCGATGACCCGCGGGCGCGATCCCGCGGTTCTGCGCACGCTCGAGCAGCTCGGCCTTCCGATTGACAGCGAAACGCTCGAAACATACCGTGACCGGCGGATCAAGAATTACGCGGGCCAGGAAGTGGGTCGCGTCCGATCCGAGTTCGAGCTCGAGTTCTTCTGAGGAAACAAGGTGAATCAACCCCGGAACCGACTCCTCCTGGCGGCAGCCCTGCTGGCCGTCGCGGCAGGCTGCTCCACCGTCGGCGTGGCGCGCGGGGAGGGTGGGTATGCGGTGGTCCGGCCGACCGTCGCCCACGAAATGATCCTCGACAGCCAGCAGGTGGTGGTCTTCGACCTCCGTCCCCTGACCGAGTTCGAGGGACCGCTCGGCCACATCGAGGGGGCGATCCCGGTTCCCATCGCCACCATCGAGCCGCGCCTCCCCGACCTTCTCGCCTACCGCGACACCACGGTGCTCGTCTACGGCGACAACGAAGAGGAGAGCCGGCGCGGGGCCCGCCTCCTGGCGGAGGCCGGCTTCGAGAACATCGTCCGGATTGAAGGGGGCATCCGAACGTGGATTGATCTGGGCTACGCCACTGTTATTACCGGTCGATGAAACGCTTCCTTCTTCCTGCCCTCCTTCTTCTCTCCACCAGCGTCCTCGCCGCTCCCTTCTCGGAAGCGGCCCTGCGGACGTACGTCGAGCGTTCACTTCAGGCGTGCCCCGGCTCGAAGGTTCAGATCGAGCCGGTCGCGAAGAGCGGTCCGACGAATTTCAAGGTCTGGAAGGTCGTGCAGACCTCCGACGCCCCGGCCTGCGGCAGCCAGTCGCTCGCCATCGTTTCGGAGAAGACGGGGCAGGTCATTCTCGGCAACATGTGGATCCTTCCCCAGGATGGCAGGCCTCTGCAGACGGTCCTCTCGGATTTCGGATCGCAGCTGCTGCAGAACCAGGCGACGGCGAAGATCTCCCCCTCCGCTCTGACCGACGGGATCGTGGAAGTGAAGATGACGCGGTCGACGCCGGAAGGGCCGCTCTCACTCACCGGATGGCTGGACGCGAGCAAGCGCTTCTTCATCGTCGGGAAGCGCGGGCCGATCGGATCGGATCCGCGGAACCGGATGAAGAGCACGCTCACGAAGGGATTGCCGGCCAGCGGAAACTCGACGGCGAAGGTGAGCGTGATCGAGGTCTCCGATTTCCAGTGCCCGGCATGCCGCGTGGCGCACCAGAGGCTCAAGCCTCTGTTCAATCGCAATGCCGCGCGGATCGAGTTCGTCCGGGTCGACTTCCCGCTGTTCGAGAACAACGACTGGGCGTTCGAGGCCGCGATGGCGGCGCGCGCAGTCCAGCACGAGGCGCCGAACGCGTACTGGGATTTCGTCGACTACATGTTCGACCGCCAGGTCATGCTGTCGCGGGGCAACATCGAGAGAACCATCCGCGAGTTCGCCGAAGAACACGACCTCGACTGGAGCCGCATCGAGTCCTTCTCCCGATCGAAGGAGGAGCGCCAGAAACTGGTCGACCAGGTCGGCCTCCTCTTCGACCTCGGAATGTACGGAACCCCGACATTCCTCATCGACGGCCAGGTGATCGATCGGAGTGACGGCGGGGCGTTCTTCAACGAGATGCTGCGAGCGAGAGTCGGGTCCAAAGACTAGGGGCGAGGGGCGAGGGGCGAGGGAAACCAGAAGTCAGAAGCAAGAACAACGGCAATCCCACCCCGTCATCCTGAGGGAGCGCCGCGGTAACGAAAGATCCTGGCGTGATGGTGGGCGCGACCGAAGGATCTCAAGATGGCAGGATCAAGCCACCTGCCTCTTTCCCCCGCACCGGCCAACGCGATCCTCGCATTTGGAGATCCTTCGCCGTGCTTCGCCGGCTCAGGATGACGTTCCAGCGCCCCGGTCTCAACCTGCTCTTGCTTTTGCCTTTTCTTCTGGCTTCTGGCTTTCGCCTTCTAGCTTCGCCTTTTCTTCTGGCTTCTGGCTTATGGCTTATGGCTTGGTTCTAAAACCCGAATCCCACTCTCGCCGAGTACGTCCAGTCCTCCGTCCGGATCGCTTCGACGGCGAGGACGGGGAAAAGGAGGGAGAGGCGCGCGCCTACGGTGACGATGGTGCCGCCCTGGTCGGACTCGAGGATGAACGGGAGGCCCGTCACGGGGTCGTTGAACTCGCTCTTCGCCTCGACGCCCCGATACCCCACGCCCGCCCAGGGGGTGACGATCGCGAAGCGCTTGCCGATCATGGCGATCGCTCCCCAGCTTTTCAGGTCGGTGTTGTCGACTCCCGTCAGCTCCGAATAGATGCCGCGGACAGCGATGGTCGGTTTCACCAGCCCGCCGCTGATGATCGGGATGTCGAGCGATCCGCCGATCATGCCCGCCCCGGTATCCGGAATCTCGCCGTAGGAGATCGAGGCGCTCGCCAGGCTGAAGCCCTTGCTGATGACGCCGCGAAGCATCGGAAGGCGACCCTCGACGAGGATGTCGGGAGCGCCGACCGCCTGCCAGTACGACGCGGCCTCGTCCACGGGAACGCCGGTGCCGACGACGCCGAGGTCGAAGCTGAGGAGTCCCGTGCGCCCCGGCGCGTCGACGGGAGAGGCGAAGATCGCGTCGCCGACACGGAGGACGAACTCGTCGTACTCCTCCTGCGCGAGCGAGATGTCGAACGGGAGCTCGTCCGCCGCGAGAGGCGCGGCGAAGGCGAACAGAAGGAGAATCAGAAGAGCTCGGAGAGAAGGTCGTTGCTCAGAAGAAATCCTTCGGGCGTGAAGGCGACCCGATCTTCTCCCCTCTTCAGCCAGCCGTACTTCAGACCCTGTTCGATCCACGTGCCCCCCCTCTCTCCAGTCCATGCGATGAGATCAGAATACACGATGCCCCGGGCGCGCCTGAGCGAGAGAAAGATCAGCTCGCGGCGGAGCTCGGTCTCGCCGAGCTCGTCCACGAGCTCGATCGCCGGGCCGCCGCGCTCCATCGCCTCGATGTAGCCGCGCACGTTGCGAAAATTTCCCGTGCGCCGCTCGCCCACGAAGGAGTGCGCTCCCGCACCGAAGCCGTGGTAGGGACGCCGCTCCCAGTAGCGGAGGTTGTGGAGGCTCACCTCGCCGGGGCGGGCGAAGTTGCTCACCTCGTACTGGGCGAGCCCCGCGGAGGAAAGCATGTCGACCATTTCGAGATAGGCCGTGGAGGTCTCTCCATCGTCCGGCACGGTCACGAGGTTGCGGTCGAGTCGCGACACCAGTGCGCTTCCCTCCTCGAGGTCGAGCATGTAAGCGGAGATATGACCGACCCCCGAGTCGATCGCGATCTCGAGCGTCTCGCGGAAACTGGCGCGGGTCTGACCGGGGAGCCCGAGCATCAGGTCGAGCGAGACGCGGAGGCCCGAGCCGACCGCGGTCTCGACGGCCCGCAGAGCGCGCCGTGCGCCGTGGATGCGGCCGAGCGGGATCAGCTCAAGGTCGTGAAATGACTGGACGCCGACGCTGAGCCGGTTGACGCCGATCGTTTTCCACCGCTCGATCGCCTCGGCATCGACGTCTTCAGGGTTCGCCTCGATGGTCGTCTCGGCGTCGGGGACGATCTCGAAAGCCGAGCGGAGCGCCGCGTCGATCGAGGAGATCGACTCGAACGAGCTTCTCGACGGGGTCCCTCCTCCCCAGAAGACCGTATCGGCCCTTCGGCCGTCGGCGCGCGTGCGGATCTCGTCGAGGATCGCGGCCCGGTAGGCCTGCTCGAGCCGCAGATCCGTCGAGACCGCGAATGCGCAGTAGCTGCACCGCACCCGGCAGAACGGGAGGTGGAGGTAGAGTCCCACCGCGTCTGGTTGATCGGACATCGCGCGCGTCTTGAGCAACGAGAGAGGGGCGGCGTTTCATTTCGGCTCCCCCGTCGTCCTGAGGGAGCGCGGCGCCGGACGATCGGTTCGCAAACAAGGGGGCGGGAGGCAGGGGTCAGGGGACAGGGAAAAGTCCAGCGCAGCGTCGTTTTTCCCCGCCCCCCGCCTCCTGCCTCCTGCCCCCTTGCTTCTCTTCTCGCGATCGCGCCCAACCTCGGGTCATTCAATCGACACCCGAGCCGCCGGCGCGGTTTCCTGACTCAGAGGCTGTGAAAGGATGACCGCGCTTCCTGCTGGCCTCTGCCTTTTCTTCTGGCTTCTGGCTTTCGCCTTCTGACTTCGCCTTTTCTTCTGGCTTCTGGCTTCTGGCTTCTGGCTTGGATGACCGCGCTTTGGTATTTCGAGGTCCGGCTCACGGACCAGTGGGATGAGGTTGTTATAATCGCCCCATGCCCTCCCTGCGCCCACCCCGGCGGAAGCTGGTCTGGACTCTTCTGGCGATCCTCATCCTGGTGGGGCTGCTTCCGCTCGTCGTGTCCCATTATTTCCTGATCGGGATCAATCGCGACTCGCTCGAGACGCTCGAAAAGCAGTACCTGACGCGAACGGCCGTCGGAACGGCGACCGAGCTCGAGTCGATGATCATGGGCTACCGGCGGCAGCTGACGCAGATGGCCGGCGGCGTGGCCATGACGGCGAGCGTCTCGAGGATGGACCCGTTCCCGCGAATCGCCGAGTCGGGCGTCGTGGCCAGCTATGTCGCCGCGGATCCCGAGCTGCTCGCCGTGCGAATCCTCAATCGGAACGGCTCGGGCGCGGCCGCGCAGCCCGCCACCCTCGAGCCCGCGGTGCTGGCCGAGCTCAAGGCCGCCTTCGAGGCCGCGATGGAAGGAAACAATTACGTCGGATCGTTCCAGTTCCTCCCTTCGATCAACCAGCCGGCGCTCGTCATGGGCGTGCCGATCAACGACGCGAACGGAGAGATCATCGGTGCGGTCGAGGCGCTGATCAGCCTGCAGCGGGTGGCCGAACGGCTGCGCGAAGAGTCGCGCGGCGACGTCACTGCCTATATCGTCGACGGCTCGGGTCGGGTCCTGATGCACAGCGAGCCTTCGGTCTCGGTCCAGCGTCCCGACTACTCCTCGGTCAAGCTGGTCGAAGAGTTCCAGAAAGCGCGCGTCCGCCTCACGCAGACCTACGAGGACACCACCGGCATCGTCCCGATCACGGTTCTCGGCACCGTCGCGCCGGTCGGCCAGCCCGACTGGGGTGTTGTGGTCCAGAAGGACGTGTCCAAGGCTTTCGCCTCGGTGAACCGGATGACGCGGGCGACGATGCAGTGGGTCGGAGTGGCCCTGGCGCTCGCGATCGCGGTGTCGATCTTTTTCGCGGCGCAAATCGCGCGACCAATCCGCACTCTGGCCGAGAAGACCCGGGAGATCGCCGCCGGGAAGTACCAGCAGAGGGTCGAGATCCGCTCCCGCAGCGAGATCGGCGACCTGGCCGAGAACTTCAACTCGATGTCCGGCGAGATCGAGAAGGCGATCCACAAGCTGCGGAAGGCAGCCGAGGAAAACCACCAGCTGTTCATCAACTCCATCCGGATGCTGGCCGCGGCCATCGACGCGAAAGACCCCTACACGCGAGGCCACTCGGAGCGTGTCTCGCGCTACTCGGTCGCCATCGGCAGGCACCTCAAGCTTCCCGATGACGAGATCCGGCGCCTGCGCATCAGCGCCCTGCTTCACGACGTCGGAAAGATCGGGATCGACGACCGCATCCTGCGCAAGCCGTCCGCGCTCAGCGACGAGGAATTCACGATCATGAAGACGCACCCGGAAAAGGGCGCCATCATCATGAGCGGCGTCCCGCAGCTGATCGAGGTCATTCCCGGCATGAAGTACCACCACGAGCGATGGGATGGCGAGGGCTATCCGGAAGGCCTGCGGGAGGAGCAGATTCCGATGCAGGCCCGGATCGTGGCCATCGCGGATACCTTCGACGCCATGACGACCAACCGTCCCTATCAGAAGGCGATGAATCTCGATTACGTCGTGGAGAAAATCAAGGGCCTCGCCGTCTCGCGCTTCGACCCGAGAGTCGTTGCTGCCTTCGAGCTCGCCGTACGAGCGGGCGACATCCAACCCGATGACCTGATCCGGGGAGCCGCCTGATCACCGTGCCTTCTCGTCTCCTGCTCCTTTTCGCGCTGCTCGCTGCGTGCGTGCCGCTCTCGGTTGCCTCCGCGCAGAGTTGCAGCCGCGCAGCCTGGTATCTGGCTCACGGCGACACCGACCGCGCGCTGCGAGCCCTCGCCGGCGTGACCGACGGATCCGAGACCAACCTCCGCGGCCTCGCCGAAATGCAGAAGGGGCAGCTCGACGCCGCGCTCGAGACCTTCACCCGCGGTGCCGAGGAGAATCCTGGCTCGCTCGAGACCCGCTTCAATCGGGGAGTGGTTCTGTTACGCCTCGACCGGCTCGATGAGGCCGCCAAAGCATTCGAGGAGATCTGGAGTGCCAGCGATGCACGGCCTTCGCTTCGCGCTTCGGCCGCGAACCACCGGGCCCTGGCGGCCGAGAGGCTCGACCTCCTCGAGGAAGCCTCCAGCTGGCTCGACCGCTCCCTCCAGATCGAGCCGCTCTCCTCGGATGCCCTGCTCTACTCCGGCGTCGTCCTCGAAAAACGGGGCCGGTTCGCCGAGGCCGGGGAGCGATATCGCGCCTACCTCGACAATGACCCCGGTTCGACCGTTGCAATGCTACGATTCGGAATCGTTGCCCATCGGGCGGGCCATCGCGATCTTGCCGTGAAGTACCTGCGCGAGGTCTCGCGACGGAGTCCCGACAGCCACGAGGCCGTCGAAGCCCGCAAATTCCTGGTCATGTGGGAGTGAGGTTTGCCTTTTAGTAAGATTCTGACCGACGTCGTCAACAGCGTCGACGGCGCCGTCGCGGCCCTGTTCGTCGACCGCCATGGAGAGACCGTCCAGATCGTGGGCGATCTCCCTGCGTGGGACATGAAAGTCATCGGCGCCTACCAAGGGATCTTCCTCACCCGGCTCGAAGCCGCCTGCTCGACATTCGACGATTCCCCTCCGCGCCGACTCAAGGTCGAATGGCAGCGGTCGCTGATTCTCAACCAGGCGATCGACGATGAGTACTATCTGGTTCTGGTACTCCGGACCGGAAGTAACGAGGGACTCGCCTGGCGCGCTCTCGGCATGGGACGTAAACGGTTACTCGAGGAGATGTAATGCAGATCGAACTGGCTCATTCCACCTGGCGCTGGACGGAGAAGGGACTGGGGACTCCGGTCGTGTGGATCCACGGCTTCCCGCTCTCCTCCAGGGTCTACGACGCCCAGACGTCCATCGAGGGCGTGCGGCACATCCTTCCCGACCTGCCGGGATTCGGCGACTCCCCCGCTCCCTCGGCCCCCCTGTCGATCGACGACTATGCGGGGGGAATCCTCGCGATCATGGACGAGGCCGGCGTACGCTCGGCGGTCGTCGCCGGACTTTCCATGGGCGGCTACATCGCCCTGGCCCTGGCGCGCCTGGCCATGGAACGCCTCTGCGGGTTGATCCTGATCGACACCAAGGAGACGCCTGACTCGGAAGAGGCCCGCCAGGGACGCATGGCCTCGATTGAGAAGGTCGAGGCGGAGGGGACGGGGCCGGTCATCGACGGGATGCTGCCGAAGATGCTGACCGAAGAGACCGCCCGCGGAAGACAGGAGACCGTCGACGAGGTCCGGACGATCATGGAGTCGGCCTCGCCTGAAGGGGTGAAAGCCGCCCTCCGGGCGATGGCCGAGCGCCCGGACGCCAGCGCGGTCCTGCCGAGAATCGAG
This sequence comes from Thermoanaerobaculia bacterium, assembly GCA_046260175.1. Lineage (GTDB taxonomy): Bacteria > Acidobacteriota > Thermoanaerobaculia > Gp7-AA8 > Gp7-AA8 > JBHEPS01. The sequence goes on from JBHEPS010000032.1 coordinate 20,229, forward strand.
GTCCCGACTCTGGTCGTCGTGGGAAGGGAGGATTCCATCACCCCTCCCTCGGATGCCGAGCGGATGCGCCAGGCGATT
>JBHEPS010000032.1:20316-20709 GCA_046260175.1 Thermoanaerobaculia bacterium
AAAGTTTCTGGCGGGGATTGAGTCGCGAAGATGACCAGAAACGCTCAGTTCGCTTTCGCGCTTTCGTTCCTGCTGCTGCTTTCGGCCGGCTGCGATCAGACTCCGCGGCAACAGAACGCGGCACTCGAGGTACGCACGCTCGAGTCAGTGGGCGTCCGCCCCGCTCCCATCGATCCCCCTCCCGTCCTGGAGGAACAGACGCTCCCGCAGCGACCGGTGCCCGGACAAACGACCGCGAAGGCGGCCAAGGGTGACGCCAAACAGCAGCAGCCCTCTCCGGAAGAGGCCCTGCGCGCACGAGTGAACCTGCCGTTCGCCCCGAGCATCGCGATGGATCCGGTCGACGGGAGCAAGGTCTCGATCACGAAAGACACCCCGATCTACAGTTTCGAG
>JBHEPS010000032.1:21005-21270 GCA_046260175.1 Thermoanaerobaculia bacterium
CCGAGGCGAACCGCAGGACCTTTCAGGCGGACCCGGAGAGTTACGCGACGGGACGGCTGGCGAGCTATTAGAGGCAGGGACTAGGGGCTAGGGGCTAGGGGCTAGGGAAAGTCAAAGGCAAGAGCTAGGATGGCCGCCGACGAAGCAGCACGTCCTGCCTTTGCGTTTGCATTTCCCTAGCCCCTAGCCCCTAGCCCCTAGTCCCTCGCCTTTTGGCTACAATCGCGGCGATGCAACACCGTCCGATCGACCCTTCTCTCAGCAT
>JBHEPS010000320.1:0-706 GCA_046260175.1 Thermoanaerobaculia bacterium
GTCGACACCCGAGCCGTCAGCGCGGCGCTCCCTCAGGATGACGATCACCCCTTCGCCCCTCCGCTTCAGTTAACATCCCTCTCCGCGTGAAATCCGTCCTCCTCCTTCTGCTGCTCTTCCCTCTTCCCGCCCTCGCTCTCGAGGGGTTGCTCCTTCTGCCGAACGGAGAGCCGGCGACCGGCAGCCAGCTTTCCATCGTCGGGCGAAGCGGGTCGGTGCGAGTGGTTGCGAGCGGCCGGTTCGTCCTCGATCCTCCTCCTCCCTTTCCCGCGACCTTCATCGCGACCGGACCGAGGGGGGAGGTCTATCCGCCCCTTCACGTGGAGCGGGCGCCGGAGGGGGTGCTCGAGCTGCGTCTGGTGACGGCGTATCAGGAAAGCGTCACGGTCGTCACGGGAGCGGCCCCGAACATCGACGCCCCTCCCGGCGCGGCGACGGTGATCGCGGGGCAGGAGGACCTCGACGCGCGGCAGCCGCAGCATCTCACGGAGGCGATCCAGGGAATCGCGGGCGTCGGAAAGACGGAGGAGAGCGCGGCAGCGGTGCCGGTGATCCGTGGATTGAGCGGCGGGCGGACTCTGATCCTCGTCGATGGGGCCCGCGTGAGCACCGAACGTCGCGCCGGCGCCTCGGCGAGTTTCATCGACCCTTTCGGCATCGCCTCGGTCGAGGTCTCTCGGGGCCCCGGGTCGGTCGCATACGGCTC
>JBHEPS010000321.1:0-235 GCA_046260175.1 Thermoanaerobaculia bacterium
GGCGGGGCAGAGCCCGAGGCACCCTTCCTCGCAAAGCGGCTTCATCGGGAGCGACAACTGAACCTGCTCCAGAACGATCGGCAGAAGCTGAACCTGCGGCTCGCCGTAATACTCCTCGTCGAGCTGCTCCGGAGCGATCTCGAGCTCGTCTCCCTCGACCGCACCCACCCCTTCCGGGCGGGGGAAGTATCTTAGGGTAAAGTCGGAATGGAGCGCAAACGGGAACGGCTCGAGG
>JBHEPS010000321.1:447-704 GCA_046260175.1 Thermoanaerobaculia bacterium
CACGGTCACGAACTCCCCCTCTTCCCGCAGCTCGGCGGTGAGCTCTCCGGTCGGCGGGAGCGCGCGAAGGGCGCGGGCGAGGTCGCGGGAGGTGTTCGAGAGGCCGCGGGCGAGCAGGCGGAGGCCGCGGCTCGAACCGAGCTCGTCGAGGACCGGCAGAAGTTCCCGCGGCCGCGCGCGCAGGCCCCAGCTGGCGCGGCCATCCCCGGCCGGGACGGCCCTCCCTCGAAGCAGCTCTTCGAGGCTCGTGTCGTCGA
>JBHEPS010000322.1:0-387 GCA_046260175.1 Thermoanaerobaculia bacterium
GAAGAACGACGTCAACCGGAGGATTGCGAACGCGCTCGACGAAGCGCGTATCCCGGTGGTACTGCTCGACCGCACCGTCCTTCCCTACCCGGGCCGGGGGCATCACGATCTGGTCGGCATCGACAACCGACGCGCCGGGCACACGATCACGGCACACCTCCTCGGCCTGGGGTGCCGCAGGGTCGGGTTCCTCGCCTACCCCCGCACGGCCGCCACCGTCGACGCGCGCGAGGCCGGGTACCGCGAGGCGCTCTACCAGCACGATGCGCCGGTCGAGCGGGCCCTCGTGCAGCGCATCGATCCCTCGGACCGCGAGGCGGTGCGCGCGTTCATTTCTTCAAGTCGGCCCGAGGCGATCGTCTGCGCCAATGACCGCACGGCGGGAGG
>JBHEPS010000322.1:458-701 GCA_046260175.1 Thermoanaerobaculia bacterium
CCAGATCGGCGACGCAGCGATGGCGACCATGCTCCAGCGAGTCGCCCGCGCGGACCTCCCCTCACGCGACGTCCTACTCCACTGCGAGCTCATCGTGCGCGATTCCTGCGGCGCGTAAGCGAGCAGTAGGCGAAGCTTTCCAGCTTCGCTCACAGGAAGCGAAGCTTTCAGCTTCGCCGCGCGATCGTGCCCTGTACCCTACCCCCACAACCGACCGAGCTCGATCGCAACCGCTTCGAACGG
>JBHEPS010000323.1:0-696 GCA_046260175.1 Thermoanaerobaculia bacterium
CCTCGGAAGCGTACCTGCGGTTCCTGGACGCGCAGTTGCGGTGAAGCCTAAAACCACGCCTCGAGGGGTCGGGCCAGACCCGGCCCCTCGAAGCCAGTCCCTCACGGGAGCCTCGGTCCTATTCGTCCTATCCGTCCTATTCGTCCTATTCGTTTCACTACTCCGACGCGTCAGTTCTGGGCTTCGGATTATGGTATGCTTTGCTGGCATGAGTCGCCAGCAAATCCGAAAAATCACCGTTCACGTCCCCGCCGACGTGCTGGAGCGCGCCACCGGAGAGGGAGAAGGGGTCACGCAGGTCGTCCGTGAGGCGCTCGAGCTTCGCGCCCGTCAGCAGGCGTGGCAGAGGCTCGAGCGGTGGTCCGGGCGCGTCACATGGTCCGTACCTCTCGAGGAGCTGCGGGAAGATTGATTGCGATCGACACCAGTTCGCTCCGCCGCTATCTTTCGGGCGAAAGAGGGCGCGACGTCCAGGTGGTCGCCGAGGCGATCGCAGAGGGAGTGGCGATTCTCCCACCGCCGGTTCTCTGTGAAGCGTTGAGCGATCCCTCGCTCCCCCCACAGCTCGCGCGCGACCTGGCTGGCCTACCGCTTCTCGAGATGCGCGACGGGTTCTGGGAGCGAGCGGGGCTGCTCCACGCGAAACTGATCGGGAAAGGAAGAAAGGCGAAGCTCGCCGACGCCCTGATCGCGCAG
>JBHEPS010000324.1:0-689 GCA_046260175.1 Thermoanaerobaculia bacterium
CCCGAGGTCCTGCGGCCGTATCTGGCGGGGCTCGAGAAGATCGAGCCGAGGGCGTAGGGCGAGGGGCGAGGGGCGAGGGGCGAGGAAAGTCAAAGCCAAAAAGTCAGAAGTCAGAAAATCTCTAAACTCTCCTCGCCTTTGTTCTTCCTCGTCCCTCGTCCCTCGTCCCTCGTCCCTCGTCCCTAGTTTCCCGCCCCTCGTCTCACCGCCCGCCGCCGTGCTGGCTCCGGCTCCTTCTCCGCGGCGCCTGCGGCGATGACCGCGAAAGACTGCCGCGCCCCCGGAGCCACTCTTTCGGCGTGGACCCGCAGGTGCCAGGTCCCCTCCGCCGGCCCTTCGATGGCCACCACCTCGATGTTGTTGAGGCGGTCCGGAGAGCCCCCTGTCAGATTCGCATTCCCTCGATGAACGGTGCCGTCGGGGGCGACCAGTTCGAGGTCGAGGTCGTGGACGAGGGGGGTCGCTGCATTCGCGGGTGTCGGTGGGTCGGTCCAGACGAGACTCGCGACCAGCCGCCCTCCCGACGGAGTCATGGCCACCTCAACAGCCTCATCGAGCGACAAACCGTTCGGGGCAGGGCGGTCGAGGATGAAGACCGGACGTCCGTCCCCAGCGAAATGAAGCGCGTCGTCGAGCGCGGGTAATCCGAAGCCCTGCTCGGCCGAAGGGACCGAAAGGGAGGGAGACAA
>JBHEPS010000325.1:0-238 GCA_046260175.1 Thermoanaerobaculia bacterium
GATCACGAGCGGAGCAGCGGGCGCGGAAGCGCCCTGACGCCGCCCCGGGATCATCGCCTGACGCGCCGGATCACTCGTCACGCGCAGAGCCGTCCCTCCGCCCCTGGGTCTCGGGGTCGCCGGCCATCGACTCGCTCCAGACCGGGAGGAGGACCCTGAATTCCGCTCCGGTTCTCTCTCCCTCGCTGACGGCTTCGACCACGCCGCCGTGGAGCTCGACGATGTGGCTCGCGATCGC
>JBHEPS010000325.1:383-686 GCA_046260175.1 Thermoanaerobaculia bacterium
TTCCAGAACACCTGGCGGAGCCTGCTCGGGTCGGAGAGCACCTGGACGTTCTTCGAGGAGATTTCGAGGCGGACTTCCAAATGTTTCGCTTCCGCCTGGTGGCGGATCGTGTCGAGCGCTCCCTGGACGATCTCCGGAAGGGACTCGGGCTTCAGGTCGATCGAGAATTTCCCCATGATGATGCGGGAGACGTCGAGCATGTCGTCGATGAGCTGTTTCTGTGCGTTGGCGCTGCTGCGGATCGCCTCGACGGCTTCCCTGCGGGTCTCGCTGTCGATGTCGTCCAGAGCGAGGACCTCGTTC
>JBHEPS010000326.1:0-685 GCA_046260175.1 Thermoanaerobaculia bacterium
TCGCCTTTTCTTCTGCCTTCTGGCTTCTGGCTTCTGATTGCCTCTGATCTGGCATAATCGCGCCCGTCATGCTCGACTTCTCCGCCCTCGGTCTTGCCTTCGTCATCGTCGCGGTTGGTTTCGCGGCCGGTGTGGTGCCGCTGCTGATCGAGTGGACGCACAAGACGGCGCATCGTTGGATCGCGTTCGGCGCCGGAGCGATTTTGGGCGCGGCCTTTCTCCACATGCTTCCCGAAGGGTGGGAGCTCGCCGGCCGCGATGGCGTCATCTTCGTGCTCCTCGGGTTCCTCGCCCTCTACCTGCTCGAGCAGGTGTCGATGCGTCATCCGCATTCCGAGGAGGAGGGGGAGCTGCACGAGATCGGCTTTCTCGCGTTTCTGGGGCTGACGTTTCACGATCTCATCGACGGCGTCGCCCTCGGTTCAGGACATCACGTGCCGGAGCTCGAGCCCGCGATCTTCGCCGCCCTGGCACTGCACAAGGTCCCGACCGCCTTCGCGGTGTCGCTGCTCATGCTGCACGGCGGCTATTCGAAGAAGAAGACCCTCGGGTTTCTCACGATCCTCCTCCTCGCCATTCCGCTCGGCGTGATCGTCTCGAGCTTCACGATCGACCGCGCCGGAGAGAACGCCGAGGCCATGATCGGGATGCTGATCAATTTCTCGGCCGGAACGTTCATCTACAT
>JBHEPS010000327.1:0-684 GCA_046260175.1 Thermoanaerobaculia bacterium
GGCGATCGCCGCCACGGTTACTAGAATCCACATGGGAGGCGCTGATGGTATGCCCGGGGAGGATGGGCGGCAAGGGGGGAGACTGAATAGGACGAATAGGACAGATAGGACGAATAGGACGAATAGGACTTATGGGACCAACAGGAGACGTGCTGCCTTTCGTCGGCGAGCGCGCGGGACCGTGCCCCAGAGGTCCTATTCGTCCTATAGGTCCTATTCGTCCTATTCGTCCTATCCCCCCCCTCCCACACGTCAGAACGGGAAGAACATCGGGATGACGAACGTGGCGACGATGATGATCAGGACGTTGAGCGGGCCGCCGACGCGGATGAAGTCGCTGAACTTGTATCGACGGGCGTGATGAAGCTGTTCGAGGCCGCGAACATGACAGCGACGACGAAGGGCATGGCCGACAGTCCCATGGCGGCAGCCATCGCGATCGCCACCGGGACGAAGACAACCGCGGCGGCGTTGTTGCTGATCACCGAGGTCAGTAGCGTCGTGACGGTGAACAGAATAGCGAGGGCGCCGTAGGGGCCGATGCTGCCGGCAACACTGTTCAGCTGCGAAGCGATCAGGCTTGCGGTGCCGCTGCTCTGCATCGCGATACCGAGCGGGATCAGCGAGGCGAGAAGGATCAGGACCATCCAGTCCATGTCCTCCCACGCCTCCTCCGGCTTGAGG
>JBHEPS010000328.1:0-683 GCA_046260175.1 Thermoanaerobaculia bacterium
GTGAAGACCATCCGAGTGAGCCACCACGTCAGGATCTCGATCGCCGTGCTCGGCTCCGGTCCGAGCGCCGCCAGGCGCGCTTCGAGCGCGGAGTTGTCCACCCCTTCGTAGTCGATCAGACCGGCGACCGTGGCCTCCATCCCCTGCTCGAGGGCTCGGTCGAGTTCCTGCGGTGTTGCGCCGAAGCCGGCGCGACGATACAGATGCGCTGCCGCATCACGATTCCATACGATCGCCATGGTTGGTGCCTCCAAGAAGGGTTCGCGATCAGTTTAGTCGATTGGACGCCACCGGCCGCGGGTTCGTTTACACGCCCCCCCCCCGGCCAGAAGCCAGCGTAAAGGCAAGCCAGAAGCCAGAAGCCAGAAGCCAGAAGAAACGTCAAAGACAACATCCACGTCGGGTTTGCCTTTTCTTCCAGCTTCTGGCTTCTGGTTTCTGGCTTCGCCTTTTCTTCTGGCTTCTGGCTTCTGGCTTCTGGCTTCTGGTTTCTGGCTTCGCCTTTTCTTCTGGCTTCTGGCTTCTGGCTTCTGGCTTGCCTTTACTCTCCCCTCACCCCTTCGCTTCTATACTGATCATGGCGTGATCTCTTCCTCCCCCATCATCGAAGTGGGCCTGATCGGATTCGGTGCGGCAGGCCGCAAGTTCCACGCGCCGCTCATCTCGGCGACCGGAGGGATGCG
>JBHEPS010000329.1:0-671 GCA_046260175.1 Thermoanaerobaculia bacterium
CCCGCTGTGGGCCACCTCCAGGTGAGTCACCTCTTCACGGGCGCCGGACCAATGAGTGGCCGGTGGCGGAATCGTAGCCAGCGGATTTCTCGGAAACCTCTGGGTGAACATCTCTCTCGCTCCCAGCGGACCACCCGGTGCGGGCCTCGCTACACCGAACACGACGAAGTCGATCGTGTCCGTGGTGATGACCAGGTCGTTCACCAGGAGGTGATTGAGCTCGGGAACTGCGACGGGAGGAAGCTCTTTGTCGTAGAAGGCGGCCGTCAAACGGCGCGAAAGCATTTTGTCCGGACCGGCCCAGATGACCAGAAACTGGTCGTCAATCGCTCCCACGCCTATGGGCGCGTCCGATCCCCAAGCGGGACCGAAGTCGAGCGGGGCGTTATCGATCGGAACGCCGCGAACGATCCGCACACCCCGGGCGCGATATCCATTCGCCGAGTTCTCGATCCAGACCGCGATGCGGAACTCGTCGCCGGCAGCCGCCAGCGAATGGTGCTCAGCTGCGTAGTGGGAGAGCGCTGGAGCGATCGATGGTCCGATGAGGTCGGGGGAAAGGGAACGCCCTTCGATCCCGGAGTTCGTCAGCCATTTGACGACCGTCTTTCCCGAGAGAGCGGCCAGAGTGGGTGGACCCTGGCCCTCCGAAAGCGAGCTCGTGAGAATTT
>JBHEPS010000033.1:0-20827 GCA_046260175.1 Thermoanaerobaculia bacterium
GGGGAAGGGGGTTCCCCCTACACCTGCCTCCGTTTTCTGCGTCACCTCGGTCCCCCTTGCCGAACGCACTTTACAGAAACCGCGCAGAGACTTGATGCCGCTCCGGTACGGTCCGTTCCGAACTGGAGGTTTGTCCTCTTCGGTTCGGAGCCGGCAGGAATCGCACTGGACGAGTGCGGCGATCGTGAATACGGGTTGTGACCTGCCAGTATCCCGGTCGCACGCGGTTTCACGTGTGCAAGGGAAGGGTTTCGTCATCTCGCAGGTTCCTTGCTCATGAACCAATCCCATAGCCGGAGACCACCGTTGAACAAGAACCGACTCGCCATTCTGCTGTCCATCGTCATCCTCTCTGCCTGCACCTCCGCGAGCCCCCGCGTCCGGCTCCCCGACCCGGCAGTCGACGCGGCGCTCGAGAGCCGGAATCGCTGGTTCGTCGAAGGCCAGAAGGCTGTACGGGAGCTCGAAGCACAGCCGGCGAAGAACGTCATTCTTTTCGTTGGGGACGGCATGGGCGTATCCACTGTGACGGCGGCACGAATCCTCGAGGGGCAGAGTAGGGGCGGCTCGGGAGAGGAGCATCTGCTCAGCTTCGAAACCCTGCCGCACATCGCGCTCTCGAAAACCTACACCACGAACATGCAGGTTTCGGACTCCGCCGGCACGATGACGGCGATGGTGACCGGGGTGAAGACGCGCTCGGGGGTTCTCTCGTTCGATGAGAGCGTGGGTCCACGTTCCTGGCCTGTGCCCGAGTCGAGCCGTCTGATGACGATCGTCGAGATTGCCGAAACGTGGGGAATGTCGACGGGAGTGGTTTCGACGGCGCGCCTGACGCATGCGACGCCTGCTGCCTGCTATGCGCACTCGCCATCGCGCAACTGGGAAGACGACTCCAATCTGAGCGCCGAGGCTCGAGCGGGCGGGTTTCCCGATATCGCACGGCAGTTGATCGAGTTCCCGTTCGGCGATGGTCTCGAGGTCGCCCTCGGCGGCGGGAGGCTGCACTTTCTCCCCACCTCGAGAGAGGGCAACCGGAAGGATGGACGGGATCTGACCGCGGAATGGCTTGCGAAGTTCCCGCGCGCCAGGTTCGTCGAGAACGGAGCTGAGCTCGCGGCAGTCGACGCCGCGTCGACCGATCATCTGCTCGGATTGTTCAACGACTCGCACATGCAGTATGAGCACGACCGCGCACCTGGGCCGGATGGCGAGCCATCGCTGACGGAGATGACCCTCAAGGCGATTCAGATCCTGTCGAAGAATCCGAAGGGATATTTCCTGATGGTCGAGGCGGGACGAATCGATCATGCGCATCACGACGGAAACGCGCATCGCGCCCTGACCGACACGATCGAGCTCTCGCGCGCGGTCGCGGCCACGCTCGAGACGATCGATCTCGACGAGACCCTGGTGATCGTGACTGCGGATCACAGCCACGTGATGACGCTCGCCGGTTATCCGCCGCGCGGAACGCCGATCACTGGAAAAGTTCCCGCGATTGGTCCCGACGGCGCCCCCACCGGCGAGCTCGCAAGAGCGCGCGACGGACTTCCCTACACGATCCTCGGCTATGCGAACGGTCCCGGCGCGAGAGGCGAGCGCATCGATCTGACGGACGTCGACACGACGGACCCCGACTTCCTGCAGGAAGCGACCGTGCCGCTCGGCGGCGAGACACACGGCGGTGAGGACGTGGCGATCTATGCCGCCGGGCCGTCTGCGCACCTGGTCCGAGGCGTTCAGGAACAGAACGTGATCTTCCACATCATGCTCGTGGCCTTGAAGCACTGAATCATTCCGAGTTTCGCGCCGGCCACCCGGACCAGACCCTGCGCGTCGAGTTGTCCGGGGGCGTGACAGGAGAGTGGGATCCCGCGCGCCTGCGCCAGGTCGTCTCGAACCTCGTCTCGAATGCGATCACGCACGGCGAGGACGGGAGCCCGGTCGAGATCTCACTCCGAGAAGAGGAGCAGGACGTCCTCCTGACGATCGCGAACCGGGGGCCCGCGATCCCCGCCGAGGCGCTTCCGAGGATCTTCGATCCGTTCGTCCGCGTCCCTTCGGCCGCAGACAACCGTGGTCAGTCCTTCGGTGGGGTCGGCCTCGGCCTCTACATCGCGCGCGAGATCGTCGCGGCGCACCGGGGCACGATTTCGGTGGCGTCGTCCGAGGATTCCGGCACCGTCATGAGTGTGCGTCTCCCCCGCCACCTGCGACCCGAGCCGAGCCGAGAGCCGCGCGACTAGTCCACCACGTGGCCACGGCTTGGCTTCATCAGCCGTGGCCGGATCGCGCCAAAAACCAACATTCCTCCGGCGCCACCGCCGCGGTTGATAGACCAAACCGCAGCCACACCGCACTGCCTACCCGCCCTTGCGATTCCTGATACGGAGAGTATAATATCCTGAAACGGAGTTACGCATGCCCCTCTACTCAGACTACCCCGCCACGCGCTACGCTCCCTCGCCACTCGTCGACCTCACTTCGAAGGGGGAGCGGGAGCGGCTGAGCCGGTCCGCCGTGCGCGGCTTCTTCAACATCGTCGCGCGATGGAAGGTCCGCGACGAGGATGCGAGAGTGCTTCTCGGCGGCATGTCGAACGGGCCGTACTACGAGCTGAAGAAGAACCCCGATCGAGTGCTCGACACCGACCGCCTGCTGCGCATCTCCTATCTCATCGGCATTTTCAAGGCGCTGAACATCCTCTACTCGAAGAAGCTGGCAGACGCCTGGGTCGGGCTGCCCAACAGCAACCGCATCTTCGGCGGCCGGACGCCGCTCGCATATATGCTCACGGGCGGCCTCCCTGCCATGCAGACCATCCGGCGGCTGCTCGACGCCCGGCGGGGCGGGGTGTGACGCTACCGCAGGTCCGTCTGATCCGCCGGAACGACACGCACCGCTTCATCCCCTCGAAGTACTCCGACGGCGGCGCGAGCGTCCTCGCCGAGATCGCCGACGATGCGGGGCATCTCCAGGACATGTTTGATCTCGACCACGCGACGAACGACCGACTCCTCGGGGAGGACGGCCTCCTGCCCGGCATCGGCATCCATGAGCTGGTGTTCGGCGTTCCGTACTCCCGGATCGTCAACGCCGCCTCCTGCCACGCGCAACCGCTTGGCAGCCGGTTCAACGGTCCCGATCGCGGCGCGTGGTACTCGGGGTTCGAGCTCGCGACGGCGCAGGCCGAGGTCGCTTTTCACAAGTGGATCGAGCTCGCAGAGGTCGGCTGGACCGAGGAGGAGCTCACGTACGACGACTACCTGGCCGACTTCAGCGCCGAGTTCCACGACCTCCGGGGAGACGGGAGCTTCGCCGAGGTCCTCGCACCGGACAGCTACGTCGCCTCACAGACGCTAGCGGAAGAACTCCTCGCCGCCGGCTCCCTCGGGGTCATCTACCCGAGCGTCCGCCGCAGCAAAGGCACCTCTCTCGCCTGCTTCCGACCAGCTCTCGTGATGAACGTGCGGAAGGGAAGAACGTACGCCTTCCGATGGCACGGTGAGCCGAAGCCGTCGATCTCCGTGGTGAAGTGAAAATGCTGGGGCCGCCCATCCCGGTTGCGACTTCAGCAGAGCCGCCGTACTCTGACCTGAACACCATGGTGACACCTGGAAAGACATCGACATCGTGAGTCATGAGTCCGACGATCTATCGCGAGGGGCCATACCGCTTTTCTTTCTTCGCCAACGAAGGAGCCGAGCCGCCGCACGTGCACGTCTCTCGCGACTCGGCGCAGGCGAAGTTCTGGCTCGAACCCTCCATTTCGCTCGCATCCGCGGTAGGATTCTCAGCAACGGAGTTACGCCGGATTCAGACGATCTGCGAGGAACACCGAATCCACTTTCTGGAGGTGTGGCGTGAGTTTTTCCGTCAGTGAAGAGAACACCCCGGCTCCCGTGACGGTGGACGTGACCGACGCTGAGGTGATCGTTCGCCTCGCCGACGGCCGGACAATCACGACTCCGCTCATCTGGTATCCCCCTTTGCTGCAGGCAACGGCGGATCAACGGAGGCACGCCGTCCTCGGTCCGTACGGAATCCACTGGCCGGAAATCGACGAGGAGCTGAGCGTTGCCGGTATGCTCGCCGGTGTCCGTCCCACCTACCGGTGGCTCGACCGCGAAGATGCCGATGGCTCGACCCTTTCCGACACCATCCATGATGGCGAGTGATTCGCGCCCAGTGAGCCGCTGACGACGACGCGCATTTTCAGGATCTCTCGACCTGGTCCGAGGCGTTCAGGAGCAGAACGTGATCTTCCACATCATGCTCGAGGCGTTGAAGCGTTGAATCATCGGCCTATAGAATCCCCCCATGGTTCCCTTCAGACCGGATCGCGCCACGAAGCGACATCCATGTCAGGCTGACGATTCGCGAGAATCCACATCGACGATCGCATACGTCACATTGGAGCAACCAACCCGCCGTCTCTTCTTCACGGGTGAGGGAGGATCCTCATCGATCGTGTGACGCTCACGGCGAGCTTTCGCGCCGGGTTCAGCTCGATCGAGGCGCGGAGCCCGGGCGGCAGGACCGAATCACCGTGGACGAGCCAGATCCAGACGTGCGTGTCGAGAAGGATCACTTCCCGGCATCCCACTCCGAGTCGGGAACCGCGGGGCCGAAGGGGTCCTTCAGCCGCACCGGAAGCCCCCGGAGCGGCCAGCGGGGCCGCACTGGATCCTCGATGTCGATCGTCACCTCGACGCTCTGCCCTGCACGAACGGGGAGGTCCTCCACCACGACCTTTCCGTCCTGAAGAACGACGACCCTGGCCTTGTGCCGCTTCATCCACCGAGGGTACCTCGGGCGCTTTCCGCAGGCAATCCCGGCTTCATCAGCCTCTGTGGCCACACCACTGGCCGGCCGCTTGTCAGTCTTTCACCTACGGACTCGGGCGAAAACTACCGATTCACTTCGCTCGGGCGACGCGCTACAGTTACTCATGGTCGCCCCCAACTCCCGCACCCGGCCGACTGCCGGCGCCCTCCTCGCCCTTGCCCTCGGCGTCCTCTTCATCCTCGGTTTCGTCCGAGCCCACCCTCCGCAACCCGGCGACGGCGCCGCTGACGCATCGGTCCCGTCGCCGCAAATCGGCGATCCACTCGCGCACGTCGAATCGTCCGAGCCGCCCGCGGAGCAGACGCCGTCCCTGGTCGACGCGGCCGATGCGGCGATCGAGCAGCAGGTCCTTCGCCTCTCGGACGAGTTGGGGAGAATGTGGACCCAGGAGCCGGAGTCACTCGTCCGGGTCATCGAAAAGGCGTCTCGCAGCTCGAGCACTTCCCCTCCCGTGACGCTGCTCCTCGCGATCGCGCATGCCGAGACGCACGGGAAGATCCTGACCGTCTCCGAGGCGGCCGCGGTCGGACTCGCGCAGGCGACGCCTGTGGCGTACCTGCTCGAAGGGTATGGCGGGAAGCTCTTTCTGACGGACGACTACTTCAGAGGAGTGAGCGCGTACATCGTCAAGAAGCCGCTCGGCGATGCGGACGCGATCGCGACGCGGATGCTCGATCGGAAGAAGCCGTTGACGCCCCAGCGCGCGGCACGGCTGCACGAGGCAGCGGTCGCGCTCAGGCGCGAAGGACTCGAGGAGCTCGAAGTGCTCCGCGGGCATGCTCCCGCGTGGTTTTTTGCCGGAATCGAATCGGCGGACCGGCGGAACGAGGCGGCGCTGACGGAGCTCGAGCGGCTGATCCGCGCGAACGATCGTGCGCGATTGACCGAGTACCGCGACAGGATCCGGAAGGAGTATCGCGACCTTCGAAGCGTGCAGAAGGACTCGTGGAAGCAGTACCAGAAGGATCTGATGGCCGAGCGCGACGCGACGCTGGTCGCCTTCTTCGGCATCCCGGCCTCCGAGGTGAATCTGAAGCATCGATATCTCGCGGCAGACATCCTGGCGGAGAGGGTCGACGGGCGCTTTTCTCCCGAACGGATGGCCGAGTTTCTCGTCCGGCACCTCGCGCGAAAGGCGGCCGAAGCCGAAGCGCTCGAGACGAACCGCGCGCTGCTCGAGCAGATGACCGCGGCGCTCTACAACGGCGGAGCGCTCAACGTGAAGCGGATGATGGCCGGGCTCATCACCTCGCTCCCCGAAACGGAGAGGTACAGCGTGAAGGTGCCGACCACACGGCAGCGGCTGGACCAAAGCCTCGCCGGGGGCGGCGCAGCCGGCGCGCTGACTCGAGCCCAGGCATTCAGGCGCCGATTCGATGGATGCCACGGTTGATGAAGCCAAACCGTGGCCACATATGGTGCGATGCCCGCACCGAACTCTAGGTCCGCCGCCTCTCGCCGGCGCGATAAGATGGAATCTGCGATGCCCCAGAGACTCGTCGAACCCCTTCTCAAGAGCCCGTTCGGCTGCGCCGGCCCGGACGTGCTGGAGTATCTCGCGCCATTCTTCACCAGTCGCAAGGTCGCCAAGGGAGCGGTCGTCTTCGTCGAGGGAGAGGTCGACGGGCGGTTCTTCGTGATCGTGGAAGGACAACTCAAGGCGTACCGAAGCCTTCCGGGAGACCGGTCCATCACGGTCTTCAATCTGCTGAAGGGTGACTTTTTCGGATTCATCCCTCTCCTCGACGGGGGGCCGTTCCCGGTCTCGGTGTCGGCAGTGACGGACTGCCATCTCTTCGTGCTCAGCCGCGAGGACTTTCACCGTGTCCTGGCGACCCATCCGGAGATAAGTGCGGCGCTTCTCGCCTACACCGCCCGCCGGCTGCGCAACTGTCTCGATCAGGTCGGCCTCCTCGGACACCGCAGCGCGGTCGCGCGCGTGGCGCACGCGCTCCTCGGGTTGATGGCCTCGGGAACCGAAAGCCCGGACGGAGTCGAAGTCCAGTTGCCGTCCAGTCAGGCGGAACTGGCCCGCTCGCTCGACATCAACGCGGAGAACATCTCCCGGACGCTGGCCCGGCTCTGCAAGGACGGCATCATCGAGAGGCTCGGCTCCCGCGGCTACCGCATTCTCGACTCGGTGGCCCTCGCCGATCTGGCGCAACCCACGGAGAATCCGCGCTGATCCACCGACCGTCTCCTCCCGCGGCGTCAGCCGTGCTCCGATACCCGGACGCCTGGCAGTTCACGCTGAAGTGACGCGGCGGGCACCACAGCTCACCACATAGCGCACCAGCCAACGGCAGCAGCGGTCACGCACATGCGTAGTAGCCGCCGAATCTTGTCGCGCGACAAGAAATCCTGCGCCCTGAGCCTCCACCATCGGCTTGCGATTCTTAGGAGGACGCATGCGCAGTTCACTCACACTACTGATCACGATTCTCTTTGCACTGATGATGATGGTCTCCCCGGCTGAAGCTGCCGAGGGCGCCGGGCTGGATGAACCGGCCGAGGCGGAGCAGACAGCTCCGGCCCCGGATGACGACGAGGACACCGAGGAAGCCGAGGACGACTGGTTCGACGAGCTCGATCCGACGTTCGATTTCGAGGTCAAAGGGCAGGTCTTCTCCGAGACGACCGACTTCGGCACCGGTCTCGATCGCGAAGGCAGCCGTACCGACATCCACTTCCAGCGGCTTCGGCTGACGATCACCGCGATGCTGGACGATACGTACGGCTTCAAGTTCCAGACATGCGGAAACACCGGGTCGTCCAAGCAGGGCGCCCTCGGGTATGGGCTCACCGCCCAGGACGTCGACTGGAACGACCGCGACATCCGCATCATCGACGGATATGCGATCGCGAACTTCTCCGACGCCCTGAACCTGAAAATCGGACTCACGAAGATTCCCCTGACCCGCGCCAACCTCGACGACTGCTTCGCTCCCCTCACCCAGGACCGTTCGTTCTTCGTCTACAACGCCTACGGCACGTCGCCGGCCAAATTCAGCCGCGACATGGGCGCGGTGGCCTGGGGCCACCTGCTCGACGACAAGCTCCGCTACTACGCCGGCGTATTCCAGGGACGCGAGGGCGTCACCCGGACCATGCATCCGCTGAACGGAAGCGTGGTCACATCTTCCATCGAGCCCAAGAACTCGTTCCAGTACGTTGGCCGTGTGCACTACGCCTTCCTCGATGAGGAGCCGGGCTCCGGCTACGTGGGGACGTATTTCGGCGATCTGAGGATCTTCACCCTCGGCGTCGGCGCTGCGTTCGAGGCTGATGCCGTCTACCGCAACGTCTCACCGACGGGCGCGGTTCTCAACGACGAGACCGTCGACTACACCGCCTTCGCCGCCGACATGCTGTTCGAGTATCCGACTGCGGCCGGAACGTTCACGGCCAATGCGCAGTATCTCGAGCTCGACTTCGACGACGCCTACAAGACCAATTTCAACGCCGGCGACCGCCTCGCCAACATCACGGGCCTCAACGGGCAAAAGGATGGATGGTTCGCGAAAGCCGCGTGGATCCTTCCCATCACCGTCGGAAAGAAGGGGCTTCTCCAGCCGTACGTCCTGGCCGAGAGCTGGGAGTTCGCGCACCTGCTCGGTATCAACAATCAGAAGATCGACCAGGTTGGAGCGGGGGTCAACTACTACATCCGGCGTCAGAACGTCCGCCTGACGGCCGAATACCTCAAGACGGAGTTCGACCAGGCGACTCCGTTCGTCGGAGGACGGATCAACCCCACCACCGGCGCCCCGATCGACCGCATCGAGGAGTACGACACCCTGCGCGTGATGCTCCAGCTCGGCGTTTTCTAACCAGATCAGAAAAAGGAGATTCTCAATGAAACGATTCTTTCTCGTCCTGCTCGTCCTCGCCATCTGCGGAACCGCGATCGCTGCGGACCCTGCTGCCACAGCTGCCACAGCTGTCACCGGCAAAATCACCGCCGTCGAAGACGGCAAAGTCACGATCGCCATCGATGGCGACAAGCCGGCCTGGGTCAAGAAGAACGCCCCGGTGAAGTTCCGCGACGGCGTCGGCAAAGTCCTCGCGGTCTCTGACGACCCCCTCTCCATCACGGTCAAGACCAGAAAGGCCGGCAGCATGAGCGTCGGCGACACCATCACCTTCCAGAAAGGGAAGGCGATGTCGGGCTGCTGATCCCGGTCATTCAAGGGCGGCCCTCTCCGGAGGGCCGCCTCTCCACCGTTCAATCGGCCATCCAGATCACTCCCGCAGCGAGGCACCCGATGAAGTCGACCATCACAAGAAGAGGCTTTCTGGGAACCGCGGCAGCCGGCGTCGCAACCGCCACCGCGCTTCCAGCTTTCGCGGATCCCC
Organism: Thermoanaerobaculia bacterium; assembly: GCA_046260175.1. Classification (GTDB taxonomy): domain Bacteria; phylum Acidobacteriota; class Thermoanaerobaculia; order Gp7-AA8; family Gp7-AA8; genus JBHEPS01. The sequence goes on from JBHEPS010000033.1 coordinate 9,208, forward strand.
GCAAGCATTCACCGGCCTGGCGCGGCAGCGAGCGCGTCTCGGAAATCGCCACGACCTGCGAGATGTGCTTCTGGCGCTGCGGCGTCCTGGCTTCCATCGCGAACGGGAAAGTCATCCGCGTGGAGGGAAATCCGGAGCATCCGCAGAACCAGGGACGGCTCTGCGCGCGCGGTAATGCGGGAACCGGGTTGCTCTACGATCCGGACCGGCTCAAGACCCCTCTGCTCCGGGTCGGGGAAAGAGGCTCCGGCGAGTTCACTCCCATCAGCTGGGAAAAAGCCCTCGATTACTTCGCCGAGAGACTCCGCCGGTTGCGCGACGAGCACGGCCCCGAGAGCGTCGCTTTCTTTCCTCATGGCAATGGGGCCCGGTTCTTCGCGACTCTCATGCAGGCCTACGGCACGCCGAACAGCGCCGAGCCTTCATTCGCCCAGTGCCGCGGCCCGCGGGATGTCGGCTATTCACTGACCTTCGGCCAGGGGCTCGGCTCCCCGGAGCCGGTCGATCTGGAAGATGCGAAGCTCATCGTCCTCATCGGCAGCCACCTCGGCGAAAACGTCTTCACCTCTCAGATCAACGCATTTGCCACCGGGCTCTCCCGCGGCGCGAAACTGATCACCGTCGACCCCCGCTTTTCGACCGCCGCTTCGAAGTCGGACTGGTGGCTGCCCATCCGCCCCGGAACCGACATCGCGCTGCTCCTGGCCTGGATCAACGTTCTCATCAGCGAAGGTCTCTGCGATGACGAGTACCTCGCAACCTACGCGACCGGTCTCGACGAGCTCACTGCTCACGTGCAGCAGTTCACGCCCGAGTGGGCGGCGCCGATCACCGACATTCCAGCCGAGACGATCCGTGAGACCGCCAGAGCGATGGGACGCGCCCGGCCGGCCGTTGCCGTCCATCCCGGCCGCCACGTCACCTGGTACGGCGACGACACCCAGCGCGCACGCGCGATGGCGATCCTGACCGCGCTCCTCGGAAGCTGGGGACGGAAGGGAGGGATCTTCCTCCCCACGTCGGTCGAACGCGGATCCTTCGACCTTCCCGAGTTTCCCGAGTCCGAGCGCGGTCGCGCGGACGGCGCCGGGGAGCGCTTCCCGCTGGCGATCGAGGAGCTCGGCGTGACCAATGGTCTGGTCGACGCGACTCTCTCGGGCGACCCCTATCCGATCAAGGCATGGATCGTTTACGGGCAGAACGTGCTCGAGAGCATTCCCCAGCCCGCCCGCACGATCGAGGCGATCGGAAAACTCGATTTCATGGTCGTCGTCGACGTGCTCCCGGTCGATCAGATCAAGTACGCCGATCTGGTCCTTCCCGAGGCGACCTATCTGGAGCGGTACGACCCACCCACGATCGCCGAGTCGGCGAAGCGGCCCTTCGTCGCCGTCCGGTCGCCCGCATGCGAGCCAATGTACGACTCGAAGCCCGGATGGTGGATCGCGAAGGAACTTGCGAAGAAGCTCGATCTCGGCGCCTATTTTCCGTGGGACTCGCCCGAGGAGCACCTGGCGACGATCCTCGAACCGCTCCAGCTCGACGGGAAGGAGCTCATCAACTGCGGCGCGGTATCGTTCGACGGGCTCCCCTATCTCGAAGACCGCGCTCCCGAGGATCGCACCTTCTACACGGCGAGCGGGAAGATCGAGCTCTATTCGCAGGAGCTCGCCGACCACGGCGCCGATCCGCTGCCGCGATACACGCCTCACGCCCAGCCGCCGGACGGGTTCGTTCGGCTGATCTACGGCCGCGCGCCGATGCACTCGTTCGCGAGAAGCCAGAACAACGCGACCCTCCATGCGCTGATGCCGGAGAACGAGGCGTGGCTGCATCCCGAGGCATCGCGTGCGTTCGGCGTCGCCGACGGCGAACGGGTCGCCTTCGAAAACGAGGACGGCGTGCGCAGCGATCCGATCCGGATTCATGTCACCGAGGGGATCCGGAGCGACTGCGTCTACATGGTTCACGGCTTCGGCCAGAAATCGAAATCTCTGCGGCGCGCTTCGGGGCGCGGCGCGTCCGACAACGGCCTGATGAGCCGAGTGAGCGTCGATCCGCTGACGGGCGGGACCGGCATGCGCGTGAATTTCGTGCGCCCGGTCAAGGCGTGAAGGGAGCAGCTCAGTGGCCAGACATGCAATGGTGACGGATTTACGGAAGTGCGTCGGGTGCCATGCCTGCACGGTGACCTGCAATGCGGAGTGGGACGTCCAGCCCGGCCAGGCGCGTACGCGAGTGGAGACGACTCCTCTGTCGGGAGTCTTCCCGGCGCTGATGTCGAGCACCTACGTCGCCCAGTGCAATCACTGCGACGAGCCTTCCTGCGTCCATACCTGCCCCTCGGGGGCGAGCTACCGGGATGAGAACGGCGTGGTTCGCGTCGACGAGGCCGTATGCATCGGCTGCGGCTTCTGCGTCGACGCCTGCCCCTACGATGCGCGCCATATCAGTCTTCGAACGAAGAAAGCCGACAAGTGCGACTTCTGCGCGCCACGCGTGGCCCGGGGTGAGCAGCCAGCTTGCGTGTCGACCTGTCCGGCGAACGCGAAGCATTTCGGGGACCTTGAAGATCGCAATGGCGATGTCCACCGCATGGTGTTTCACGACGGAGCGCGAAGGATCGAATCCGATGACATCGCCGTCGGTCCGAATGTCTACTACCTCGGAGACGAGGAGCACCTGGACCTGGTCGCGGCGAGCTTCGTCCCGAGACCGCCCCGGCTCGTCGGCGCGGCAGAGGCCTGGATGCGGTTCCTGAGGCCTTTCGTGCTCAGCCTCGTCGGGGTCACGCTTCTGGGGCAGGCCGTCGCGTTCTTCACGCAGCTTCACAAGGGAGAGGACGACTTCGATGAGTAACGCCATCCCGCTCTCGCCGGTTCCGCTCACTGCCGATCAGGCAGAGGTGATGCGCGAGCGCCAGATCAAGAAGCACCACGTCGCCGTGATTCTCGTTCACTGGTTCAACGCCGTCACATGGATCCTCCTGGTCTCCACGGGGATCGCGCTGATCTCGTCGCCGCTCTTCCGCGTTGCACCCGACTGGTACATCACGATGTTCACAGGCCTGTTCGGCGGACGGGCCAACCTTCTGCAGTTCCACATCGCGCTCGGCCTGACGTGGATGTTCGTCCTTCTCCCGTACGGCATCTTCGGGTTCCGCAATTACGTCAGCGGCGAGATGCTGAAGGTGACCGACCGCGACGACATCCGGTGGCTCATCGTCCGAACCCTCCGGATCATCGGCAAGAGTGACGAGCCGCTCCCTCCTCAGGGGATCTACAACGCCGGGCAGAAGGCATTCTCGATGGTCGTTTGGGCGATGGTGCCGGTAGTGATGATCACCGGGGTCATCATGGCCTTCCAACTGTTCGGTCCGGCGGTGATCGGCTGGTCCGTCTCGCTTCACTTCCTGGCGGTCGGCGTCGTCGTCGCGGGCCTGGTGGTCCACGTCTACATGGGCGCGATCTTTCCCGAAGAGCGCCCCGCCTTCTTCTCGATGATCACCGGAACCGTGAACGAGCTTTACGCATACAACCATCACTTCAAGTGGTGGCGGGAAGTGAAGACCGCGCAGCTCGCGTGGGAGCGGAAAAGAGACACGGCGGCTTCGGAGCCGGCGACAGAAGAGGCCCGACGCGAAGCTCCCGAGGACTCGCCGGGATAGGCGAATGCGATGCGGCCCCTTCAAAACCACAGGGTCGATCCGGCGCGTCTCCGCGCCGCACGCACTATCGCCGTCCTGACGCTTCTTGCAGCGCTCCTCGCAGGATGCGCCCGCGCGGCGTCCGCGGGAAACGAAAGTTGCGGCACATGCCACGCCGAAATCGAGCGTGCCTCCCCGACGCATGCCGGCTGCGTTTCGTGCCATGGCGGGAATGGCGCTGCGACGGACGAGGAAGGCGCGCATCGGGGGATGCACGACGCCCTTCCCGCCGCTGATCGGTGGGATGCGGCGTGCGGCACGTGTCATCGCGACCAGGTCGGGCGCATGACCAGCAGCCAGATGTACACGAACGCCGGAATGATCGCGCAGATCCAGGCCACGTGGGAGGGCGATCTCTCGGCCGCGCCGCTCGCCGCAGTGGACGGGGAGCATTTCGCTCCCGATGGAGCTCCGATCGCGCTCGCCTCGGTCGCCTCGACCGAAGATCTCTCCGGCGAGCTGTATCGGAAGTTCTGCTCGCGCTGCCATCTCGCGCGGGCGAATGACGATCCCGACAACCCCGGACATCCAGGCGGCTGCGCGTCGTGCCACTTTCCCTTTGGCGATGCCGACACGTATCAGGGAGAGGACGACTCCGTGCGGGGACGAGGACCGCACAGCGCGACGCATGCGATGCAGGGGCTGCCGCCGATGAGCGCATGCGAGCGGTGCCACAACCGCAGCGGCCGCATCGCGCTCTCGTACCGCGGGCTCCAGGACGGAAACAACGCGCTGGTCCCGACCCGAAACGGGATGCCGGGACCGACGGCCGGAAGCGATGGACGCTCCTACACCAGCATTGCGCCCGACGTGCACTTCGAGGCCGGGATGGAGTGCATCGACTGCCACACCTCGCGCGAGATCATGGGCGACGGCTACGCGCACGAAAGCATGGCCGGGCAGCTCGAGATCGGCTGCGCCGACTGCCATGGCGATGCGATCTCCCCACCTCGATTCGTGGAGCTGACGAGGGAGAGCGACGCTCCGATCCGCGAATCGCGCCAGTACGCCCGCCCCCTGATTCCCGGGATGCGCGTCGCCCTCACGACACGGGGGCGTCCCTTCTCGAACGTCTTCGAGCGCGGGGGCGATGTCTTCGTCGTCACCAAGCGCGGCGGGAAGATCCTCCGCTCCGCCGTCATCACCGGGACCCCCGCGCACACGATTGCCGGCCACGAGCGGATGGAGTGCACTGCCTGCCACTCCCGTGCGGTCCCGCAGTGTTACGGCTGCCACACGACTTACGACAAACGGGAAGACGGCTGGGACTTCGTTCGCGACGAGGACTCGCCGGGGGTATTCACCGAAAGCGAGGATTACAGAACTCTCTATCCCTTTCCTCTCGCAATCAATGGGCGGGGAGGAATCGCTCCGGTGACGCCCGGATGCCAGACGTTCGTCACGGTCATCGAGGCGGACGGGAGCCGTTCGAAAGAAGAGGCGATCGCGCGATACGGCGAGAGGCCCCAGCTCCGCTTCGCTCCCTTTTACGGACACAACACCCGCCCCCGCGCAGTCGGGTGCGAGGAGTGCCACGGCAACCCGGCATTCCTCGGGTTCGGGCAGCACCTCATCGAGGCGGGGGCGATCCGGAGCACGATGCTGTGCGAGCGAAATCCACAAAAGGGATTGGACGCGTTCCTCTCGATGGATGAGGGGCGGGTCGTCTCCCACGCCGCCATCGCCCGCGAGGGAGCCCGCCCTCTCGATCACGACGAAGTCCGCCGCACGCTCGCGGTCAATCTCTGCATCGTCTGCCACCCGAGAGCGGAAGATCCCATCTACCGAAAGAGGCTCGACTATGACGCGCTGGGTGATGCTCTGCATCGCCGCCTTCTCGCTGATCTCCGGTAGCCGGGTCAGCATCGAGGCGCATTCTCCGGCTCTGCTCGAGCCGGACGCCTCCTCGCGCGCCTGCCTCGCCTGCCATCTGGAGGCCGGGCAGATCCTCTCCGGCCCGATGGCGATGCGCTCGGGCGAGCGCGCGTTCGCGCACCGCGCGTTCGGATTCGAGGAAGGGGAGCGTTTCTTCGCCGAGTCCTGCTCTGGATGTCACGTCACGAGTTGCTCGGATTGCCACGGCGACGAGGCCCACCCCACCTCACGCCCGAGAAATGAGGCCTGCCTCCAGTGCCATCGCGGCTATTCGGCCGGGTGGGAGTTCGAGGGAAAGGCCCCCCGCGAAGATCATGCGCGCTACCAGCGCGGCGCGACCTCGCAGGGGGAGCCGTTCCTCCGGATGCTTCCCGACATTCACTTCGAGCGTGGTCTCGTCTGCGCCGACTGCCATCCGATGGAGTCGCTCCACACGGGTGGACGCGCGAAAGGGTGTCTCGATTGTCATCCATCCCCATCATCCTCGGTCCCGGAGCACGCGATTCCGGCGCACATGAGCGGGATGCAGTGCGTCGCCTGTCACGCCGCGTGGGCGCCCCAGGAGTATGGAACGTTCCTCGTGCGCCCGGCGACGACGGAACAGGAAGAGGCGTTCGCGCCGCTGCGCAAATGGGGGTCGTGGCAGAAGAGCGCCCACCTCAAACGCCAGGATCCACCGCCCCTCGGAGTCGACCTTTCGGGGCGCGTCGCTCCGATCCGCCCCCGCTTCATCCTTCTCATGAGCGATCCGGCGCGGGGGATCGAGAACCGTCTCCTCGCGGCGGAGTGGCGCGCGTTCACGCCGCACACGGTGCGCCGTGGGTCGGTCCCCTGCGGCGGCTGCCACGACAACGCGCGGCGCTTTCTCCTCGAAGCGGATGACGAGCGAATCCACCTCCCCGACATCGACGGGATCGGGCTGCGGTCCTACTGGAACCGGGAAGGACAGAGCGTCGTCAATGGCGCCTTCATCTCTCCCGAGCGCCACACGCAAATGAATACGAAATCTCCTGAATACGCACGACAGGTCGTGAATCAATGGAAGAACATACTCAATCACGCCGCTCCGCACTCCGGACGCTAGGCTGGCTGGTCGCCGGCACCGCCGGGCTATGGCGATTCCTCACCCCGCGCGGACTCGGTGCGCGGGGGAGGGAGCGCGCCGTGGTCGACTCGGCCGCGATCCCGGCCGGAGGGGCACTCGTTCTGCCCGCCCAGGGAATTGCGATCGCGCGGGAAGGGGCAACCGTCCTCGCGCTCGATCTCGCCTGCACGCACCTCGGCTGCTCGGTCTCGGCGAATGCAAACGGGTTTGCATGTCCCTGCCACGGAAGCCGGTTCGACTGCGGCGGGAAGAGGCTGGCCGGTCCGGCGACGGATGGGCTGCGCCGGCTGCACGTGGACGAGAGCGGCGGGATCGTCCGCGTCACCGAGGTTGCTGAGCTGGCCGAGGGGGGATTGTTCGAGGAGCCGAGGCGCGCCTGATGGTGAAAGAGCTCGTCCGGCATATGTTCCCGCGCATGGTCCCGAGCGAGACGCTTGCGGTCCGCTACACCTTCTGTCTCGGCGGGCTCGCCTTCACCTGCCTGATCGTTCTCGCGGTCACGGGGCTGCTGCTCCTTTTCTATTACAGCCCCTCTCCGGCCAGCGCGCACGACTCGATCCAGTTCCTCGAGACCCGGGTCTGGGGCGGAGGTTATCTTCGAAGCCTCCATCGCTTCGCTTCCCATGCGCTGCTCGTCCTTCTCGTGCTCCACACTCTGCGCGTCCTCCTGACGGGCGCGTTCCAGTCGCCGAAGAGGATGAACTGGGTCGTGGGTTGCCTGCTTCTCTTCGCCTGCGTCTTCGAGGCATACACCGGCTACCTCCTCCCGATGGACCAGCTCGCGTTCTGGGCAACCCAGACTGGAATGGAGCTTCTGCGCACGCTCCCCTTCGGTGAATCGCTCCGGGCGATTCTCGTTCCCGACGGGGTGGGCGGCCCCCTTTCGCTTCTCCGGTTCTACGCCCTCCACGTCGCGATCGTCCCACTCGGACTGTTCGGGATGGCGATGCTCCACTTCTTCATCATTCGGAGGCAGAAAGGAATCCTCCCCTACCTGTGAGCCGCGTACCTGCATCGCCGTATTTTTTTCGGCCCGTCAAGCGCGCACTGCTTGCGGGACTCGCGGTGCTCGCACTCCTCGCCGTATGGTTCCCCGCTCCGCTCGAGGTCGCCGCGAACCCGGCAAAGCCGCCGAACCCCGCGAAGTCGGCGTGGTTCCTCGTCTGGATCCAGGAGCTGGTGAGCTACAGCAACACGGCGATCTGGATCGTGGTCGCGATGGCCGCGCTCCTGGTTGCGCTTCCGTGGCTTCCGCTCGCGCGGGTCGAAAACGCGGCCTGGTTTCAGAGACGGCATCGACCCCTGACGGTGGTCGTCGTGCTCGCATCGATCGCAATCGCCGGACTGACGATCGTCGGACTTTTCTTTCGAGGGGCGGACTGGTGTTTCGCGCTGCCGTTCTGATCGCGATCGCACTCCTCTCCGCGGGAGGATGCGCGAAGGAGCCGCCGATGGCCTCGATCCGCGCCGGCTGCGTGAGCTGTCACGAGGCGCATCACGTCGAAGCGGGAGCGTGCGAGTCGTGTCACCGCGGCGATCCGAACGCCGCGCGCGAGGCGATCGCGCACCAACGGCTGCTCGCCGGTCGCGCGGCGGCGCACCGCCTCGCTGGGAGTGCAGCGGTTCGTGAGGGAGAGCGGCTGATCGGACAACTCGCCTGCAGGCGGTGCCACGTCATTGACCGCGAGGGAAACCGCCTGGCGACTTCGCTCGATCGCGCCGTCTGGGAACGCGAGCAGCGTGAGCTCGAGCTTTCGATTCGGCGACCGGTCGAAGGGATGCCGCGATTCGCCCTGAGCGAGCTGCAGACCGGATCGGTGATCGCCTCGCTGCTTCGTCACGCCGAGCGCGAGGGTGCGGATCCGGGCTACCAGGTGCGATTCGAGAATCGCGGCAATGCCGATTCCCCCTTCGCGCGCCACTGCGGCGGCTGCCATCGCGCGCTTCTCCTTGATGGTCCTGCCGGACGGGGGTCGGGAGGACCGAATCTCTCCGGGCTCTTCACGCTTCACTATCCGGCTTGCGCGGAAAAGAACCGCCCCTGGGACGAGGCTCTGCTCGGCGACTGGCTGGAGAACCCCCGCGCCATTCGACCGGCGACCACGATGCGACCGGTGAAGCTCGACCCAGGCGAGCGGCTGGAGCTCGTAATGGAGCTCCGAGGATCGGGTCCGGCGCCGAACCGGAAGTAGAGTGGCCACGGCTTGGTCTTTGTCAGCCGTGGCCGGATCGCGCCACGAAGCAACACCCCTCCGGCTTCACCAGCCGCGGTTGATAAGACCAACCGCGACCACGTCGCTTCGGCTCCACCTCTCCGTTAGAATCTCCCCATGGTTACCTTCACTGCCGAAGAGCTCAAACACTTTCACGACGAACTGGTCACCGCGAAAGAGGCGGCCGAGACCGTCCTGCGGCAGAAGACGCAGAGCGACAGTCCAATCGAGCGGAGCGGATCGGCGATCGGGCGGCTGAGCCGCATGGATGCGATCCAGGTTCAGGCGATGCAGGAGATGGGGCACCGGCAGCTGGAGATCCGGCTCAAGCAGATCGAGCAGGCGCTCGCCGCGATCGACCAGGGGAAGTACGGGATCTGCCGCGGATGCAAGGAGCCGATCGGAATCAAGCGGCTCGAGGCGGTCCCCGAGGCGCCGTTCTGCGTCGACTGCCAGGAGGGGTTCGAGAGGTAGGCGCCACGTGGCCACGGCTTGGCTTCATCAGCCGTGGCCGGATCGCGCCCATGAGGCAGCGCCCCTCCGGCTCCGCCAGCCGCGGTTGGTGAAGCCAAACCGCGGCCACGTCCCGGATCACTGCGCGTGCAGCCCCTGATTTGTTAGAGTCCGCGGTCCGGAGGAACGATGCTCAAACGACTCGCCTGTCTCGCTCTCGCTCTCTCACTCCCCGGCTCTCTCGCGGCGCAGAAGTATGAGAAGCCCCCCGGCGAGCTCGCGCAGCTCGTCGACGCGAAGCTCACGCCAGCCGTGAGCGTCAGCCCGGACGAGTCCACCCTGCTGCTGATGGGGAGGCCTAGCCTCCCGACGATCGCCGAGCTCTCCGAGCCCGAGCTGCGGCTCGCGGGCATCCGCATCAATCCGCGAACCAGCGGCCCGAGCCGCGCGCCCAGCTTCAACAGCCTGCACTTCGTCGACGTCGCCTCGGCGCGCGAGCGAGCCGTGAGCGGACTCCCACAGACGCCGCGCATTCGGAACGCCTCGTGGTCCCCGGACGCGCGTCACGTCGCGTTTACGCTCGACAGCGGCAGCGGGATCGAGCTCTGGCTCGCCTCGCGTGAAGATGCGACCGCCCGACGTCTCGGCGATGTCGCCGTCAACCAGGCGATTGGAGGACGCGCACTCTACTGGCTCGACCGTGGAACGATCCTCACGCGTCTGGTTCCTGCGAAACGCACGGCACCGCAGGAAGAGACCGGCGTCCCCGAGGGTCCCGTCATTCAGGAGAACCTCGGCAAGACCGCCCCCGCCAGGACCTATCAGGATCTTCTGCAGGGTCCCGGAGACGAGCGGCTCTTCGATCATTACGCCGCGGCGCAACTCGCCTCGATCACTCTCGACGGATCGATCACCCCGATCGGCGAGACCGGAATCATCGCCGGGTTCGAGCCCTCCCCCGATGGGCGATTCATCCTTCTCGAGCGCCTTCAGCATCCCTACTCGTACCTGGTTCCGTACTACCGCTTCCCGCGCCGGGTCGAGGTGATCGACCGCGCCGGGCGCCCGGTCACCGTGATCGCCGAGAACCCGCTGCAGGAGGAAATCCCCCTCGGATTCGGGTCCGTTCCGACCGGACGCCGCTCGTTCGAGTGGCGGGCGGACCAACCGGCAACACTTCTCTGGGTCGAAGCGCTCGACGGCGGCGATGCACGCAAGGATGCGGAGTGGCGCGATCGCCTCTTCACCCTCGCCGAGCCGTTCGATGGCGCGCCGACGACGCTCGCGACGCTTCCCCTCCGCTATGGAGGAGTTGAGTGGGGCGACGAGAACTTCGCGCTGATCAGCGAATGGTGGTGGTCGAACCGGAAGGCTCGAACGTACGGGGTCGATCCGGCCAGGCCCGGGAAGCTCGACACGATTTTCGATTACTCCTCCGAGGATCGTTACAACGCCCCCGGCAGCCCCGTCACGGCGGCGAACCGGTTCGGGCGCGAGACGCTCGTGCTCGAGAAGGACGGCGACTTCTATCTGATCGGAGAGGGAGCCTCGCCCGAGGGCGACCGTCCATTCCTCCGCCGATACGATCGAAAGACCGGCGCGACCCGGGAGCTGTTCCGCTCGAGCGCGCCGCACTACGAAGTGCCCATCGGGTTCATCGACGAGGCGCGGCGCCTCGTGCTGACGCGGCGCGAGTCGGTCGAGGTTCCCGCGAACTACTTCGCGCGGGACCTTCGCCGCAACCGCGTGCGCCCGCTGACCGACTTCCCCCACCCCTACCCCCAGCTCAAGGACGTGAAGAAGGAGCTGATCACCTATCCGCGCGCGGACGGGGTGACACTGAGCGCCACGCTGTATCTCCCTGCCGGCTACGATCCCGCGAAGGACGGGCCGCTCCCGGGATTCGTCTGGGCCTACCCCGACGAGTTCAAGAGCGCGGACGCCGCGAGCCAGATGCAGGACTCCCCCTACAAGTTCAACACCGTCAGCTACTGGCAGGCGGTCCCCTGGGTCACCCGAGGATACGCGATCTTTCAGAATGCCGCGATGCCGGTTGTCGGCGAGGGTGAAGCCGAGCCGAATGACGCGTTCGTCGGCCAGCTCGTGATGGGGGCGCAGGCCGTGATCGCCGAAGGCGTCCGCCGCGGCGTGCTCGATCCGAAGCGGGTCGCCGTCGGCGGGCACTCGTACGGCGCGTTCATGACGGGGAACCTGCTCGCGCACACCGACCTGTTCCGCGCCGGCATCGCGCGGAGCGGCGCCTACAAC
>JBHEPS010000033.1:20900-21172 GCA_046260175.1 Thermoanaerobaculia bacterium
GTCCTATTCGTCCTATTTGTCCTATCTCGTCACCCTCAATCGTGATCTGACGCCCCGCGCGGATTCATGCCTGAACCGAAAATCATCCCATGACCGACCTCAGGACCGCCGCTCTGGAGTTTCTCGGCCACGAACGCTTCGCCGTCATCGGTGTCGCACGCAAGGGCGACTCCGTGGCGAACGCGATCTACAGGAAGCTGCGCGCGAGCGGACGAACGGTCTTCCCCGTGAATCCCAACGCTTCCGAGCTCGAGGGAGATCCCGCCTACCCC
>JBHEPS010000330.1:0-671 GCA_046260175.1 Thermoanaerobaculia bacterium
GTATGGGTTCCGCCAAAGAGGCGCTACAGCAGATCGCACAGCGCCGCGTTGGCGAGATTGCCCTGCGAGTCGGCTCCGGTAGAGAATGCCGTCATGCATCTGAGCGAAGCCGCGACACCCTCTTTTCTCGTCGACCGCCAGCGCGTGGAGCGGAATTGCGCGCGGATGCTGGATAAGGCGCAAGAATCGAAGGTCAGGCTGCGGCCGCACGTCAAGACCCACAAGACGATCGAAGGAGAACCCGGTACGAGGTCTGGCTGAAGGTCGACTCGGGAGCGAGGCGCGCAGGCGTCGATCCCGAAAGCCCGGATGCGATCGGGTTGGCGCAGCGGATCGCGGCGTCCAAATTCCTCGATTTTCGAGGCTTGCTCACGCACGCAGGACACTCGTATCAGGCAAGCAGCCGCGATGAGATCCTCCGGATCGCCCAGGAGGAGGCCGCCGTACTTTCGCGATTTCGCGAACGCGCGGGGGTGGACGGTGTCGAGAGGTCGATCGGCGCGACCCCCACCGCGTCCCTCGTGGAGAGATTTCCGGAGTGTGAAGAAGCGCGGCCGGGAAACTATGTCTTCTTCGATGCGTTTCAGGCCACGCTCGGTTCATGCTCGATCAATGACGTAGCCGTCTCGGTGCTCGTCTCGGTGATCGGGCTCTATCCGGAGCAGAACAAG
>JBHEPS010000331.1:0-669 GCA_046260175.1 Thermoanaerobaculia bacterium
CGCCGCGGACGAGGTCCTCGTAGAAGATGAACTCGTCGCAGTTGTCGATCAGAAGGTCGCTCGAGGAGTTCTTCACCCCGACGCCGATCACTCCCTTGTCGTTCTCTTTCAGCTTCGACACGAGAGGGGAGAAGTCGGAGTCACCCGAGGCGATGACGAACGTGTCGATGTGGTCCTTGGACCACGACATGTCCATCGCGTCGACCGCCATCCGGATGTCGGCCGAGTTCTTACCCGAGTACGCGCGCCCGGGGATCTCGATCATCTCGATCGCCGACTCGTGCAGCTCCCGCTTGTACTCCGGGAAGCGGTCCCAGTCGCAGTACGCGCGCTTGACGACCACCTTCCCCTTCTCGAGCAGCCGCTCGAGCAGCAGCGTGATCTCGAACTTCTTGTACTTCGCCTCGCGAACACCGATGGCGAGATTCTCGAAATCAAGGAAAAGGGCGATGCGGCTTTCTCCGTTCATGGCGCGGGAAGGTGGCGGTCCCGAAAACTCCTCGATTTCGACAGAGGGGCGGTTGCGCGAAGCGGACATGCGTCAGGCGCAGTCTACCAGCTTGCGTAGGGACCGGCTGCGCCGGTCCGGTCGCCGGAGGCGACGTGTGGGGGAGCGTCGATCCGCACCGCACCGGTCTCTTCCACCGCCCCACACCGTCGCCGTTGGCG
>JBHEPS010000332.1:0-660 GCA_046260175.1 Thermoanaerobaculia bacterium
TGACACTTCGCGCCGGCGTGGCTCAGGTCCTCACGGCTCCGCTCAAGGACGACGTCAAGTGGTGGATCGGTACGACGCTGAGGCCGTAGGGGCAAGCCAGAAACCAGAAGCCAGAAGCCAGAAGAAAAGTCCAAGGCAACGTCATCCAGCCAAGGAGGTCCTTCGGTCGCGCTCACGGTTCGCCCGTAGTGCCGCCTCAGCGCGGCCGCTCCGTCACGATGACGACGGGTTTGCCGTTGCTCTTACTTCCGCCGTTCTCCTGATCGCGCTGCTCTTTTCCTCTGCCTCGCTGGCGCAGGAGCCGCCGCAGCCACAGCCGCAGCCGGAGCCGCCGGCGCCGCACGGGTCGGGCGGGCCGGAGCCACCCGATCCCGAGGCGCAGGAGAAGGAGGATGCGTGGAAGGTGTCGGATCCTCCGGGGCCCTCCTATCTGGCGACACTCGACGTCGACGAGGGAACCTGGATGAGCGTCGACGTCAGTCCCGACGGCCGGCAGATCGTCTTCGACCTTCTGGGCGACCTCTATCTCCTTCCGATCGAGGGAGGGGATGCCAAGGCTCTCACCACCGGAGTCGAGTGGGACATGCAGGCGCGATTCTCGCCCGACGGAAAGTGGATCGCGTTCACGTCCGACCGATCCGGCGGGGACAACATCTGGAT
>JBHEPS010000333.1:0-296 GCA_046260175.1 Thermoanaerobaculia bacterium
TGTTAGAACTCCTGCGGCCCGAGGAAACATCCGGGCGATCTTTGAAGGGCCACGAAGTGCTGAAGCGGGAAGTTCCGCGGAGGCGTCAGGAAAAGCAGCATGGAAAGACATGCTGAAAAGGCTGATGCAAAACCGCTGGAATAACCAATCACGGTAAGTCGTTATGAACCGTTGCCGCAACGACGCGGAAAGCGGGCGAGCGGCGGTCGATCTTCAGTACTTCAGCGCGGAGGGAACTCCGGGCACAGCGAACCGAAGTCAGACGAAAACGGTCGAGCATTCCAAGCGGATGTAAA
>JBHEPS010000333.1:417-659 GCA_046260175.1 Thermoanaerobaculia bacterium
GTATCGACGGGATTCTCGAATGAGAACACTGTCGATCTTCTCGAGAGAGAATTAGACAGCTCTCGTCTTAAAAAGCAGTATCCGAATAGCATCGGTTTTTTGACTGATGCAAGGTTTCAAGCTCGAATTGCTCCGCAAGGAGCGAACAGTTCAACTGGAGAGTTTGATCCTGGCTCAGAATGAACGCTGGCGGCGTGCTTTACACATGCAAGTCGAGCGAGGCGGGTAGCTTGCTACCCAGT
>JBHEPS010000334.1:0-246 GCA_046260175.1 Thermoanaerobaculia bacterium
GTCAGTCCCTTCTCCAGAGCTTTCTTCGCCACGAGCCCCGCCGCGAGCATCACCGAAGGATTCGAGGTGTTCGTGCATGAGGTGATCGCGGCGATGACCACATCTCCGTGGTGGAGACACGCTGCCGCTCTGTCGTGTACGTCCTTGACCTCGTCTTCCTCGACGACGTCGGGTGTGGGACGGTTGTTGACCATCTCGTTCTCGGTTTCAGCGCTCGTGTTCTGGTCGTCCGGATGAGGAACCGTT
>JBHEPS010000334.1:424-654 GCA_046260175.1 Thermoanaerobaculia bacterium
CCGAGATGGTGTGCGGTTCGTATGCGCGGCCCCGGATGCGGAAGTCGCAGCGCGCCTCCAGCTCCGAGCCGGACAGTCCGAATCCGCCCTCGTTCATGGGAGCCTCGAGAAGGCTCAGAAACCGATTCTTCAGATCACCGATCTCGATGCGATCCTGTGGCCGCTTCGGACCCGAGACGCTCGTACTCACGTCAGCCAGATCGAGATCGAGAAGAGTGGTGTAGTCGCAG
>JBHEPS010000335.1:0-641 GCA_046260175.1 Thermoanaerobaculia bacterium
GGCCGAACTGAGCCAGCGCATCGGAGCATGGTAGCGGAGGCGAGGGCGGAAGTGGCCACGGCTTTCCAGCCGTGGTCGGGCGAGGGGCGAGGGGCGAGGGACGAGGGGCGAGACCTGTGGCGGAGGACTCATCCTCCACTGCTTCTGATCACCGCCAGATTGCCGGGCTGTCGGCTCACACGGGGGGGAGGGCGAGGAAGCCGCAGGCGACGAGCGGGGGAAGCCCCCGCAGGGGGCGCTGGCGGATAGCCGGAGGTAAGGGCCGGAGGCCCGCAGCCTCCGGACCATCGCGAGCGCCCGCCCTGCCCGGAACCCGCGCCCCGAAGGCATTTTCAGGCTTCTCGCCTTCTCACTTCCCATTCAAGTCGATCCTGCCGCCGTCGAGCTCTTCGCCGGGAATCACGCTTATGCTTCCGTCGGTCTCCAGGATCACAACGCCGAGTCCTTCGATCCCGTTCTTTCCGGCGCCCCTCACTGCAGCGAGGACTTCGTTGCGGTTCACGCGCTCCTCCTTCATCGCCTTCTCGATCCACTCGCCGTTCCGGACCAGGATCCGCGGCTCCGACTGCACTAGTCGTTGGAACCCGTCGTGGCGGACGCTCAGCCAGGTGACCACGTACTGCAGCGCGATCAGCATGACC
>JBHEPS010000336.1:0-638 GCA_046260175.1 Thermoanaerobaculia bacterium
CCTCGAGGGTGGGCATCCCCTGAACGAGTTCCTCGAAGACTTTCCAACCGTGACTCGGGAGCAAGCTGTGGCCGCACTCGAGGAGGCGAAGGGCCTCCTGCTCGCGAATGCGAATTCTTCTCGATGAATGCGTGCCCAAGGGGCTGAAGCGCGAGTTTGGCCCTGGCCACCTGGTCCTCACCGTTCCGGAAGCGGGTTGGGCCGGCATCAAGAACGGACAGCTGCTCAACCTGGCCACGTCAAAGTTCGACGTTTTTATCACCACGGACACCAACCTCGAATACCAGCAAACGTTGGCGAAGAGTGCGCTTTTACTGGTACTGCTCATCGCCCCAAGCAACGACATCAACGCCCTGCGCCCGCTGGTTCCAGCAGCCCTCGCTGCCCTCGAGACCGCGACAAAGGGACAACTCGTCAAAGTCGGCGGCTAACTATATTCAGGCCGGACCGTGGCGGAACTTCCCGGAACCAGGTATCGGGAGCTCCTATGCGGCGCGCATCGAGTCGTGTTCGCGCTGGAGGAGAATTCGGTGATGTCCTGACCATTCGGCGTTATCGACAAGAGCTTCGGGTTTCGGAGATCGAGGGCGCGGGCTGACGATAACCTCTTATTTGAAGTGGTATGTCGTTCGCACTCG
>JBHEPS010000337.1:0-636 GCA_046260175.1 Thermoanaerobaculia bacterium
CCGCAATCTTCGGCTGGATCTGAGGGTCATTGCGGGCGACGGCGCGGCGATCTTCTTCGTGCGCTCCGAGGACAACGGGTCGGGGGATGCGCAGGTCCGGGTGGAATGAAGAAGGGGCTAGGGACTAGGGGCTAGGGGTCAGGGGAGGTGGTCGCTTCGCGACGCTGTTGAGGTAGGGACCGCCTGCGGCGGTCCGGTCGCCGCAGGCGACATGTCGATCGTGAGGCAGGGACGCCGTCGCGCTGCGCGCGACCGGACGGCGCAGCCGGTCCCTACGGGCAGGGGATCTTTTTCCGGTTCGTCCCATGAGAATGCTTCGACGAAGCGGAATCCGCCGCGGATCACGGTGTCGATCTCGTCCGGGTGGACGCCGCTCTCGCCCGCCATCGTCCACGAGGGATTGAACCGCAGAATCAACTCCTCGGTCTGCCGCGCCAACGGCGAGTGCCTCGCGAGATACGCATAGTGAGCGATGACGAGGAATCCGCCCGGGCGGAGAACGCGGCCGATCTCCGCCATGGCCGCCGAGGGGTCGAACCAGTGCCAGCAGTTGCCGGCCGTCACGAGATTGAACGAGCCATCCCCGGCGCCGGTCTGTTCCGCGCTCCCGGTGCGAAACTCCGCACTCGTTGCGAG
>JBHEPS010000338.1:0-629 GCA_046260175.1 Thermoanaerobaculia bacterium
GCATGAGCCCCTCCGTCTCCGCGGTGGAGACGAACGCCCCCTGCACCCGGACCGGGTCGGAGGTGCCGGGGGGGAGGAAGAGCATGTCGCCGTTCCCGAGGAGGGCGTCGGCGCCGTTCTGGTCGAGGATCGTGCGGGAATCGACCTTCGAGCTGACCCGGAACCCGATCCGGCAGGGGAAGTTGGCCTTGATGAGCCCGGTGATGACGTTCACGCTCGGCCGCTGCGTGGCGACGATCAGGTGGATCCCGATGGCGCGCGCCTTCTGCGCCAGCTGGGCCAGCGGCCGCTCGATGTCGGACTGCACGGACATCATGAGGTCGGCGAGCTCGTCCACGACCACGACCACGTGGCGCCCGCGATGAGCAGGTGCGGCATCTTCGCCAGGTCCGCCACGTACGGCGTCCCCTCCAGGTCCTTCCCCAGCGCCAGCGGGAGCTGACCCCGGTGGCCCTGGAACGCCGGCGACTCCACGATCTCCCGCAGGTAGACCATGTCCGGCTCCGGGTTCGGCACCTCCACCCCCACCGCCGCCTTCCCCGGGATCGGCGCCACGATCCGGACGCTCGGCGCCTTCAGCGCCAGCGCCAGGTCCGCGTCCAGCGCCTCGACCCGGCTCACCTTGATGC
>JBHEPS010000339.1:0-620 GCA_046260175.1 Thermoanaerobaculia bacterium
CGCCGTCACGCCGCGGGTCATGCTCGCGCACCTCGATCTCTACCGAGAGATCCAGTTCGGCCGCTCCGAGCTCTCGCGCCGGGAGCGCGAGATGATCGCGGTGGCGGTGTCGGTCACGAATCACTGCCACTACTGAATCCGGCATCACGGGGAGTCTCTCCGTAAGATCACCAAAGACGACGAACTCCTTGCCCGGCTCGAGGCCGGCCCGGAGACCATCGACGTTTCACTCCGCGAGCGGGCGCTGCTCGACTATGCGATTGCCCTGACGAGAACGCCGGGCGAGGTCGGACCCGAGCACGTAAAGCGCCTCCGAGATGCCGGGCTCGGCGACGAGGGCATTCACTCCGCCGCCGCGGTCACCGCCTATTTCAACTTCGTCAACCGCATCGCTCTCGGCCTCGGCGTCGAGCTCGAGCCGGAGCTCTCCAGCGATCGATGACAGGCCCGGGGAACGGGCACCGAGTCATCCTGAGGGAGCGCCGCCATTAGAAGGATCCCGGGCAGCTGGTGAGCGCGACCGAAGGATCCCAAGATGGCAGGATCCCGCCACATGCTATCACGCCACCACCGCTCCGCCGCAGGAACTTCCGCTCCCGGCCGTGCAGCCGAAGCAGTGG
>JBHEPS010000034.1:0-21077 GCA_046260175.1 Thermoanaerobaculia bacterium
ACTTGAGAGCCCGGCTGATGACGTGGGCGATTAGTGAAACGCCAGCGATCCGGACCAGCGGTTTACCCGGGAAACGGGTCGAACCCCAGCGGGAAGGAATGATGATCAGGGAGCCCATCGCCTCCAATTCTATAATCGGAGGACGATGGAAGTTCGAGACGATGAGATCTGACCCAACCCCGGCGCTCCCGGGAACGATCGCGCGGCGCTACGCGAAGGTCTCTTTTTTCGTGTTGCTCGTCGCCGTTTCGCTCGTAACGCTGGTCCGCTTCTACGGGAACGAGTTCCACGGGATCACCGGGGAGGCCTCCTGGCTCTGGAGTCACCACCGCGTTGCGGCGGACGAGCCCGAAGCTTTCTTCGTGACTCGGGAGTTCGAGCTGACCGAGGCGCGCGAGCTCGTTCACATCCGTGTCGCGGCAGACCCGGAGTACACCCTCTGGTTCAACGGGATCGAGCTCGGCGGGGGTACATGGGAAGGCCCCTGGCTCGACCGCTACGACGTCACCGCGCTCGCGCGGCCGGGAAAGAACCGGATCGTTCTCGCCGCCAGAAGCCCGCGGGGGGTCGGCGGCGTGCTCGCGAGCGTGGACACCGGATCGATGAAACGGAACTGGCTGGTGAGCGACGACTCCTGGAAGCTCCACCGGCGCTGGAGCCCGGAACTGTTGGCTCGCGACCTCGAGGGAGCGGAATCCCCACGGCTTCTCGGCCGCCCACCGTTCGGGCGCTGGAACTGGCTCGAACAGAGACCGGTCGCACCGGCGGGTACGTGGCGGGGCCACGTATCACCGGTGGGCCGGCAGCGGTTCGCGACCTGGCTGCCGAAGGTCGAGGTGAAGTCGGGCGTCGCCGTTGCGGGGAGAGTCGAGGCCGAAGCGGAGGCGTTCGACTTCGGTACCGTGCGGGGGCGCGCCGAGATCGAAGTGAAACGGGGCCCCACGCGGGCAATCCGGGTGCGTTATGCGCATCTCCCCGAAGAGCTGGAGAGGGCGGGGGTGATCGAGTCGTTCGTGGTCGCGGAAGGCGAGCAGGCCGTCGCCAGTCCCACCGAGCGATCGTTCCGCTATCTCGTCGTGTACGACGAACCGGTCGAGGCGCGCGTGATCACGAGGTAGGGACCGGCTGCGCCGGTCCGGTCGCGCGCAGCGCGATCAATACAGCACGTTGCGAACGAAGTAGTCGTACCACTCGATCTTCTGGTTCGCGAGGGCGATCGCCTGCTCCTTCGTCATCTGGAAGCGGCCGGACGATCCTCCGGTCGAGGTCCTCATGAACAACTCGATCGCCTCGAGGTTCGAGGGGACGTTCGCGTAGATGAACGATGTGGCCGAGATCGCCTTGAACACGTGGTCTTCGTTGTCGGCGGTCACGTCGATCCGCAGCAGGGATTCGGTTCGCATCTCCAGGGATCGTTCGAAGAGGCCGACGTTCTCGAAGGCGGCCGTGAACTTCGAAGCGAGAACCGGATCGAGGCGAGCGCCGGGAGTGGCGGGAGTCCCAATCGCGTCGGAAGGGCTCGTGGAGGTGCTGGTGCGGGCTTCGGGTCGGCGAATGGTCGCGAGAGAGCCGAGGGAAGGGCGGTCCGGACCCCCGGAGGGCGGTTGCGTGGTCGGGACCGTGGCGAGCACCTTGGCGTTTCCGAGGCCGGATCGGGTGGCGGCTTCGCTTGCCGCCTGGTCGATCGAGTCGAGCTCGACCTGAAGCATCCTGCCGTTCGTGAGCGAGATGATCGCCTTTCCGTTCTGGACCTTGTATTTCTCCTGGGCGACGTAGCGCCGGCCGTCCCTGAGGACGACGACGTATTCCGCCAGCGCCGCGGGAGCAGCGAGGACGAGAGCAGCAGCAAGGACGAGCAGAATGCGCATCGAGGTTCTCCGTGTTTTCCTGGGCCGATTATACTGTTCGTCGGAAACAAGCCCCTCCATCGGGCGATTCCGCAGCCGAACAGGAGAGTACGCGCTGCGACAGATCCAGGCCCACCCTCTGCAGACCAACCGAAGGAAATGATGCGTCGCACGAAAATTCTCGCAACTCTAGGCCCCGCCACCAACACCACCGAAGGCATCCGCTCCCTCATCGAGGCAGGCGCGGACGCCTTCCGTCTGAACTTCTCCCACGGCACTCACGAGCAGCACGCCCGGACCATTGCCGCGATCAGAGAGGTCGCCGCGACCGCGGGCCGATTTCTCCCGATCGTCGGCGACATCCAGGGGCCGAAGATCCGCATCGGTGACATGGCAGAGCCCGTCACCTTCCGCAACGGCGAGGAGTTCATCCTGACGACCGAGCCTGTGCTCGGAACCCGGGAGGTGATCTCGACCCCGTTCGAGCCCCTCCCGCGTGAGGTTCAGCCCGGCCACCGCATCATGATCAACGATGGGCTCGTGGAGACGGTCGTCAAGTCGATCGAGGGAAACCGCGTCCGATGCCTCGTCGTCTTCGGCGGGGTGGTTCTATCGCGAAAGGGGATGAACTTCCCGGATTCTGAGCTGACGATCCCGACGATCACGGACAAGGACCGCACTGACCTTCGATTCGCGGTCGAACAGAACGTCGATTACGTCGCGGCGTCGTTCGTGCGGAAGAAGGACGACCTCGTCAGGCTCAAGGAGCTGCTGGCCGAACTCGGCTCCAGCGACATGCAGGTGATCGCCAAGATCGAGAAGGCTCAGGCCGTCGAGAGCCTCGAATCGATCCTCGAGGTCAGCGACGGCGTGATGGTCGCGCGAGGCGATCTCGGCGTCGAGCTCTCCCCGGAGAGCGTCCCCATCGCGCAGAAACGGATCCTCGACTGGGCTAGCCAGCGCGGACGAATCGCCATCACGGCCACCCAGATGCTCGAGTCGATGACCGGAAATTCGCGGCCGACGCGCGCGGAGGCCTCCGACGTGGCGAACGCCATCTTCGACGGCTCCGACGTCGCCATGCTCTCGGCCGAGACGGCCTCGGGCGCCTACCCGGTCGAGTCCGTTCAGATGATGAGCAGGATCATCACGATGGCTGAAAGCCACCCCGAAATGGCCGTACATCAGGGGAGGGACCCATTCCACACCTCCTACGAGACCGACGAGTTCACCGATTCCCTCGCCGGCGCGGCCCGGTATGCCGCCGAGGAGATCGATGCCCGCTACATCGTGGTCTTCACCCAGTCCGGGTTCACGGCCAGGCTCATGTCGAAATTCCGCCCCCGCGCGCCCGTGATCGCGCTGACGCGCTCCACCCGAGTCGCCTGCCAGATGAACCTGCTGTGGGGAGTGCTTCCCTTCGTTCTGAAGGACGTGGGGGACTATCATGAGCAGATCGTGGAGCGGGTCGAGCAGTTCCTGACCCAGAAGGAGCTGGTCGATCCGGGGGACCGGATCGTCATTCTGATGGGTTCGCCACTTTACGAACGTGCCCGGACGAATTTGTTGCGCGTCCATCGGGTTGGCGAGACCAGCAAGAGTTGAACGAGATGTAACACCGCCTCCCTCCCTTTTCGGGACGGAAAGGGGCATCATGGCGGGAACCATGTTCTAATTTGCAGTGCGCGCCGCGCCTGGGGCGCGGCTCCTGCGATGGTATTCGGGGAATGATGAGGCGACTCTCGGCGACAGCAGCGCTGATGCTGATGCTCTTCGGAGCTGGCGGCGGACATGCGGAAGTTCGCCTGAGCGACGTCATCGAAGTCCTCGGCCGGGTGACCGAGTCGCAGAAGCCGGTCGACGAAGCGCTCGTCATTGCCTTCAACCTCTCCAACTCCTACATCGTCCAGACCTTCACCGAGGCCGGAGGACGCTTCAGGCTCCCCCCGTTGCCGTCAGGGGTTTATCGGATCATCGCGGTCAAGCAGGGGTTCGCGCCGGCAGTGGCGACCGTGACCCCTTCGGTTCACAAGGGTCGTGAGGTCTTTCTCCAGCTTCGAGAAGCGAAGAATTTGTCCGACAGCGATCGAAACGCAATCTGGCAGGCGCGACGGGCGATTCCCTCGGACGTGCTGCGCGAGCTCGGAATCGTCGACGAGTCGCTTGGAGCGCTCGTCATCGCAGCTCCGCCGGAGGATCGCTTCAGCGGCGAAATGGCGTCGATTGCCGGAGTCGCGCAGAGCGGGACCACCACCGGTTACGCAGGAACCGAGGTCGGAGTTCGCGGCGGGTTCGGCGACGGTTGGATGGTCGACGTGTCCGGAGCAATCCGGACGTTCGACGAGGGCCTTCCTCACGACGGCGGCGAGTCGATGGCGGAAGCGACTGGGTTGACGATGGCGCTCCGGTCCGCGCAGTCCTCGTCCTACGAGCTCGCCTCCTTCCGAAACAGCTGGGCTCTCGGCGAGGTGGGCGGAATCGCGAGCATGGCCGATTTCGAGAGCCATCGTTTCGGCTTCAGCCGCCCGAACACGAACGTTCAGGTGCGCTACGTAATGCATGAAAACCTGTTCGGGCCCCGGGCGGGCGGTTCGGAGATGTTCGAGTTCCAGGCCGAGCAGAGCCTCCATCGCAGCGAGCGCTCGGAGATCGGCGTCGGACTGCGGGTCGGGCAGGAATCCTTCATCGGGCAGAGCGTCGATGTGCCGTTCCGGACCGCGGACCTGCGGACGCGCGGCTCGTACGAACTGACCCCCGGCTTCGTGGTCAAGTATGGCCTCAACAGCCGGTTGACCGACTACGGCACCGAATGGCAGCCGGAATCGGGCCTGCTCATCCGCTTCTCGCCGACGACTTCCGTCCTGGTTTCCGGCAGCTACAAGATGCAGGATCTGGATCTCCCTACGGCTCACCCGTCGATCCTCTTCCTCGATCAGAGCTGGAGCTTCGCTCCGAAGTACAGCTATGCCGTGGAGTTCACGAGCGGCAGGGACGAATCGTCGCGCCTGACCGCAGGGGCAAGCATCGCCGAGCTCGACTCGGTCCTGCGCCTTGTCTTCGACGAATCCTTCCAGGATTTCTGGGACGCCCTCTACTTCGAGCCGGGTGATGTCTACCAGACGGTGAACGTAGGAGCGCAGAAACGGTTCGGTGGATCGGTGGCGCTCGATCTGGTCGCCGAGGCAGGGGAGGCCTCCGGGACCCGGCAGTCGAAGCCGGACAAGCATTTCATGAACGGTTCGCTTCGGACGCTCTACATTCCGTCGGGAACCGCGGTGCACGTGGCCTGGCGCTACATCGAGCAGCCCGCGGAGCTGAGCGGCGCGTCCGTTCAGGAGAGCGAACGGCTGAATCTTCGCCTCGCGCAGTCGCTGGGGCTGCCGCTCGGGCTGAGGATTCTGGTCGGTGTCGATCTGGCTCGCGCGAGGAACAGCTGGGTTCTCGCGGATGCTCCCGTGTCCGATGACGGGTACCAGCGCAGAATCGTCGGCGGCCTTTCGCTGGCTTTCTGATCGCGGGCGACGCGGCGATCAGCGCCGGTCTTCAGGCTGCTGCAAGCCGATTTGCTCCACGAGGCGCGAGAAGCGAATCTCGATTCCCTTCGATACGATGATCTGCTTGATGTAGTTGAGCGAGGTGATTGCGGCCGGAAGGCCCGAGATCGAAGTGGGGATGCCCGCCAGACGCCCGACGATCTGGATCGTCTTGTCCGTGCTGGTGTAATCGGCCGACATCAGGTCAGTCCCGGTCTCGCGGTAGTAGGCGAGGATGAGGATATAAATGTCGCTGACCAGGTCGCGGAAGCGCATCTCCTCGCCCCACGCGAAGCACCGCCCGGCGCGGACGTTCTCGAGGAACTCCCGCATCGACGACGCCTGGGAGACCGTGTAAACCTTCGCCACGTGCTTGAGCGTGTGCGCGTCCGAGCCGCCGACCATCGAGATCGAGCGCCCGGTGCTTCGGACGGCCTTCACGAGCTGCTGGACCATGCGGTTGTGAACCGAGGCCATCGCTCCGTTCATCACCTCGTAGACGTCGAACATCTCGATCATCTCGCCGATGTAGCGGGAAGCGACATTCTTCATCCGATAGTTCTGAAACAAGTGATTGACTGCAAAGATCAGATCCTGCGATTTGAGGTAAGGTACGAGCTCGCGGATGTCCCGGCGCAGCCTCTGGATCTCGCGGTGCTGCTCCTCGTTGAGGTCGTAGACCCCGATGTGCACGCGCTGGCCAGTCTCCGGAAAGTACGTCTCGACCTCCTCGGAGATGAAGAAATCATCGAGATCGGGATGCTTATTGAGCAGAAACAGCGCGCCGTCGATCGAGTCGTGATCCGAAAGGGTCACGTACGTCATCCCGCGTTCCTTGGCGAGGCGATAGACCTCCTCGGGCGGGTTGTAGCAGTCACGGGTATTGGCCCGTCGGAAGTACTTGAACACCGAGAAACGACTATGGACATGGAGATCGACTTTTTTCGAAGCAGGATCGTCGACGACCTCGTGGTCGACGAAGTCGGCGACAGCGTCTTCGACTGGGATCTCTTTCATCGATTTTGCAGTGACCTTTCCCGGGTTGAGACTGGCGCGTGCTGCTGCCGGTTTCTACAATAAACGTGCCGTGCGCCCGATCCGGGTCGTGCGGCTACGCGGAGCTCGATGGCCAACAAGAACAGACCCAAGGATCCCACGCTCGATGACTGGCTGACGGACGATGTTCCGAGCCGCCTTCCCGTGATCCCGCTCGTCTCATCCGTGCTGTTTCCGGGCGGGGTTCTTTCACTCCAGGTGGGCATCGAGCGCAACGTCCGTCTGCTGCAGAGTCTTCCCGAGGACCAGAACCTCGTCGCGGCCGTCTGTCAGATCGCCGGCGACAAGGACAACCCACGGCCCGAAGACCTGTCGAGGATCGGCGTTCTAGCGGCGATCGTTCAACGGCTGCCGCTCTCGAAGGAGCGTTACCAGCTCTTTCTCCAGGGAAGACAGCGGATCGAGCTCGTCCAGTATCTCCGCACCGAGCCTCACTTCGAGGCCCGTGTCCGTGAGATCGCGCCCATCCCGATTGCGAAAGGGGAGAAACTCCAGCCGTTGGTGGAGCGGGCCATGGCCCTCTTCGAGAAGCTGGTCGAGGACGATTCGCGCTATTCGGGGGAGATCCTCAACGTTCTGCGAATGAACGTGCAGGAAGGGCCCGACCTTTTCGCCGACCTGATGTCGACGTACCTGAATCTTCCCCTCGACGAGAAGCAGGAGCTGCTCGAGACCGTCCATCCCGGCGAGCGCCTACAGCGGATGATCGACCTGATCCAGCGCGAGCTCGGCAAGGCATCGGTGAGCATGGATCTCAAACGTCAGATCCAGACCTCGATCAACCGTCGTGAGCGGGAGAGCTACCTGCGTGAGCAGCTCCGCGTGATTCAGGACGAGCTCGGCGAATCCAACCCATCCGATCGCGAAGCGGACACGTATCGCGAGCGTGTCGAAGCGCTCCCTCTTCCGGACGACTCGAAAGAGCAGCTCCGCCGCGAGGTCTCCCGGCTGTCCATTCTTTCGCCGTCATCGACCGACTACGCCGTGATCAAGGGACACCTCGACACCGTTTTCCAGCTCCCCTGGCGGGAGAAGACCGAGGATGAGCTCGACCTTGGGAGGGCGGAACGGATTCTCGACGAGAAACATCATGGTCTGGACAAGATCAAGGAGCGCGTGCTCGAGTTTCTCGCCGTCCTCAAACTCAAGGGTGAGCTGAAAGGGCCGATCCTCTGCTTCGCGGGCCCTCCCGGCACCGGAAAGACCTCCCTCGGCCAGGCGATCGCCGATGCCATCGGTCGCAAGTTCGTACGGATGTCGGTGGGCGGA
This sequence comes from Thermoanaerobaculia bacterium, assembly GCA_046260175.1. Classification (GTDB taxonomy): domain Bacteria; phylum Acidobacteriota; class Thermoanaerobaculia; order Gp7-AA8; family Gp7-AA8; genus JBHEPS01. The sequence continues at coordinate 7,706 of JBHEPS010000034.1, forward strand.
GTCACCGACGAGTCCGAGATCCGTGGGCACCGCAAGACGTACGTCGGCGCCATGCCCGGCCGGGTCATCCAGGCGTACCTTCAGGCTGGAGTGAAGAACCCTCTGATCATGATCGACGAGATCGACAAGATCGGTAAGGACTTCCGCGGCGATCCGGCCGCGGCGCTTCTCGAGGTTCTCGACCCGAACCAGAACTCGACCTTCGTCGACCGCTACATGGAGATCCCGTTCGATCTTTCGAGCACGATCTTCATCGCGACGGCGAACGTTCTCGAGTGGATCCCCGGACCGCTGCGAGACCGGATGGAGGTCATCCGGCTCTCCGGATATACCGAGAAGGAGAAGGTGGAGATCGCCAAAGCTCACCTTCTTCCGGACCTGCTCAACTCCCACGGCGTGGAAAACCGCTCGATCACGTTCGACGACGAGGCGATCCTCGCCATCGTCCGGGAGTACACGGCGGAGGCCGGGGTCCGGAATCTGGAGCGAAAGCTCGCGGCCGTAATCAGGAAGATCGCCCGGAAGATCGCCACGGACGGAGAAGGGGAGTTCCACGTCTCGAAGGATCAGATCGAAACGTACCTGGGCAATCCTTCGTTCGAGCACGAGTTCGCGGAGCGGGAGCCCGAGATCGGTGTCGCTACCGGTCTCGCGTGGACTTCGAGCGGCGGCGAGATCATGTTCATCGAGGCGAGCCGCATGCCGGGAACCGGGCGGACGATCGTGACCGGCCAGCTCGGCGATGTGATGCGCGAGAGCGTTTCGGCCGCCTACTCGTACGTCCGCTCGAAAGCGCGCGAGCTCGAGATCACCGACAAGATGTTCGCCGAGCACGACGTGCACATCCATTTCCCGGCGGGCGCGATCCCGAAAGACGGCCCCTCGGCCGGGGTCGCGATCGCGACGACCATCGCCTCGGTCATGGGGGACAAACCCGTTCGCCACGACGTTGCCATGTCCGGCGAGATCACCCTTCGCGGCAAAGTGCTCTCCGTGGGAGGCATCAAGGAAAAGATCCTCGCGGCTCAGCGCGCGACCATTCGCAAGGTCGTTTTGCCCGCGGGAAACCGCCGGGACCTGGCCGACGTCCCAGAGGAAGTGAGAGAGGGATTGGAGTTCGTTTTCGCCGACCGCGTGGAAGACGTATGGAGGGAAGCGCTGATTCCCCTTTACGTAGTCCGTAGCAGCCAGCGAAAATACGACCAGTCCGAGTACGAGGCCGACCGGCATCGCACGGAACGACCCGAGGGTAGATGAGAGCGCGCGGCTGCCTGATTAATATCGTATTCGTAGGACTTCTCACCGTTCTCTTCGGCGGGAGCTCTTACTTCTGGTTCAAGTACTTCGTTCGCGGCCGATCCATCGCCACTCCGGCCCTGGTCGGCAGGTCGATTGCGGACGCCCGCGCCCTCAGCTCGGATTCGGGACTCCTGCTCGAAGTCGATCAGTCGCGCGAGCGCCATTCCGATGAGGTCCCGCGAGGAGCGGTGGTCTGGCAGAACCGGAGCCCGGGCCAGCTGGTCAAGCGCGGGACCGGGATCATCGTCGCCCCCAGTCTCGGGCCTCTGATTCTCCGCGTGCCCGATGTCGTAGGGCAGACCTCGCGAGCGGCGAGGCTTCAATTCGGCCAGCTGGGGCTCGCGCCCGGGCCGGTCGCGCATCTTCCCCGGGCGGGCACCCCCGGCATTCTTGCGACCTATCCGCCCGTCGGGAGCGTGGTTTCGCCGGAGATGCCGGTCTCGCTGCTGGTCGGGGTGGAACGGCCGCCCGTTCGGTGGGTCATGCCCGACGTGATCGACCTGGCGCTGGAACCGACCCGCGCGGCTCTGGAAGTCCGTGGCCTCAGGGTCGCCCAGGTGAGATTCGAGCCGTACCCCGGCATTGCCGAAGGGACGATCATCCGGCAATTTCCCCTTCCCGGAGCTCCGGTCTCCTCCAGGGATCCGATCTCGCTCGTCGTGAGCAGGCAGGAGGGACCCAGCTATCCGCCGGCAGAGCTGCCGGCCCCGATGCCTCCGCCGGCTTCCGGCACGCAGCCGGCTCCTCTCACTCCTCCAGGAGGTACTCCGTGACGGTCCAGATCGCCCCATCCATCCTCTCCGCTGATTTCGCCCGGCTGGCAGAGGCGCTGGCCCTGATCGAGAAGGGTGGCGGTGACATCGTCCACGTCGACGTCATGGACGGCCATTTCGTGCCGAACATCACGATCGGGCCTCCCGTCGTTCGCTCACTGCGAAAGGCGACGTCCCTTCCCCTGGACTGCCATCTGATGATCGAGCAGCCCCAACGGTACGTCGATGCCTTTCTCGACGCCGGTGCGAACATGATCTCGGTCCACGTCGAGGCGGATCCCCATCTGAATCGGACGCTCGATCAGATCCGGAGCGGGGGAGCCCGGGCGGGGATCGCGATCAATCCGGCGACCCCGGCGGAATCTCTCAGTGCGGCGCTCGATGATTGTGACTACGTGCTGGTGATGACGGTGAATCCGGGCTTCGGCGGGCAGAAATTCATCCCCGGCGTCGTTCACAAGATCGCGAGGCTCCGTGAGATGATCCTGGAGCGGGGCGCAAGGGTGGCCATCGAGGTGGATGGCGGCATCGATCCGGGAACCGCCGGGGAGGTCGTGAGAGCTGGCGCCTCGATCCTGGTGGCCGGCTCCGCAGTCTTCGGCCGTCCCGATCCCGCGGGAGCCATCGAAGAGATCCGCCGGGCGGCACTAACCAGATCCGTATGAGGGGGAAGACCTTGAAGTTTCGATTCATCGCAGCGGCGTTCGCGCTGGCCATGCTGATTATGATCACCGGATGCTCGACGTCGCGGTCCGCTCTGCAGCCGGAGCTTGATCCGGAGCTCGCCAACCTGACGAAAGAGCAGATCTTCGAGCGCGCCGAGGAGTTCTACGCGCAGAAGAAATGGACCCGGGCGCGCAAGTTCTACGCGCATGTTTACGAGTACTACCCGAACGATCCGCTGGGCCGGCGGGGACTCCTCCGCGTGGCCGACACCTATTTTCAGCAGGGAGGTCCGATCAATCTGATCGAGGCCCAGTACAAGTATCGCGACTTCGTGAACCGGTATCCGGCGAGTGAGAGCGCCGACTACGCGATGTTGCAGATCGCGATGGTGGCGTTCAAGCAGATGGAAGGGCCCGAACGGGACCAGACGAAAACCCGCGAGGCGATCATGAAGCTCGAGGAGATGCTCGCGGCCTATCCCGACAGCCCCCTCCGTCCGGAAGCTGAAGCTAAGATGCGGGAAGCGCAGGGACGTCTGGCGCGCGCGGATCACGCCGTCGCGGAGTTCTATCTGAGGCGGGGCAACCCGCGGGCGGCGCTCGGCCGTCTGAACTATCTCGTCGAGACATATCCCGCTTACGAGCAGCGCCCGAAGGTCTTCTTCGATCTCGGAAGGGCTCTCGAGGGACTCGGACGGCTCGGGGAGGCGCGGCTTTACTACGAGCGCGTGATCGCTGAGTTCCCCGACAGCGGATGGGCCAGTGACGCGAAGGAACGGCTGAGGAGCCTCGACGCGTGAGATTGTTCGTCGGCCTGCTGCTCGTCGCGATCCTCGCCGCATGTGGAGGAACGCCGGAACCTCAACCGATGCCCGTGCAGGCGGCTGCCGTGACTCCGCCGGATCCTCGGGTGGCCGAAATGCAGATTCTGCTGAATGAGCTGCTCGACCGCCTCGAGGTCATGAACGCGCGCATCCAGAGTCTGGAGGCCGACGCCGTCCGTCCGGCGCCAGCGTCAGCTAAGCCACCCGCGCGAACTCCGGCGCCCGTTACCGCCCAGCCGCCGCGCACCACAGCGCCCCGGCAAGCGACGACCGCGCCCGCGCAGACGATGACCGCGGCGCTCGGCGACGAGTACCGGCAGGCGATCACACTGTTCGGCGGCGGCCGTCTCGACGACGCACGGACGGCTTTTCAGCGGATTTTCGAAAGCGACCCATCGGGTGACCTCGCGGACAACGCGCTTTACTGGATCGCGGAGACGCACTACGCCCAGGGGCGCTACGGCGAAGCGATCGTCATTTACCGGCGAATCATGGACGAATACTCTCAGCAGAACAAAGCTCCCGATTCGATGCTGAAGGCGGGGCTGGCTTACGCAAGGTTGGGAGATCTCGACATGGCGCGGCGGATGCTCCAGGATCTCACCTCACGCTACCCGTACTCGACTCCGGCTGCGAATGCTCGCCACGAGCTCGAGCGATTGAAGTACTGAGCGAGCTCGCTCACCCCGGAAAATGGCTGAAGAGAACGCCGCAAACCTTCTGGCGCGTCGTGAATTCGACCGCGCGATTCCGCTCCTCGAGTCGGATCTGGCAAAGTACCCGGCCAATCCTCGTATCCGGCTCCAGCTCGCCGACGCTCTGGCAGGAGCCGGACGCGTCGAAGACGCCCTCGACCAGTACGAACGCACCGCCGCTTTCTACGACGACAACGAACTGATCGTGCAGTCGATCTCCGTGCGGAAAAAGGCCGAGAAGCTCCTGGCGAGCAGCAAGCCTCCGGAGCCTCCCGCCCCGCCCCCACAAATGCCCGACAGCCCCCTGTTCGAGCGCCTTTCCGCCGAGGAGCGCCAGGCCGTCGCCACGGAGATCGTGCACTGCGAGTACGCGGAAGGGGACATCGTCATCACCGAGGGCGAGAAGGGCTCCTCCCTCTACGTGGTCGCCAGCGGCGAGGTGAAGGTGTACACGAAGGGACCGAAGGGGGAGAGCATCCTCCTCGCCACTCTCGGAGAAGGGGAGTTCTTCGGCGAGGTGAGCGTGCTGACCGGCAGACCTCGCACGGCCACGATCACGGCGGCGCGCCCCAGCGAGCTGCTCCGACTCGACAAGGAGCGCCTGGATGAGCTCGTCAACCAGTTCCCGCACGTGCGGACTGTTCTCGAAGAGTTCTACGAGCGCCGCGCCAGCCGGACGGTCGAAGCCATGATCGAACAGATGAAGAAGGGAGATCGTTGATGGCTGTCCTGCCGATCGTGAAGTACGGAGACCCGGTGCTGAGGACTCCCACCAGTAGGGTCGAAACGATCGACCGTGAAATCCTCGACCTCATCGACGACATGGTCGAGACCATGTACGCGGCGCCGGGCGTGGGACTGGCCGCCAATCAGGTCGGAGTCTCCAAGCGCCTCATGATCGTCGACCTCACAGTCGGCGAGGAGCCCGGCAACCTCCACGTTTTCATCAACCCCGAATTTATCGAGAAGAAAGGGCAGATCATCGAGGACGAGGGGTGCCTTTCGATTCCCGACTTCGTGGAGGTGGTGACTCGGCCCGAGATCACGACGGTGCGCTACCAGGACCGAGAGGGAACCTGGAAAGAGATGACCGGCGAAGGGCTCATGGCGCGGGCTCTCAACCATGAGATCGACCATCTGGACGGTAAGCTCTACATCGACTACCTCCGCGGCCTCCGGAAAGAGCGGATGATGAAGAAGATCGCCCGCATCCTGAAGACCGGCGGCTGGGAGTGACGGCGCAGCCGTCATCCTGAGAGCCTGTGAAAGCCTCTGAGTCGGCGCCGCGCGCTCGACGAAGAACGCGCGACCTCTGAGCGCCGGCGAAGGATGACCCGTTTCTTCCTCCCAAACCACGGTCCGATTTTCGAGTCTGTGATCTTCAATCTGGATCGGCACGCCCGGTTCGACTACGATTCCCCACATGAGCGCCATGAATAAAGCCGTCGTCACCGCGACCGAACCGCTCGTCTCCGGAGTGGTTCAGGTCACGATCGCCTTCGAAAAGCCCTTCTCCTTCGAGCCCGGACAGTACGTCTCCGTCCATTACGAGGACGGGGCGAGTCGGGCCTACTGCATCGCCTCCGCGCCTCAGCGCCCGGGCGCCGTGCAACTCGCCGTGCGACTCGGCTCGGGAGCCGGCTCGTCGGCGCTCCGCGAGCTTCACGTCGGCGACAAGATCGACGTCGAGGGTCCGGAGGGGAATTTCGTTCTTCCCCGCGACGACCGGCGGGAGGTCGTCTTCGTCGGCGGTGACGTCGGAATCGCGCCGATCCGCAGTCTCGTCCTCCACATGAGAGCTGCCGGAGACCCGAGACGGATCACCGTCCTCTACGATTCCTCCGCCGGAGAGGTCATTTACGAAGCCGACTTCCGCGGCCTCGGCGCCTCCGGAGCGATCCGATACATGCAGGGTGCCGTCGAGGACATGGTCCCCGAGGTCAAGGAATCGCTGCGGGACGCCACGGTAATGGTGGCGGGGTACGACCCGTTCCTCCAGCGCGCGTTCGCGGTTCTCGAGGCTGCCGGCGTGCCGCGGAGCGGCATCAAGGCCGAGAGTTTCGGAACACTGCGCTAGCTGGAGCTACTCAGCGAAGCCATCCCGGGAGGGCGCCCGCGCGACGGGCTTCCTCCTGCAGGTCCGCCCATGCGCGCTCGGCGGAGCTGATCGCCTCTCGGGTGCGATCCATCTGGCTCCGCGTGTTTTCCAGTTGCATGATCTGGCCAACCATCTGATCGCCGCTGTAGCCCATGGACGAGAGGGTGAGAATCTCGTCCTGGAGGCGGCGTTCGCTCGCCTGAAGAGAGGCGAATTGCTCCCGGGCCCTGGCGAGCGTCTCCCGGCGCACCCGGGCTCTCTCTCGCCACAGCTCCGCCTGGGTCTCATCCGCAGCACGTTTCCGGGCGGAGCGGTCCAGCTCTTCCTCCAGCCCCTCGGGGGTCAGAGACTTCTGGACCGGAGCAGGCTGGCCGCGGCGATTTCGCGAAAGCTCGTCGAGCAGCCGCTTCTTTTCCTCGTCCGAGACCTGAATCTCGCGCGGAAGGTCCTTTCGAGTCGGTGGGGGCGCATCCGCGCTCTCCTCCCCGGCGGACGGCGATTCAGGGCCGGCAGCACGCCTCATCGCCTCCAGATCGACCTCCTCGATCGGAATCGAATAGAGCCTGCCAGAGGGAGTGGCGAAGACGAGGCGGTTTCCATCTTCACGCACTTCTCCACGAACGGGGATCGCCTGGCCGGAGCGGAGAAGGATCTGCTCCGGGGCTTTCGGAAGGAGTGCCGCGAGGAGAATCAGGAATGCGAGCCGCATTACGTCATGTCAACCAGAGAGGCGGCCCGGTTCATCCCTTGGACGCCTTCGGACCGGCGATGACGCCGCTTCGGTATACTCACGGCGCGCAGCAGGGCGGTCCCGGCGGCGCGAGAGAGAACGTTCATGACGATGACAATGGAATCCGGAACCGATCGGTCCGAGCATATGCGGCGCGCAGCCCGCGACAGCCATGGGTAGTACGGTCTCCTCCGGACAATGGCTCCTGCTCGCCCTCGGCTGCGGGATCTTCTATCTGATCTTCGACGCGGCGCGGCATTTCGTCTTCCAGCTCGGCCCCGTCAGGCTCCGAAGCTGGCGAGAGGCGTCCGAGGGAGGGTTCGAAGGCCGCTGGTTCCGCTACGACTCGGTCGAGTTCTCCCTGATCAGCGGGGCGGTACTTCAGCTTGGGCTGGTTGCCGCCATGGGATGCACGGCGGCGGCACTCTGGCAGAACGGTGGACTGTACGCGACCGGCCGGGCGATGCTGCTCTGGGGGGCGATCGTCGTCCTGTGGAAATTCGTCCTCGCGTTCATCCCCGACCAGCTGGCGGAAAAGATTCTCCGCGGGATTCTTCCGCTGGGGCACGCGACGTACTACATCCTCTGGCCGGTCCTGGCGCCCCTCGCCAAGCTCTACTCCCACATCGCCGAACGCCGTGAAGAGGGGGAGGACGAAGAGGAAGCGACCGAGGAGGAAGTGCAGGCTTACATCGACGTGGGAGAGGAAGAGGGGATTTTCGAAGAGGGAGAGGGACGTCTGGTGCAGCTGATCGTCGATTTCGGCGACCGGCTCGCGCGTGAGGTGATGACGCCCCGGGTGGACATTCTCGCCTTCGAAGCCTCGCAGCCGATCGACGCTCTGGCGAATCTCTTTTCCGAGTCGAAGTACTCGCGGATTCCGATCTACGAGCAGAACATCGACCAGATCCTGGGAATCATTCACGTCAAGGATGTCTTCGAGGCATTTCTCCGCGGCGAAAAGAAGTCGATTCGTGACCTCGTGTTTCCGGCTCTCTTCATCCCCGAGTCCAAGCGCGTGGCCGAGCTTCTCCGCGAATTTCAGCTCGAGCATCAGCAGATCGCGATCGTCCACGACGAGTTCGGCGGAACGGCGGGACTGATCACCATCGAGGATCTCATCGAGGAGATCGTCGGCGAGATCGCTGACGAGCACGAGGAAGACGAAGAAGTCTCGATGGTGCAGATCGACGATGAGGTCTATCTCGTCAACGGTTTGCTTCGGGTGGAGAAGCTCGAGGACCTCTTCGGGATCGATGCGACGGGTGACGGGTACGAGACCGTCGGCGGGTTGATCTTCACCCGCATGGGACGGGTGCCGCGGGGAGGGGAGATCCTGCGCACCGCGGGTCTGCTGTTCGAGGTCGAGCGCGCGGACCGGAAGCGGATCTACAGAGTGAAGGTGGCGCGGGACCCGGAGTGGGGACCCGCGGAGCGGGAAGAGGAGCACGCGCGCAATGGACGCCAGGATCGAGCCCGAAGCTCACATCACTGAAGATGCGAAGGAGCCGAAGTTCGGAATCGTGGCTCTGGTGGGAAGGCCGAACGCGGGAAAGTCGACGCTGCTGAACCGACTGCTCGGCCAGAAAGTCTCGATCGTCTCCGACAAGCCCCAGACGACGCGGAATCGCATCGTCGGCATTCTGAACGAATCCCGTGGCCAGATCGTATTTCTGGACACGCCGGGGATCCACAAGCCGCTGCATCGGATGAACGTGCGGATGATGGACCACGTGCGGTCGGCATTCGCCGAGGCCGACGTGATCAGCGCCATCGTCGACGCGACGGAGGACTTCGGACATGGCGATCAGTTCGTGGTCGACATGCTCGGGGGAACGGAGACGCCGCGCCTGCTGCTGCTGAACAAGATCGACCGGATCAAGAAGCATCACCTCCTGCCGAAACTGGCGAAATACAACGACCTCGGGCTCTTCCGGGAGTTGATTCCCATTTCGGCCGAAACAGGGGATGGGGTGGAGAGGCTGGTCGACCTGCTGTTCGAGCTGCTGCCGGCGGGACCCGCCCGTTATCCCGCCGAGGACTATACGACGCAGCCGGAGCGCTTTTTCGCCGCCGAGATCGTGCGGGAGAAGCTTCTTCACCACACCCGCCAGGAGCTTCCCTACACCACGGCCGTGGCGGTGGACCGGTGGGAAGAGGACGAATCGCGCAATTTTCTGAAGATTTATGCAACGATCGTCGTCGAACGCGACACGCAGAAAAAAATCGTCATCGGCAAGGGCGGATCGATGATTCGGACGATCGGCGAGGAGGCCCGCAAGGAGCTGGAGGCCGTGCTGGGAGCGCGGATCTGGCTCGATCTGCACGTGGCCGTGCGGGAGCTGTGGCGCGAGGATGAACGATTTCTGGGCGATCTGGAGTGGCCGCTGGGCTGAACGAATTCCCGAACGTTGTGCAGATTCTGCAAAAAAGGGGTTCGCAAAGCAGCGCGCGTTGATTAACATAGCCCCCTAAGTTCAGCTTTTCCGCACAACCTAGGAGGTCGCATGGGTAATCCGCGTGCAATTCGCACTGTTTTCTTCATTGCATTATTCGCCATCTGCAGTTTTGCGCTCATGGCGCAGTCGACCGGTGGCATCAGCGGCAAAGTCACCACGGGTGACGGTGATCCGTTGCCGGGGGTGACGATCGAAGCGCGTTCGAACGTGCTGCCTCAGGCGCGCGTTTCGGCGACGCAGTCGAACGGCGACTTCCGGTTGCCGGCTCTTCCGCCGGGAAGCTACACGGTCACGTTCAGCCTCTCCGGGATGCAGGCGCAGACGCGCACCGTGCAGGTCAATCTCGGGCAGGACGCGACGGTGAATGTTCGCATGGCGCTCGAAGCACTGGCCGAGACGATCACGGTGACGGCCTCGTCGTCGCTGATCGACCCGACCTCGACCGCGATCACGAGCGCGGTCGACGAGGAAGTCATCCAGCTGGTTCCGACGGGCCAGGAATATCGTGACCTGCTCAAGCTCGCTCCCGCGGTGCAGTACACGGAAGACACGATCCGTGGACCGAGCGCGGGCGGCAGCGGCCAGGACAACGTGTATCAGTTCGACGGTGTGAACGTCACGCTGCCTCTTTACGGAACGCTCTCGGCCGAGCCTTCCTCGCACGACATTGACCAGGTGTCGGTGCTCAAGGGAGGCGCCAAGGCGGTCGATTTCAACCGCGCGGCAGGATTCACGGTCGATTCCGTCAGCAAGTCGGGAACGAACGAGTGGTCCGGATCTCTCCAGTACCAGATCCAGAGCTCCGACATGACCGCCGATCAGGATTTCAACGTCACTTCCGTTTACGACCAGGATCGGGCGTGGGCCACTTTGGGCATCGGCGGTCCGCTCGTCCGTGACCGGCTCTTCTTCTATGGTTCGTACTACCGCCCGACGGTCGATCGCGACAACGCCTCGAACGCCTACGGCGTCGTTCCGAACTACGAGAGCACCCGTGACGAGTACTTCGGGAAGCTCACTTTCACCCCGACCGGAAACCTGCTCTTCCACGGCAGCTACCGCGACTCCGAGCGGACCGGCGAAAACGCCAGCATCGGCGGCTTCGAGACCGTCTCAGCGGGAACCAATGAGGAGTCGGGACAGACGATCGCGATCCTCGAAGGCTCCTGGGTCATTGACAATCGGAGCTACGCCAGCTTCAAGGTGAACGACTACGAGAACCGCACGTCGGCAGTCGCAAACACACAGCTGAGCGCCACCCCATCTCTCAACCTCGGCACGAGCCTCGATCTCGACAATCTCGATCAGCTCGGCGCCTTCAGCGTTCCCTCCGTTCGCCCCGGGAACGACACGTTCAACACGTTCATCCAGCCCTTCCTCGACCGCTACGGTTTCATTCGCGACGGCGTCCGCACGGGTGGCGGCCTGGTCGGCGGCGATTCGACCGCTCGCGATGACATCGACTTCTTTCGCGAGAGCTACCAGATCGGATACGACATCTCTCTCGGAACCGATATCACTCACGATCTCCACTTCGGATTTCAGCAGTACACCGACGCCGAAGAGCTGACCAGGCTCTCGAACGGATGGGGATCCATCACCGTCCCCGGAGGCACGGCCAACTGCCCCGCCGGTACCGAGTGCGCCGGACAGCCGATCTTCTTCCAGGCCAACTTCCTCCGCTCGAGCGGCGTGGGTGCGGGCGTCCTGAAATCGGAGTTCGAGTCGCAGAACTTCGAGATCAACGACACCATTCAGTGGAACGACTGGTCGTTCAACGTCGGCCTCGTCGTCAGCAATGACAAGCTTTTCGGACAGGGTCTGAGAAACGATTCCTCGACGGCGTCGGGGTACGTGCTCGAGCCCGGCTCGAAATACGAGATGTACGAAGTTCCCTGGGGCGACCAGATCCAGCCCCGCCTCGGCGCCACCTGGGCCTACAACGGCATGGACACGGTTTACGCCAGCTACGCCAAGTACAACCCGGCCGTCAACTCCCTTCCGCGCGCTGCTTCCTGGGATCGCGCGGTCCTCGGCCAGCTCTACCGGACGTATTTCAACGCCAACGGTGAGCTGATCGGTACCGAGGCCGTCGGCGGCTCCTCGGGCAAGCTCTTCGTCGAGGACATGGATCCCCGCTATACCGACGAGTTCCTGATCGGTACCGCGCGGCAGATCAACAACGAGCTGTCGGCTCGCGTCTACGGTCGCTATCGTTACTCGACCAATTTCTGGGAAGACACCAACAACACCGCACGGGTCGCGTATGAGCCGCCTGCCGGAATTCCCCGCGAGCCGTACATCGGCAACCTCAACGACCTGCGGGCGCAGATTTGCGCATCGAATCCGGCAGTCTGCGGCAGTGGCCCCTACAGCGGCTCCACCTACGTCATCGCCACTCTCGATGATGCGTTCACCAAGTACTACGAAGCCACCGTCGAGTCCGACTGGCGGCCTGTCTCGAACGCATTCCTCCGCGGCACCTACACGTGGAGCCACTACTACGGCAACTTCGACCAGGACAACACGACCTCGAACAATGATCTGTCGATCTTCGTTGGATCCTCGTTCATCGGTGATGCTGCCGGCCGCCAGATTTGGGACAACAAGTACGGGAATCTCCGCGCCGATCGCCGCCACCTTCTGAAGCTATACGGCTACTACGGCCTTCCCTGGAACGCCTCGGTAGGCGCCTTCGGCGTCTTCCAGTCGGGCCATGCATGGGAAGCCTGGGCCCATCAGCCGTACAGCCACCTGACCAGCAGCACCAGCGACACGAACCGCTACGCGGAACCTGCCGGTTCCCGGAACACCGACGATCACTATCAGGTCGACCTGAACTACACGCAGAACTTCCCGATCGCCGGCTACAACCTGCAGCTCATCGCCGACGTCTTCAACGTCACCGACAATCAGACCGGATACAACCCGCAGCCAAGCCTCAACAGCTCGCTCTTCGGGGTCGATCGCTCGTTCTACGCTCCGCAGCGCTTCCAGCTCGCGGTGCGATTCCAGTTCTGATCCGGATCCAACCGGAGAACACGAACGGCCCGGGGGCAACCCCGGGCCGTTCCCTTTAAAGCCAGAAGTCAGAAGGCAGAAGTCAGAAGAAAAGGCGAAGGCAGAAGGCGAAAGCCAGAAGCAGGAAGAAAGATCAAAAGCAGAACCGGGGCCCGCCAAGCGGAGGGCCGATTTGTGCCTCTGTCCACAGACGTTAATGGCCTCCTGATTCTGAGTCTGTTCCCTCTTCAGCTTTTGCTTCTTGCCTTTTCTTCTGGCTTCTGGCTTTCGTCTTCTGCCTTCGCCTTTTCTTCTGGCTTCTGGCTTCTGGCTTCTGGCTTCCTGGTACTACTCGATGAACAGCCGCTCTCGCGCAATCAATGGTGCGGTCGTCGCATCCGCGGCTTCCCGCGCCCGGCGGATGCGCTCCGCGCGGTCGGGCTCACCGAGCAGGACGCTCACCTGCGCGCGCTTGAACAACGCCATCGGCCGTCCGGGATGGCCGCGGGGAACGCGGTCCAGGGCTTCACGCGCTTCCGTCGGTCTCCTCGCCGCCAGGTAGAGGACGCCGAGCTCGAGGTCGTGACGGAAGTCCGCTCCCTGGAGGCCACGCGCCCGCTCGAGCGCCGCGATCGCCTCGTCGGTGCGCCCTGCACCCATGGCGACTTCTCCGAGCCGGATCCACTCGCCAGGAGTGAGCTCCTTGAGGCGGGCAACCCTCTGCCACAGTCCGAGCGCCTCCTCCAGTCGCCCCTGTCGCTCCCGAACGGTGGCCATCCCCTCGATCGCGGGAACCCGCTCCGGCGAGGCCGCGAGGACGCGCTCCAGA
>JBHEPS010000340.1:0-619 GCA_046260175.1 Thermoanaerobaculia bacterium
CTTCTGGCTTTCAACTTCTGGCTTCGCCTTTTCTTCTGCCTTCTGGCTTCTGGCTTCTGGCTTTTCCTCACCCCTCGCCCCTCACCCCTCGTCCCTTCCATGGCATGATCGTCGCCGGCCGCCACCATGATTCCTCTCCGCGTCCAGAGCGACTCCACCCGCGACCCGGTCGTCACCCGGGCGCTGCTGCTCGTTCTGCTCGGCGTCTTCACGATGCAGCTCCTCCTGCCGCGGTTCGGCGAGGCGCTCATCATGACCTTCGGGTTCATGCCCGCGCGGCTGCTTCATCCCGAGCTGTTCGGCTACTCGCTGATCGCCTCGATCTTCACCCTGTTCACCTCGCAGCTGCTGCACGGCGGATTCGTCCATCTCGCCGGCAATCTCGTCTACCTCTGGGTGTTCGGTTCGGGTGTCGAGCGGATGATCGGGGCCCGGGCATTCCTCATTCTTTACATCGCGGGCGGTGTGACCGGCAGCCTTCTGCACGCAGTCGTCTTCCCCACCTCGTCGATCCCATCGATCGGTGCTTCCGGCTGCATCGCAGCACTCCTCGGCGCCTACCTCGCGCTCGCCCCGCTGCGGCCGATCGTCACGCTGATCCCGCTCATCGTCTCCTGGA
>JBHEPS010000341.1:0-602 GCA_046260175.1 Thermoanaerobaculia bacterium
GGAGAGGCGCCGCGGGGAAGAACCGCCCGGCCACGAACCGCGTAGCGACCCGCCCGACGCCAAAGGCCGCGAACACCGTGGCGGCGGCGATGACGAGCGGAACCAGAAGCCGCCCCGCCAGGAGCCGGAGCACGACATAGTCCGAGAGGAAAACGAACGCGAGCACCACGGTCAGCCCGGCCGCCACCGCCGGGAGAAATTCGGGCCGAGGAGGCGGGGGCGGCGGAGGCGGCTCGTTCACGTTCGGGAGTGTAGCGAAAGCCAGAAGCCAGAAGGCAGAAGAAAAGGCAACCTCAGGCGGTGACTCAGAAACACACTTCTGCTGTGTTTTCAGACCGGGATCCTCGAATGACCGTGTGGGGGCTCTTTCTTCTGGCTTCTGGCTTTCGACTTCTGCCTTCGCCTTTTCTTCTGGCTTCTGGCTTCTGGCTTCTGGCTTCGCCTTTTCTTCTGGCTTCTGGCTTCTGGCTTCTGGCTTTTCTAGAATGCCTCTCATGTCGGATTCCCGTGATTCCTACTCCCACACGCGCTATCGCCATCTGATCGCGTGGCCGGCGCGGCTGCAGAGAGAAGGGCCGCTGCTCGAGCGGGTGCTCTCCGCC
>JBHEPS010000342.1:0-599 GCA_046260175.1 Thermoanaerobaculia bacterium
GTCCTCGCGTCGGATCGCGCGAGTTTCGGTCAGCCGGAGATCGCTCTCGGCGTTTTCCCGCCGGTGGCGGTCTGGCAGCTCGGCCGGCTGACCTCACCTCGCAAGGGACTCGAAATGGTTCTTACGGGAGATCCGATTCAGGCCACGGAAGCGGCGCGGCTCGGAATGGTCAACGCCGTGTTCGCCGAGGATGAATTGGACGGGAAGTCGGAGCGGTGGCTCGCCCGGCTGCTACGCCACAGCAGTTCTTCGCTGCGGCTGGCGAAGAAGGCCTTCCGGCTCGCCTCCGCTGGCGACTTCGAGGCGCGCCTCGCGGAAGTCGAGCTCTATCTCGAAGAGCTCATGCGAACCGATGATGCGACCGAAGGGCTGGTCGCGTTCATCGAGAAACGTTCACCGGTGTGGAAGGGGAGGTAGCGACGGTGGCGGAGGATTGATCCAGGACGAATAGGACGAATAGGACGAATAGGAGGATAGGACGAAGACCTCAGGGACCTCTACTAAGACCTGGGGGTGATTTCCCGCCCAACTGGCGCTGACCGCTCCACCGCTCCGTCCTATAGGTCCTATTCGTCCTATTCACGATCGCGTGAGTCGTC
>JBHEPS010000343.1:0-596 GCA_046260175.1 Thermoanaerobaculia bacterium
CGTCCAGACCGCGCTCCGCATTCTCTCACTCGACCCGCTGCGCGAGTCGACGCACCGCGCGCTCATGCGCCTTTACGTGCAGCAGGGGAGGCGCGAGGCCGCGCTCAAGCAGTACCACGCCTCCGCCGACGCCCTCCGCCGCCAGCTCCAGGTCGAGCCGGAAGACGAAACGCGCAGGCTGTTCGACGAGATTCGCGCCGTCACCGGCGGTGCGAAGAAGGGGGGAGCCGAGCGGACCCGCATCCTCCTGGTCGAGGACAACCTCCTCAACCGCCAGCTCGTCATCTCGATGCTCGACGACAAGAAGTACGAGATCGTCATCGCCGAGGATGGCGCTCAGGCGCTGCTCCACCTCGGCAACCGTCTCGGAGCCGCCGACTTCGTCCGCAAGCCCCTCCAGAAGAGCGTGCTCGTGGCAAGAATCCAGAAGGCCCTGGGAGAGAGTGGGAGTGAATAGGACCAATAGGACCAATAGGACGAATAGGACGTATAGGACCCCCCACCCACCAGTCCACGCCACCACCGTCCTATTCGTCCGATAGATCCTATTCGTCCTATCGTCCCCCCACCATTTTCGCGGTGTCATACAATCCACC
>JBHEPS010000344.1:0-596 GCA_046260175.1 Thermoanaerobaculia bacterium
GAGTGTTCCCTGGGAGAGTCTCGGGCTGGTCGAGCTCGTCCTCAGCCCCCGCTCGAAGCTTGCCGACATGACGCTGCGCGAGGTGGGGTTCCGCGAGCGGTATCACCTGACCGTGGTCGCGCTGTGGAGGAACGGGAAGCCGGTGACCGAGGGCCTCGCCGATTTCCAGCTGCGCTTCGGCGACGCTCTTCTCGTCCAGGGTGTGCGCAAGGATGTCGAACTGCTGCACGGCGATCCGGACTTCATCGTCCTCACCCAGGAGCATCGCCCCCCGGTCCGCCAGCAGAAGGTCGGCCTGGCCGTCGCGATCATCGCCGCTTCGCTCGCCCTCGGCATCAGCGGTTTCGTTCCGATCTCGATCGCGCTCCTGACCGGCGCGGCGGCGCTCGTGCTGACGAAATGCCTGACGATGGAGGAAGGGTACCGCGGCATTGACTGGCGCGCGGTGGTGATGATCGGCGCGATGCTGCCGATCGGCCTCGCGCTCACCCGCAGCGGCGCGGCCGACCTGATCGGAGGGTGGCTCGCAAGCACCGTGGCGCCCTTCGGAGAATGGGCGCTGCTCGCGGCCATGGTCCTCTTCACGGTGGCTCTCG
>JBHEPS010000345.1:0-594 GCA_046260175.1 Thermoanaerobaculia bacterium
CCGCCCGCGGCTTCCCCGCCGCTGCGTTCGACCATGCGACTCACGGCTTCACTCCAGTTCATCTCCTGAGCGACTTCCCCTCCGAGCTTCATTCCGATGAAGTCGATCCAGCTGCCGGCCCGGGTGAGCGTCTCGATCTCGAACCGGATCCCCTCCCCGGCCGGTCTCGCCGAGAAACGGACGACTCCCGCAAGAGGATGCCCCGCGAGCGTCGCGAACGTGATCCGCCGCGCGCTGACCTCCTCGACGCGGATCTGAATCCGGCCGCGAACGGGGATGTCTGCCGTCACCGCAGCTCCCTCTTTCAGCGCCTGGTCGGGCTCGTTCTCGACGCCGAAGTCGATCGGAAGGATCTCGCGGTAGTGAACCCGGAAATCCTCGATCATCTCCTCCGGCGTCTTTGCGCTGCCGGTGATGTCGGCGTGAAAGGCGTGGCGCTCGAATGGGCCCACCCCCTCGCGGGGCCGGACCTCGGGAAGATTCAACACCAGATCGTGCAGCCCTTCATCCAGAGAAACGGGGTCGATCTCAAATCTCCCGGTCAGCGCGTTCTCTCCCCCCGAAGGGATCACGTTTCCTTCGAGCAGCATCGTC
>JBHEPS010000346.1:0-590 GCA_046260175.1 Thermoanaerobaculia bacterium
GTTTGACACTGACCCTCTCAGGATCGCCGCGTTGGAGTCGATAAGTGATGTACAGCGAGCGGCGCCTGCATTTGCACGTGCGGCGCAACAGACTCTGATCCCAGCCGCTGGGCGCCAACTCATCCCAGATGAACGCGGCAACGCTCCTGGACTCGCAGACAGCGAGCCAGGCCGGGCGATCGCCGCAAGAGATGCACTGCCACCAATACCTTGCCATGGAAATGGCCGCCTGACGGCTTCGCGCTTTAGCCGCGGAGCCTGCACGGGAAATGATAACGCGCGTACCCGTCCAATGTGACGTTGATGGAACACCGAGCAATAGGGTCACATCTCCGATGTTCGGATGGCGGGTCAACGGCGACTACGCGCGGTAGTTCATCAGGATTTCCGAAGTGCATCGCGCGCTGCGCGCGCGAGGATCCATGCGGGGGGCGGCCGCAAACCGGCAGTCTTCGCTTCGCTCGACTGCCGGCTACCGTCTGGCACCGCTCCGCGGTGCGCATCCTGCCGGGAAGAACGCGCAGAGGGGACGATTGCGGGGCTCCGACGGGTCTACGCGTGGGGCGCGGGAGCTCGGCTTCGGGCGGGGC
>JBHEPS010000347.1:0-559 GCA_046260175.1 Thermoanaerobaculia bacterium
AGACTGATGGAGGCGGGAAAAGCTGGTTCGGAGTTCTGCTCATTTCGGCGCGCATCTCCTCTTGCTGGGTTCGTCTCCGGACGGCGCCCGGAAGGGGGAAGTATGGCCATACCTCCCGCGAGATGCAAAATTGGCGGGCTGCGTGGCCACGGCTTGGCTTCATCAGCCGTGGCCGGATCGCGCCACGAAGACGCATCTCTCCGACTTCACCAGCCGCGGTTGATAAGACCAAACCGCGGCCACAACCTAGTTTTCCTTCACCATCGGCTCGAGCTCGGCGACCGCGCTTCGGACCAGGCCGTGAGCCGAGATGATCTCGGGGGTCTGCAGATAGAGAGCGTAGCTCCCCGCGAACTCGTGCGCGGGATCACCGCTTCCGATCATGTGCTCGAGGTCCTCTATCAGCTGCCGGTAGGGGGCGCGATCGGTTTCGCTCGCCAACAGTTCGTCGAGACGGGCGACCATCCCGCTCAGAGGGCGCAGCCACGCGAAGAAGGGATCGTTGACGAGGAGGTTCCACATCTGAAGAGGCGGCTGAGGACCGTTCGCCCTCTCGTAC
>JBHEPS010000348.1:0-554 GCA_046260175.1 Thermoanaerobaculia bacterium
CTTATCAGGCGTGCGCTCTAACCAGCTGAGCTATAGGCCCAAACAGAAGTCAGAAGACAGAGGACAGAAGACAGTATAATTTCTCGCCTGCGGCGAACTGTTCCGGCCTGTCAACTTAGAGTTTGTGCCTTCAGCTTTCCAATTCCAGTTGTAAGGATCAAAAAAAACTTCACCGACACGAAGTACGGTAAAGGGGCAGGGGAGAGTAAACCCCTGTGGAATCCTGACGATCCCTCAAAACTGAATAATAACGTTCATCCGACTGTCAAAGTCAGTTTCCATAATAATCAAATGCGAAGCATCTAACTATTCAGTACTCTGATTTCTGTCTTCTGACAAGTGGAGGTGAACGGGTTCGAACCGATGGCCTCCTGCGTGCAAGGCAGGCGCTCACCGTACCAGAAGTCAGAGATCAGAAACCAGAAGCCAGAAAGCCAGATAAAGGCTTTCTGCTTCTGGGGCCTGGTATCTTGATCAAACATACTACTGATTACTCTACTATTCGATTATCGCTGTATTTTTAGCAAAAGACATTGAGCCGGAATTTGTTGTTA
>JBHEPS010000349.1:0-553 GCA_046260175.1 Thermoanaerobaculia bacterium
CCTTGGGACGGCTGCATGGGGTCACGGGTTTCTCGTGGCCGCATCCGTCTACCACGGCGTACCGCATGCGTCGATTTCCGCCTCCTGCCACAACCTGTCGGCGGCGGGCAGCACCATCGCTGCTTTCGGCCAGACGATCTTTCCCTACGGCCGTTCGATGCTCACCGGTGAGTTGAACAGAATTCAGCCGCGGCGATTGAAGCGATTCGGCCTGAGCCGCCGTACGCGAGATTGCGCCCGATGCTCCGGCTCTCGAATGCGAGTCCGGCGCTCCTGTCCTTCTACGGCCGCCCTCGTCGAGGGGATCGCCGCCGATCTCGACGGCTAGGGACCAGGAGAAACAAAAACAACGACAGAAACAGCGGCTGAGGACTAGGAGAGGAACAATGAGGCGGTCCCGGTTTTGTGCGCCTTTGCTTTTCCCTAGCCCCTAGCCCCTAGTCCCTGGCCCCTCTTAGGGTGTTCTCACGGCGAACTCCGCCCGGCAGCCCCCGTCGACCCAGATGCCGTCGCGATCCTCACCCCAGGTTTGATTGCGGACGCAGGGTGAATC
>JBHEPS010000035.1:0-21076 GCA_046260175.1 Thermoanaerobaculia bacterium
CTCGGGGTCATCAGCCGCGCCGTCCTGCTGAGGCGGAAGGGAGCGGAATGGTTCGCAACCCGGTTCCTGGCTTTCTTCCAGCCCGTGACCGTTCTGGCGCTCCTCGCGACGCTCGTCCTGATCTTCGCCTTCCAGGCCGAGAACATTACGACCCGCTGGTTCCACGTCATCCTGATCGCGATCCCGATCCTGATTCAGGTGTACTTCAACTCATCGCTGACCTATGGGCTCATGAAACTTTTCAAAGTGGACTACGAAGTCGCCGCTCCGGGGGCGCTGATCGGCTCGTCGAACTTCTTCGAGCTGGCCGTGGCGACTGCGATCGCGCTGTACGGCCCCGGCTCCGGTGCCGCGCTCGCCACGGTCGTCGGCGTCCTGGTCGAGGTCCCGGTCATGTTGTCCGTCTGCAAAATGTGCATCAGAACCAGACACTGGTTCCACGTCGACCCATCAACCGAAGCCGCCTTCGCGAAAGAAAGCTAGAGGAGATCCAATGAGATTGATCCAGGTATTCGAGCCACCGATGTGCTGTTCGACCGGAGTCTGCGGTCCCGAAGCCGATCCTGTGCTCGCGCAGTTCACCGCCGACCTCGATGCGGTCAGAAGCGAACACACGAAGGTGGAACGGTTCAACCTGTCGCAGAGTCCGCATCAGTTTGCGACGACGCCGGCGGTCCTCGATCTGCTGCGCGAGCGGGGCGCGGACGTCCTTCCTGCCGTCATGGTCGACGGCCAGATCGTCCACACCGGGTCGTATCCCGACCGGGCCGCCCTCATGGCATTCGCCGGCGCGGCGGCGTCCACCGCACCCTCGACGCCCTCGGTCATCGAGCGCGCCCGTGCGGCTCTCGCGGAAGGGCGGCTGGTGTTTCTCTGCATGCCGAACGGAGAGCGGGAGGCATTCCTCGCCCCGTTCCGCGAAGTGGCAATGAATCCGGGCCTCGGCCCCGAAGCCGAGGTGATTGAGGTGACCGGAGCGAACGACGACGAGCGGGCGCTGCTGGCCGAGGTCGGCATCCCTCTCGATCCGCAGACCTCCGGCGCGGTGCTGATCGCGCCGCCGGGCCTGGTCACCGCGCGATGGGCCGGAACGCCCGACGCCGGCGACGTCCTCGTCCGCGTGTTGCAGTCGGCCGCGCGTTGCGCGCCCGGCGGAGGATGCTGCTGATGACCGCTCTGACGACCCTGCTCGAATCGCCCCCTCGCCATCTCTTCTTCACCGGGAAGGGAGGGGTCGGAAAGACCTCGCTCTCGTCCGCAGCCGCCGTTGCCCTGGCGGACCGCGGGAAGCACGTCCTGCTCGTCAGCACCGATCCGGCATCGAACCTCGACCAGGTTTTCGGCACCACGATCGGCCTCGCGCCGACACCGGTCGCCGGGGCTCCGGGGCTCGAGGCGATCAACATCGATCCGGAGGCGGCTGCCGACGAATATCGCCATCGGGTAATCGACCCGTTCCGCGGCGTGCTTCCCGACGACGCGGTCGGGAAGATGGAAGAGCAGCTCGCCGGAGCCTGCACCACCGAGATCGCTGCCTTCGACCGTTTCGCGGCGCTCATCGGCGGGGGCGAGGCCGATCGCTTCGACCACATCATCTTCGATACGGCGCCGACGGGCCACACGCTCCGCCTGCTCAACCTTCCCGCCGCCTGGGATGGCTATCTCGCCGCGAACACGAGCGGGACTTCCTGCGTCGGCCCCGTCTCCGGCATGCAGACCCAGCGCGAGGTTTACGCAAGCGCCGTAGCGGCGCTGACCGACGCGAGCCGGACGACCGTAGTTCTGGTGACACGCGCGGAACCGTCCTCCATTGAAGAGGCGCGAAGGACGAGCGCCGAACTTCGCGAAGCAGGAATGACCCGGCAGCATTACGTGGTCAACGCCGTGTTCGACTCCCCCTCGGGCGACGATCCTCTCGCGGCCGCCGTGCGCCGCCGCTCCGAAGCGGCGATGGCCGCGACGCCGCGCGAGCTCGGCTCGCTGCCGTCGGATCGCGTCGGCCTGAAGCCCTTCGAGCCGGTCGGCCTCGACGCGCTGCGCCGCCTCCTGAACGGCGACGCCTCCTCCCCCGCCTCGTCTGCGCCGCCTTCGTTCGAGATCCCCGCGACCGATTCGCTCACCGAGCTCGTGGACGAGCTCGAGGCGGCCGGTCACGGCCTCGTGATGGTGATGGGAAAAGGCGGAGTCGGAAAGACGACGATCGCCGCCGCGCTCGCGGTCGAGCTGGCGCGCCGGGGCGTCCCGGTCCATCTGACGACGACCGATCCGGCAGCGCACCTCGAGCACTCTCTTCCGGACGAAGTCCCCGGGATCCGCATCTCGCGCATCGACCCGAGCGTGGAGACCGAGGCGTACGTGCAGCACGTCCTGTCGACGACGGGAGCCGACATGGACGAGCGCGGGCGGGCACTTCTCGAGGAAGACCTCCGCTCCCCCTGCACGGAGGAGATCGCGGTTTTCAACGCCTTTTCGCGGACGCTGCGCGAAGCGCGGCGCGGGGTCGTCGTGCTCGACACGGCGCCGACCGGCCATACGCTCCTTCTGCTCGACGCGACCGGCTCCTATCACCGCGACATCATGCGGACTCGGAAAACCTCGGCGCGTCTGACCACGCCGCTCATGATGCTGCAGGACCGTACGCTCACCCGGATCGTGATCGCCGCTCTTCCGGAGTCGACGCCGATTCAGGAAGCGGCCGCGCTTCAGGAAGATCTTCGCCGCGCCGGCATCGAGCCGTACGGGTGGGTGCTGAACCGCAGCCTCGCCGCCGCGAACCCGTCGCACCCCCTCCTCCGCGCGCGCGCTGCGGCCGAGGTCTCGCGGATCGCGGGCGTACGGGGGGATCTCGCGGAGCGGGTGATGGTCATCCCGTGGTCCGCGGAAGATCCGGTCGGCGCGGAGCCGCTCCAGGCACTGCTTCGAGGCGGAGCCGAGATGTCGGTGTGAGGTGACTATGATGACGCACATCGCCGAAGAACCAGCCCTGCACACAGTCTTTGCGGCCCTCGCCGACGAGACGCGCCTGCAGCTAGTCGGTATGCTCGCGCAGAAGGATCTCTGCGTGTGCGATCTCGTGGATTCGCTGCACGACTCGCAGCCGAAGATCTCGCGGCACCTGGCGTACCTGCGTCGCGCCGGCATCGTGACCACGGAGCGCCGCGGCAAGTGGATCCGCTACCGGCTGTGCGACTCACTGCCGGAGCCGCTGCCCGGGCTCCTCCCCCTGCTCCGCAGTCACGCGATCCCGTTGGCGCGCGAGGGGCCCGCGTGCTGCCCAGAGACGGGGTACGACGTCAGCGAGTCCACTCCCATCACGAGCCTCGCGGGCAGAACGACGGCGGCCGAACGGCGGGCGAACCCGCGTGTGCTGTTCCTCGGTTCGCGGAATGCAGGGAGGAGCCAAATGGCCGAGGGGCTGCTTCGCCATATGGCGGGCGAGCGATTCGACGTGTTCAGCGCAGGCACGGCGCCAGGAGAAATGCACCCGCTCGCGGTGGAGGCGATGCGCGAGATCGGCATCGATATCAGCAGGCAGGCTGCAAAGACGATCGATGCGTTTCGCGATGAACACTTCGAGTACGTGTTCGGCGTCTGCGATCAGTGGAAGGAGCCGTGCCCTATTTTCCCGAGCTTTGACGAGCGTGCGGTGCTGGGCGTCAGGGACCCTGCGGCCGTCGAGGGCACCGAAGCAGAGCGCCTCGCCGCCTTCCGCGGAGTCCGCGATGAACTGCGGCGCCGCCTCGATCCAGTGCTGTGGGCGTGAAGAAAAAGGACGAATGAAATGCCGGTCTACGAATACATCTGCAAGGATTGCGGAGCACCCATGGAAGTCCGGGCCTCGGTCGCCGAGTACTCGGCCGGGCTGCGGTTGCACTGTGCAACATGCGGCTCGGAAAACCTGGCCCGGATTCTCTCCTCGATCGGGATCGGAACCGGGCGCGCGGAGCGCGGGCCGGTCTGCGGTCCCGGCGGCGGATCTGGGTGCTGCGGCTGAGATTTCAGGAGGCGCGTGATGGCTGAGGACCTCGATCGTCGAACGACGGAGCTGGTGGGGATTGCGGCGGCCGTAGCTGGCCACTGTCAACCGTGCTTCGATTATCACTATGCCACGGCACTCGAGGCTGGTGTGACGCGGGAAGAGATTCAGGCCGCCGTCAAACTGGCGCGCGCCGTCCGAGCGGCGGGCGACCGTCACATGGACGAGCACGTGAATCAAGGCATGGGCGAAGCAACGACAACAATGCTCGCGGATCCGAACCGGCGGACGTGACTGGCCGTACCGGATGCGCGGGTGCGGGGGACGACGATGACTGGAGGCGGGATTGCACAGACTCCGGGTCGCTGCGACCGACCCTCACTTCGATGGGCCCGGGCGAGACACATGCTTTGGCTCGACCGGACACTGCGCCGCGCCGGGGTGACCATCGGAGGAGACGCACCGTGGGACGTGACGGTCCATGATCCGCGTCTCGCTGCACGGGTTCTCGCGCACGGCTCGCTCGGTCTCGGCGAGGCGTACGTCGAGGGCTGGTGGGACTGCGAGCGGCTCGACGAGCTCTTCGCCAGGATCCTGCGAGCGGATCTCCAGTCGGAGGTGCGCGGCCTGTCGACTCTCGTCCGCGTTCTTCACGCGAAGCTCATCAACCGAGGCCGCCGATCGAGAGCCTTCGTCATCGGACGGCATCACTACGACCTCGGGAACGACCTCTACTCACTCATGCTCGACCGGCGGATGACGTACTCCTGCGGAATCTGGGACGAAGCCGACACACTCGATGCCGCGCAGGAAGCGAAGCTCGACCTCGTCTGCAGAAAGCTGGGCCTGAAGCCCGGAATGCGGGTGCTGGACATCGGCTGCGGATGGGGAAGCTTCGCCATCCATGCTGCGGAGCGGTACGGGGTGAGCGTCGTGGGTCTCACCGTCTCACGCGAGCAGGCGGAGCTTGCACGTGAGCGTGCTCGCACGCTGCCGGTCGAGGTTCGGCTGCAGGATTATCGAGAGATCGATGAGCCGTTCGACGCGATCGCCTCGATCGGCATGTTCGAGCACGTCGGACCCCGCAACTATCGCATCTTCTTCGAGGTGGCCCGGCGATGCCTTCGCGAGGACGGACGGTTCCTGCTCCACACGATCGGCGGAAACCGGAGCGTGGTGGCAGGAGACCCGTGGATCGAGAAATACATCTTTCCCAACAGCCTGATTCCGTCGCTCCGGCAGATCACGACGGCAGTCGAGGGCCTGTTCGTGCTCGAGGACCTGCACAACATCGGCCCTCATTACGATCCGACGCTGATGGCCTGGTGGCGCAATGTCGAGGTCGGCTGGCACGCGCTCGACGGCCGCTACGGCGAGCGCTTCCGCCGCATGTGGCGCTACTATCTGCTCTCGTGTGCGGCCGCGTTTCGCACCCGATACAACAACGTCTGGCAGATCCTGCTCTCCCCCCGCGGGATCGAGACCTCGTCGTCGGGACTCCCGGAACTGCGCATCACCTGATGGGCGGAGCGGCGTTACCTCTGCGTAACACCGCTACCTTTCCGTAACGCCGATCTCCCGCGCCAACCTAATGAGCGACCGCCTCGGCGCCCTGCCAAATTGCGCTTAAACCTCGACACGATAGCGGCTTAAGTGCTGCTGCCGGCGTCAATCCATGGCTGCACCCGCTCTGGCAGGGAATCCGCCATTCGATGTCGATCAGGCGCTCCATTCGGTCCAGCGCTACGCACATTTCGAAAGGCCAGGAGGTTCCAGTGAAGATCTCGAAATTTCGCGATCTCATCCCCAGTACGGAGTCGAGGCGAGGGTTTCTGGGTTCCCTCGCCGGTGGCTCGGCCGCGGTGGTGGGATGGCTGAGCGCGGGAGCGCTGTTCCGCTCGAGCGCGAGTGCCGCCCCAGCGACGGCATTCGCTCCCCTGCCGGAGGTTCCTGAAAGCGACATCATCCGGCAACAGCGCGATCTCCAGGCGGCGCTGACCAAGCCGCTCAGCGCGCGCCGCTGGGCGATGGTGATCGATCCGCGGATGTGTACCGGCTGTAGCGCATGCGTGATCTCCTGCCGCGCCGAGAACGTGACGGGTCCTGACGGGAGCTATCGACGCGTGGCTGAGGGTCCGGCCGGGCACTATCCCGCGGTGACGAACGTCTTCATGCCGTCGAACTGCGTCCAGTGTGACGACCCTCCGTGCCAGCGCGCCGTGCCCCCCGGCATGATCACGAAGCGCCCCGACGGAATCGTCGAGTTCGACTACGCGAAGCTCACCGGCGGACACGCGAAGAAGGCCGCGGCTGCCTGCCCCTATCGCGCAGTGCATATCGACGAAGGGAAGTTCTTTACGACGGGAACCCCCGCTGAGCAGGCCTACGAGAAGCGCGACTTCGTCGAGTACCACCGCGAGTGGAATCGCGCCGACGGCAGTCTGCCTGATGGGGTCGCACGCAAGTGCCACTTCTGTCTGGATCGTGTCGAGGCAGGGATCCTCCCGGCCTGCGTATCGAACTGCCCGTCGACGGCGATGGCGTTCGGGGATCTGGGCGACGCAGGTAGCTTCGCCAGCAGGCTGCTTCGCGAAAACCGCACGATCCGGCTCCACGAGGAGCTCGGCATCGAGCCACGTGTCCACTACATCGAAGAGAAGCTCATCGACGTGCCGCAGTACGCCTGCGCGACGTGTCACTAATCACTCCGGAGAGGAAACAGCAATGACTTCGATTCAAGACAAGAACGATCATGCGGTGGTGAACAAGAAGCGCCCTGTCAGCCGCCGGGAGATCCTGAGGTCGAGCGCCTTTCTCGGAGGATCGGCGGTCGCCATGGGAGTCGCCTCGTCGCTCATGACCTCGAGTCCAGCCGAGGCAGCGGTGCTTCCGGGTCGTTTCGACCAGGCGAAGGCGGATAACTACATCTACACCACATGCCTGCAGTGCAACACGGGATGCGAGATCAAGGTCCGCATCCAGGAAGGCGTCGCGGTGAAAGTCGAGGGCAACCCTTACGGACCTCGCACGATGGATCCGCACATCCCATGGAATACGCCCGTGGAATCTGCGGCTCAGATCAATGGCTACACCTGCCCGAAAGGTCAGTCGGGCATTCAGAGCACGTATGATCCTTACCGTCTGATAAAGGTGCTCAAGCGAGCGGGAAAGCGTGGCGAAGGGAAGTGGGTGACGATCCCGTTCCATGACGCGATTCGCGAAATCGCGGACGGCGGAACGCTCTTCGGCAGCGTTCCGGGCGAAGAGGACCGCCAGGTCGACGGCGTGAAGGCGATCTGGGCGCTGCGCGAGCCGGCCGTTTCGAAGGCCATGGCAGCCGACGTGGCGCTAATTCGCAGCAGAAAGATGACGGTTGCCGAGTTCAAGGCGAAGCACGCTGAGAACCTCGATAAGCTCATCGATGCCGATCACCCTGATTTCGGACCCAAGAACAACCAGTTCGTCTTCAACTGGGGACGGCTGAAAGGCGGGCGCTCTGACTTCTTCCCGCGCTTCTGGCGCGACACTCTCGGCTCGATGAACGGGCATGGCCACACGACGGTCTGCCAGGGTTCGCTCTACTTCGCCGGCAAGTCGATGTCGGACCAGCCGAGCGGTGGCAAGTTCACCGGTGGTAAGAAAGCGTACTGGATGGCCGATACGAGTCACGCGGAGTTCATCATTTACTGGGGCGCAAACGTTCTCGAAGCAAACTATGGGCCCGCGCTCAAGAACCCGAAGATCATGCGCGGGCTCACGAGCGGAAGGCTCAAGGTTGCAGTCATCGATCCACGCTTCAGCCAGATTGCGAGCAAGGCGTGGAAGTGGGTCCCGATCGTGCCGGGCACGGACGCCGCCTTCGCGATGGGGATGATCCGCTGGATTCTCGAGAACGAGCGGTATGACCGCCGCTATCTCGAGAATGCGAACAAGGGCGCCGCTACCGCCGACAAGGAACCGACCTGGTCCAACGGGGTGTGGCTCGTGAAGATCGGCGCGGACGGCAGGCCCGGAAAACTTCTGCGCGCTTCAGACATCAAACTCGATGGCGATGCGGACACGTTCGTGTGTCTCAGGAACAATCAGCCCGTCACCTTCAAGTCCGATGACACGGCCAAGGTGGCGGAGGGCGATCTCTACGTCGACACGACGATTGAGGGGATCCGCGTCAAGTCCGGCTTACAGCTCCTCAAGGAAGCCGCCATGGAGAAGACGATCGAGCAATGGGCAGCCGACTGCGACCAGTCCGCGAGCGACATCGTTGACCTGGCCCGTGAGTTCACCGCTCACGGCAAGCGTGCCGTCATCGAGGTTCACCGAGGCGTCTCTCAGCAAACGAACGGGTACTACAACGCTCTCGCTGCCTACACGCTCAACGCGCTGATCGGCAATCTCGACTGGCAGGGTGGAATGGTTTACGGCGCGGGGAACTACGCCGAGACAGGCGGAAGCGGCCGTCCGTACGCGATCGGCGACCATCCGAAGAAGCTCACGCCCTTCGGCACCGACATCATCCGGGGTGGGGCCACCTACGAAGACAGCACCATCTTTGCCGGGTATCCCGCAAAGCGTCCGTGGTATTCGCTGGCGAGTGACGTCTACCAGGAAGTCATCCCGTCCATGGGCGATGCCTATCCCTACCCGATCAAGGCGTACTTCCTCTACATGGGCGCTCCGGTGTACTCCCTGCCGGCCGGAAACGAGCTCATCCCGATCCTGGCCGATCCGACGAAGATCCCGCTCTTCGTGACCTCGGACATCGTCATCAGCGAGCACAGTGCGTATGCGGACTACATCTTTCCGGACCTCACTCATTTGGAACGGTGGGAGTTTCACAGGACGCATCCGTCGATCGTGCATAAGGTCTCACCCGTGCGGCAGCCGGCGATCGCGCCGATCCCCGAGACCGTGACGGTCTTCGGCGAGACGATGCCGATCTCGATGGAGTCCGTTTTCATGGCGCTCGCCGAGTACATCGGAATGCCGGGATTCGGCCCCAACGGCTTCAAGGACGGAGTCGATCTGAATCGTCCCGAGGACTACTACCTGAAAATGGTTGCGAACGTCGCTTATGGCGACAGCAGCTCCGGTGCCGACATCGCACCCGACGCGAGCGACGAAGAGATTGCAATCTTCCGCGCGGCGCGCGCACACCTGCCCGGCAGCGTCTTCGACTTCGAGAGGTGGCATAAGGCCGTCGATGACAACTGGTGGAAGAAGGTCATCTACGTGCTCAATCGCGGCGGCCGGTGGTGGAGCCACGCCGAAGCGTGGAACAACGGTCAGACGAAGGCGAAGTACGGGAAGCTCGTCAATCTGTATCTCGAGAAGACCGCTTCGGCCAGGAACTCGATGACCGGTGAGTACCTGCGCGGTCTCGCCGGGTTCCTTCCGGTCGCCGATTCACTTGGCCGGCCGATCGTGGATGAAGGCTACGACCTTCGCATGATCACGCACAAGTCAATTCTAGCCACGAAGAGTCGCACCGTCTCGAACTATTGGCTGCTCGACGCGCGTCCGGAGAACTTCATCGAGCTTCACACTTCAGATGCGATCCGGCTTGGCCTCCAGGACGGACAGAAAGCGCGCGTGGTCTCGGCCACGAACCCGGAGGGAGTTTGGGACCTCAAGAACGGCAGGAAGGTGCCGATCGTCGGCACGGTCAAGGTCACCGAAGGGATCCGTCCAGGCGTGATGACGTTCACGTTGGGTCACGGTCATTGGTCGTACGGCGCAGATGACCAGGTCGTCGACGGACAGATCGTGAAGGGTGATCCCCGGCGCGCAGCGGGCTTCCATGCGAACGCTGCGATGCGCGCTGACGATTACCTGAAGAACACCACCCTGTCGGACGTCGTCGGCGGGAGCGCAGTTTTCTACGCCACGATGGTCCGCGTCATCCCGGCCTGATCGAGCGCGACCAACCGGAAGGAGATTTAGGAAGTCATGCGAAACAAGTTCATTCCGATCGCCGCGGCCGTGCTACTGACGGCGGCGTTGACAACGGGTACTGCGCACGCGCAGGGGAACGCCGGCCAGGCTGGCTCAGAGACGTGCCGCGGCTGCCATGAAGAGCTCTTTTTCCGATACGAGAAGAATGTTCACTCCGGAACCGGAGCCCAGAAGCGGCTGCCAGGACGTATCGGTTGCGAGTCGTGTCACGGCGCCGGTGCCGCGCACGCTGAAGATCCCTCGGTGAAGACGGGACTGATTCCCTTTACGCCGGGAGACGAGTCACAGTCGATCAAGGCATGTCTTGCCTGCCACGTCGCCGATCGCATGGTCGGCGGCTTCGAACGCGCAAGTCATGGACGTCATCGTGTTGCGTGCCACAGTTGTCACGCGAGCCCCCACGCAGACACGTCGCGCGAACCGCGTCGCGATCTCGTCTACGGAGGTGAGATGGCGCCGGGCATCGGGAGCAACCTGAAGCGTGACGGCGTCGAGCTCTGTCTCGAGTGCCACGCAGAACAGCGCGGGCGCTTCAGCATGCCGTACAGGCACCCGGTGACGGAGCGAGCGGTAGCATGCGTCAGCTGCCACAACCCCCATAAGGACCAGGACTCCAACGCGCGCAGGAGAAACTCGCTCTGCCTCTCGTGCCACGAAGACAAGCGCGGTCCGTGGCCGTATGAGCATGCCCCTGTGGCGGAGGACTGTACCTCCTGTCACGAGGTGCACGGTTCGGTTTCACCTGGGTTGCTCAAGACCGCGCAGCCGTTCCTTTGCCTCAGCTGTCACTCGCTTTCCGACGATCGGCACGGTGCGGAGATCGGAGGCACTCAATTCTCGAGCGCGATCTACGGTCGCTGCACGTCGTGCCACGGTGCGATCCACGGTTCGCACGAAGATC
Organism: Thermoanaerobaculia bacterium; assembly: GCA_046260175.1. Classification (GTDB taxonomy): domain Bacteria; phylum Acidobacteriota; class Thermoanaerobaculia; order Gp7-AA8; family Gp7-AA8; genus JBHEPS01. The sequence continues at coordinate 10,830 of JBHEPS010000035.1, forward strand.
GCCACCTGAAGAAGTGAGAACGATGAGAGGAACAGCGGCCATGAAGACTTTCCAGACGTTCACCCGTTGCTCGTTCGCGATCCTTTGCGTTTTCCTGTCGGTGGGAGCGCTCGTGGCGGACGAAGTTCGAAACGACGAGGCTGTGATGGCGCAGGCCTCCACTGCAGAAACAGAGAAGCAGCATGAAGAGGGTACTGATGCGAAGGTGAACTACCTTCGCATCATGCCCCGCTTCTACGACTTCACCGGCGATCAGGGATATCTCCAGCGCTATCGGGCGCTCGACGCCGACAACGCAAACGGCCTCGATGAGGCTCTCGCCGTGCTGAACGAGTTGTCGTTCACGATGTACGGACCAGGGCACGGCGCACCGACACTCGAAGTGCTTCACAGCAATCCATTCATCCTCAACGATCAGTGGAGCCTTCGGTATCGTCCGATCGCGGGATCCCGCCTCGACCTCGTATGGGACAAGTACCAGCGTCCACTCGAAGCATTCCTTCCGGTGGCGGTGGCGAATTCCATCACGTACGCGCAGAGGTACAACGACGACATGGACGTCGATCAGGAACTCTACAAGCAGCGCCGGGATCTGGCACTGTCAGCACGAGTCGAGCCCTTCGTCTGGTCGAATGGACTTGCGTTCTGGCGTGATGTCGAACTCTCCTATGGGGCTTCCACACGCACCGGGCATACGCAGTTCAACTGGATCTTCGGCACGGTCGAGGACCTGGTGAGTCCTGCGGGCAACAATCCCGAGCGATGGCGCGGACGGACCGAGTTGATCGACCGGAATATCGACCGTTTCAACCTCAGTGCGACGTTCGCTTTCGGCCAGGGAAATGTCACCAGGCTGCGCGCCTTCGGCGAAGAATTCGACAACGGCGCACCCACCATCACGAACGCCGACATCGCGCGCATCTCCCCCGCGATCAACACGCAGCCTCGCACGATCAATTTCATTGCAGACTACTCGCTCGGGGGCGGGGCGTTCAGCATCGAGCAGTCGCTGAGCGAGCGCTGGCTTCTGGTCGCCGATGGCGCAGCCGAGACGCTCAAGCAGGAGAGCTTTGCTCCGCTCGAAGCTCAGGCTCTGCACGAGGCCGAGATCAAGACTGAGTCCCTGAGCGGTGGCGTCTTCTTCGATGCGACAGAAAACCTCGTCCTCGAGGCCACAGGGCGCTGGTCGAAGCGGACGAACGAAACCCCGGTGGGGACTTCGGCTTCCGAGCCGCGCCCCTACCTCGTACAGGACCGGAACCTCAGCACGCCGTTTCTCCGGGAACTGAAGTCGACGGCCTACACCGGCGTGGCCACCTACTACGCGAAGAAACTCACGGCGCGTTTCGGCGCGAGCCAGGAAGACAGCAACCGCACGTTCATTCGCCCTGTTGGATCCAACGCGATCCCAGAGGCACTCACGGTCTATCGGGCCGACTCGACGCCCACGACGATGTGGGCTTCGCTCAGCGGTCGTCCGTCGAAACGAATTCGCTGGGCGGGTCGCTACGAGTACCGCACAGCGAGCGATACCTGGACGATTTCGGACCCGGAAAAAGCGAAGCGGCTGCGTGCAACCGCCACGCTCAACAGCAAGTCAGGCATGAGTGGGGCAACAGCCGCCTTTGCGTGGGACGACGTGTCGAACGAGGATTTCCTGTTGCAGACCGCCGCTGGCTCGACGCAGCAGCGGATGGCTGCCGACTCGACGAACGTCGCCCTTTCCGGTTACCACCTGCTGTCGCCGAGGTTCCAGATCAACGCCGGTTTCCAGCAGATCGAGCACGACCAGACCGCGAACCTGATCCTTACTGATGTTCGTCGCTGGCGACCGATGGTGGTCACCCGTCTCGCGGACGACGACTTCGGCTACAAGAGCGATGTCCAGATTCTTAACCTTGGGGCGTCGATGGCGCTCAGCGACAAACTGACCCTCGTGCCGTCCGTGATCCGGACGGCATTCCAGGGAGGCGTTCAGTCCGAGATCGCACCCGTGCGCGCGTTCACGCTCCTCGATGGCAACACCCTGACGTTTGCGTTGGCGTCGGATTACCGGTTGTCGGAGCGTTCCCATGTAAACGTCCGCTACGCGTACAACGATTATGAAGACGAGACGCCGAACGATCTCTCGGGCACCCTGCAGGAATTGAGCGTGGGACTGACGTTCAGGTTCTGACCGGAAGGCCGCCCCCGCCCGAACCACCAGAAAGGAAAACTGCACGCGGTATCGTCCGTCCTTGAACGGACGATACCTTCGTGCTATTCACGTCCTGACTAGTCCTGACGACCGGTCGTAGCTACACTTGGAGATGATTGGGTTGTTCCATCGCCTTGCCGAGGAGACCCTCCCGCCAAATGAGTCGAGCGTCCGTTGTGAGTGTAGTCGGAGTTACCGCACTCCTGTTCCTTGCGGTCGCAATCCCCGCATCGGGAGTTTCCCGTTGGCTGGTTGACCACATCTCCAGAAGCCAGCAGATCCGCAGCATGGATCCATCCCGGCAGGCGGAAGCGAGTCGGGCTCAGCGGGGCACGCTACGCGGCGGAATCGGCGCGATGATCTCGCCACAGCGAACCGTCATGGAGTACGAAGACCTTTACCGGCTCGTGGCGCGAAAGCTGGCGATGACACCAGAGATCGTTCAGCGCAGGCAGTATGCGGAAATGAATGAATTGCTCGAACGGGGGAAAGTCGACTTCGCATGGGTCTGCACGGGTGCCGTCGCCGACCTCGAGACGCGGGGACTCGCGATCCCGCTCGTCGCGCCGGTTGTTTCGGGCGCACCCAGGTACCGAGCGTATCTCATAGTCAGAAGCGATGGTCGATTCAGCAGCCTCGAAGACCTGCGCGGGCATCGATTCGCCCTCACCGATCCACTCTCCCTCACCGGTCGCGCGGTCGTCGTTGACCAGCTTCGATCGATCGGCGAAACGCCGGATACATACTTTCGGGAGTCGTTCTTCACGTATGCGCACGACAACTCGGTGAGGGCGGTCAAGCGCGGACTCGCTGATGGTGCGATGGTCGACTCTCTCGTTTACGACCTTCTTGCAAAGCGTTATCCGGACGAGGTGAAGGACCTGCGCATCGTCTGGGAGTCGGAGTGGTTCCCTACCCCGCCGATCATGGTCTCGAGGCGCGAGCCGGAAAAAATGGTGAGGGATCTGCGCGAGGCGTTCACGACCCTTCACGAGGACCCGGAGGGGCGCGCGATTCTCGCGGCCATTGGAATCGATCGTTTCGTGCCGATCGACTCATCCTCGTATGTTGGGCGTTGAAGGAACCGATGATCAACGACGGGACCCTTCGCTCAAAGCTCACGATCCTCATCTCGGTCGGAGTTCTGGTCTTCGGTTCAGTGAATCTCGTCGTTGTCGGAAGGCTGGCTTACCGTGCTGTAACCGAGGAGCAGCAGACGTGGCTTCGATCCACGGCATCCCTTCTCGCCGAACGGGCGGAGATGCCGATATTCCATAACGACCTGGTGGGCCTCGACCGTCTCGTGCGTCAGAGCGTTTCGAAGAACGGAGAGCTCGCGTACGTGATGATCCTCGACGCGGAAGGAACACCGGTGGTCCACTCCTTCGATGCCGGCCCGCCCACGTGGATCACCAGTGCCACACTTTCCGGGCGGCGACGTCCCGAATTCCTCCTGGTCACGAGCCCGGATGGGCGGCGGTTCATCGACGTCTCTTCCCGCATTCGCCCGGGGCCGCAGGGTCAGGTCAGACTAGGGATCGACGCCGCTGGCGCACGCGCTTCAGTGATGAATCTGCTCTCATGGCTCGCCACGATGGTTCTGGCGCTGCTACTCGCCGGCCTGGTCGCTGCGCGCTGGGTGGCAACCTGGGTAACCGCCCCTGCGGAGCGGATTGCCGCAGCGCTCGACGAGTTCCGCCTTGGAGGCCCTCGTGTCGTGATCGACGTGAAGTCTGGCGATGAGCTCGGGAGACTCGCCGAGCGAGTCGAGGCAATCATGCACCGAATCGAGGTCCTCCACCAGAACGAGCTCGCCCAGCAACGCGAACTCGCACGGATAGAGCGGCTCGCCGCGGTCGGCACCTTGACCGCGGGCCTCGCACACGAGATCAACAATCCACTGGCGGGAATCAAACAGGCGGCTGAGAGCCTCGACTCCCGTCCGGACGACGCCGCACGCGTGCGGCGGTACATCCCAGTGATCCTGCAGGCCGCCCGCAGGATGGAGCGGATCCTCGGCGATCTGCTCAGGTTCGCGCGGCCCGCCCGCCACGAGCTGAAGCAGGTCGTTCTGTGCGACGTGATGTACATGGCGGCGAGGCTCGCCGCACCGCGGGCGAAGCAGGCCGGTGCTGAGGTACGAATCGAGTGCAACGCGCCTCACCTCGCCGTCAAAGCCGATGCGGACGCACTCATTCAGGCGCTGCTGAACCTCTTTCTGAACGCGGCGGATGCCGTCAGCGAGTCACCCGACCGAAGCATCTCCGCGCGTTGCACCCCCGACGAGTCGGGCGACGTCACGATCCTCGTCTCGGACAGCGGGCCGGGCGTCGCCGACGAGAATCGCGAGCGGATTTTCGAGCCGTTCTTCTCGACCAAGGCGCCCGGGAAGGGGACGGGGCTCGGACTCGCAACTGCCTGGACGGCAATCCATCAGATGGGCGGCGTTTTGAGGCTCGAGCAAAGCGATGGCGGGGCCTCCTTTGCGATCGTTTTGCCCGAATGGAAGAATGGAGATAATGGAACGGATTCTCCTCGTTGACGACGAGCCGAGCATTCAACTCACTCTCGGTGATGCCCTCGCGGACGAGGGCTACGAAGTCTCGATCGCCGGGACATTGGGCAAAGCACGTCAGGCGATGGTCTCGTTCCCTCCGTCGCTCGTTCTCTGCGACGTTCGCCTCCCGGACGGAAGCGGTATCTCGCTGCTGCAGGAGATCAAGTCACGCACGCCCGAGCTCCCTGTGATCATGCTGACCGGGTATGCCACGATCGAAAGCGCTGTTGATGCCATGAAGGCGGGTGCGGACGAATATCTCACGAAGCCCTACGAGCAGGAGCACCTCCTCGCGGTCTTGCGGAGAAGCCTCGAAATCGTCCGGCTTCGGAACCGAGTGGACGAGCTCGAGGCAGCCGCCGACCGCCCGGTGGGCCGCGCGCCTTCGTTCTTGCGCGCGATCGATCTCGCGAATGCAGCCGCGCGTTCCGAGTGCACGGTTCTACTCCTCGGCGAAACAGGCTCTGGTAAAGAGGTCTTCGCTCAGTATCTGCATCGAGCATCCAAACGAGCGCGCCAGCCGTTCGTTGCGGTGAACTGTGCCGCGCTGCCCGAGAACCTCCTCGAGTCCGAGCTTTTCGGCCACGAGAAGGGAGCTTTCACAGGGGCGATCCGCCAGCGCAGGGGCCGCTTCGAGGACGCCCATCGCGGCACGCTGCTGCTCGACGAAGTCGCCGAGATGGCGACCCCGCTCCAAGCGAAACTCCTCCGCGTGCTCGAGGAGCAGACCTTCGAGCGGCTCGGGTCGAACAAACCGATCAAGGTGGACGTGCGGATCATCGCCGCGACCCGCAGGAATCTCGAGCAGGAGGTCGCCGCCGGCCGCTTCCGCGACGACCTCTATTTCCGCCTGCGCGTCGTTCCGATCACGATTCCACCGCTGCGCGAGCGCCCCGGCGATGTCGAGCTTCTCGTGCAGCACTTCGTCCGCGTCGTGGAGAAGGAGAGTGGCGTCAGGCTGGACCTCACGCCGGAAACGATTCAACGTCTGGCAAAACAACCGTGGCGGGGCAACGTGCGCGAGCTCGCACACCTGATCCGCAGACTGGCCGTTATCGTCCCCTCGAGCCGCATCACGCCAGCTGAGCTTCCCGACGAGTACGGGGAGGCGTCATTCACTGCCGCAGCAGCGCGAGACTCGATCCCCGAAGGAACACTCGCCGAGATCCTCAGCGCTCACGAGCGGGCGGTTCTTCAAGCGGTGGTCGAACGCTTCAACGGCCACCGCGGGCACATGGCAGACGCCCTGGGAATCTCGAGAAAGAACCTATGGGAGAAGCTTCGAGCACACGGGTTGAACCAGGGCTGATCGATCGAGTCGATCCCGATGCTTGAGGGATCGCCATGGCTTCACTGCAACGCCCGATCCCGCTTGACTTGGCGATCTCATTCATCTATATTTCGTAATGTTCCGAAATGACGGAACAATGATTCAACGACCTCGTTCAGCTGCGCAAGGCGCTCGCGAACCCGATTCGCCTGCGTATTCTCGGGCTGCTGTGCAGCGGTCCGCTCTATGAATGCGAGATCGAGGAGGGAAGCAACCATGTTTACGCATGTACTGTTCGGGACCGATCTTTCGCCAGCCTCCGAGCGTGCTCTCGATTGCCTGGCCAGGTGGAAGCGATTCGGGCTCACCACCGTCACGCTCGCCCACGTCCACGACTTCCACTCCTCCGAAGGGCTGGAGGAACGGCTTCGCTTGGAGCACGAGCCGAAAATGGAACGACAACGGAAGTTTCTGTTGTCCCGGGGTGTACAGGCATCCTCTCGCTTCGCGGTCGGCATTCCGCAGATTGATCTCGACCGCATCGCGCAGGAGGAGGGATGCGAGGCGATCGTCGTCGGTTCGCATGGCGCGTCGTGGCTCGCCGAAGTCATGATGGGCAGCATCGCCGACGCAGTGGTACGCCACTCCGCGTTTCCGGTGTTCGTCATCAAGGTGAACAAGCTCGTCGATCTGAGCGAGGAGGCGTGCGAGGCGGCCTGCACTTCGATGTTCACCGACGTCCTCTTCCCGACGGATCTGTCGGATGAGACCGAAGGAGCTGTTGCGCTCGTGGAACGGCTGTGCCGCAACCACAAGAGCACCGTCCGTTTGTTGCACGTCATTGAGCAGCGCGGCCTGGGGCATCTGGCCTCGGACGGCCACGTGACGGAAACCGTCGCGCAGGAGCAACTCGGCGCCCTCGCGGCGCGACTGGTCGCGGTCGGCGCTTCTTCGGTTCTCGTCGACATCATTCACGGCCATACAACCGACGCCATCCTGCACGAGATCGAGGCGCGGAAGCCAGGCCTCGTCGTGGTCGGGAAGCACGGCCGCGGGCACCTCGCCGAGATGCTCCTCGGCTCGACCTCGCATGCGCTCGCGCGCTCGAGCGCCGCTCCAGTGGTCATCGTGCCGCGGAGCCTGCGTGGAGCGGACCTCGCCAGCGCGTCCACGGCGGGCTCGGGCGAATCTCGCGGGAGCCATCATGCGTGACTCTCACAGATCGCGATGACGGGATGAGCGAAGTAGCGGAGAACAAGTGAATGTTGAAAGAAGCACTGGAGGCGCTCCAGACGCGCAAGAGTTTCGCTCTCATCGGAGCGTCTGCGGAGCCTGGCAAGTACGGGCATAAGGTCTTCTCCGCCCTGAAAGACCAGTATCGCGTGCTGCCCGTGAATCCGAAGCGTTCCGAAATCGAGGGAGTACCCTGCTATCGCTCGTTTCGAGAGTTGCCCGAAACTCCCGATGCAGTGATCGTAGCCCTCGCTCCCGAGAAAACCGAGGAGGTGGTCTCTGAGCTCATCGCCCAACGCGTGCGAATGCTCTGGCTTCCGCCCGAGTGCTTCACAGACGCCGCCGTGGCGGCGTGCAACGAGGCTCACATTCCTGTGATTTATGACATCTGTCCAGTGGCCGCTCTGGAAACGGCTAAACGATTGAAGGGGGCCGGCGGACGCTGATCCGCACACTTCGCCAACGGAGACACGATGATTGAAGCTCGAGCGGAAGGAATGTTTTCGAGCGGGACCTGAGCGCGCGGGTTGCGCTCTGCATGGTCCCGGGAGTGCTCGGCTAAGGAGACGTAATGCGGTTGCTTCAGATATTTGAGCCACCGATGTGCTGTTCGACAGGTGTCTGTGGAACGGAGCGCGGGCCGGTCTGCGGTCCCGGCGGCGGGTCTGGCTGCTGTAACTGAGATTTCAGGGAGGCGCGTGGCAGAATACTGACTGCCATGCAAACCCTCCAGATCACCAGGTCGATCCTCTTCTTCGTGGCCGCCGGTCTTCTCGAGCTCGGCGGCGCCTACTTCGTGTGGCTGTGGCTCCGCGGCGGCCGCTCGCCCTGGTTCGGCGTGGCGGGAGCGATCGTGTTGACCACCTACGGAATCGTTCACACGCTGCAGCCGGCCACGTACGGCCGCGTTCAGGCTGCCTACAGCGGTTTCTTCATCGCCCTGGCGCTGCTGTGGGGATGGCAAGTCGATCGCGTTCGGCCCGATCGCTTCGATCTCATCGGCGCGGCAATCGCTCTCGTTGGCGTGAGCGTCATCATGTACTGGCCGCGGCCTTAGTTGTGAGGCGGTGACTCTGCTGCGGCGCGGACCGGCCTCGTCCCAGATGGAGGGAACGGCGGCAGGAATGCGATACAGACCAGTGCCTCCCGGTAACCAGGAATCCGGCGTCCAGTCCCGACACCATGCCGTGCATTGTACTCGCGAGGACGCGACGTGAGGTGCTGCGTCCGAAGGATCTCAGAATGACAGGACCACCGAGCGCGTCGTGGAGAGCATCCGATGAGCCTGCCGAACACGACCCGGATGTAGCAGGCGATCGCGCCCACCCGCTCCGCCTCCGAATTCTCTCAATGCCTTGCGACGGGCCGCTCTGAGGCTGTTCAGCCCGGTTCGTAAAAGTGCGCAAACCCCGGCCAGACGTGATGCGTGACGGCGATCACGCTGCCTTGTGGAGCGGTGAGGTTATCGTCACTTCGCGAGTTAACGAAATGACGATACTGACCATCGCCCGCCTCGTCCGGTCGCAGCTGTGCTCGTGGAAGGTCTCCATGATGTCTTCCCGTCTGCCGGATCGCGACGCCGTACTGCTTCCCGAGGCGGCAACAGTGCTGGCCGGGACCGACGATTCCATGGCACTGATTCGACAACGCCGGCCTCGAACCATCCATCGCGCCGCCGCGCTGCTGGCGATTGCGACTCTTCTCCAGGCCGGCACACTCCGCGCCGAGCCGCCGGTCCAGCTGACGCTTCATGATTGCGTGAGTGAGACCCTCGCCGCGAACCACGCGCTGCTCGCGCGCTCGGCAGAACGCGATGCAGCGCGTGCACGGGCCGAGGGGAGTCGCGCCGCCCGTCTCCCGCGCCTTTTCATGCAAGGGGCGGCGCAGTACACGACTGACCCGTACCGGCTCGAACCGGCCACCGCGAACAATCAGCCCGGAATCTTCACGCGCGATACCTGGCAGACGTCCGCCGGTGTGTCGGTGCCGCTCTACGCGGGCGGCCGTCTCGTAGCCGAACAGAACGCCACACGCCTGCTCGCCGAGGCCGCGTCGGGCGATCTCGCGATTGCGCGTCAGAGGCTGGCGGTGGGCGTGGTCGCGCTCTACCAGGATGGGCTGGCGTTGCGCGCAGTCATCCGTTCCCTGGACCAGTCCCGCGCCACGCTGACCGCCCAGATCGAGCGGATCGATGCGCTGCTCCGGCAACAGAAGGCAGCCGAGGTGGATCGGCTTCGAGTTGCCGTGCGACTTGCGCGCGTGGAACAGAACGCCGTCGAAGCGCGCAGTCGCCTGGAGACCACGAAGACGACGCTCGCGGTGCTCATGGGTCACGAACCGTCGGCCGCCTGGAAGCTCGCCGACGACCTCATCACCCCTGATGTCCCGCAGCTGTCCACCACCGGGTACGTGTCGATGCGCGCCGACGAAGCCGCTGCGCAAGCCCGCGTCGCGTCGGCCTCTGAACAAGTTCGTGCCGCGCGCGCCGGCTGGTTGCCAGGCGTGGACGCCATCGCCGCGTACGGTTCGCGAGCCGACATCGACGGCTCCGAGGCGTACGGCTCCGGATTGGCGGGTCTGGCGCTGACCTGGAACATCCATGATTTCGGTCGCACGGAGGCGCGGGTCGCCGAGTCGCATGCCATTCTCCGCGCGCGCGAGGAAGCCGCCGTCGAAACGTCGTTGCAGCGCCGCCTCGAGCTCGCCAATGCGGACGCCGGCGTGCGCTCCGCCGTCGCGCGGATCGAAGCTTCGCGCATGGCGGTCGAACAGGCACGAGAGAGCCTTCGCATCGAACAGAAGAAATACGAGTTCGGGCACGGCACGGCAACCGACGTCCTCGACGCCCAGGCGGCGACGGACGAGGCCGAGTCGCTCCGAGCACGGGCACTCGCCGATTACGCCATCTGGCTGGCCGCCCACGACCTGGCGACGGGACACGTCTTCACGAGTGCCGCCGCCACGGCCGTGCTCCGCGCCGATCCCATCAC
>JBHEPS010000350.1:0-547 GCA_046260175.1 Thermoanaerobaculia bacterium
GCCCCGCCGCTCGATTGCCGAGCAGAATTTCCGCCGTTCCCAGGACCTGAGCGTTTCGGGCGATTACTGGGGAGCGATCGTCCTTCTGCGTCAGGCCGTGAAGTTCGCCCCGGACCACGCGGCCGCCTGGTACCTGCTCGGAACCTGTCTCGAGCAGAATCCGCAATGGAAGCGGGAGACCGTCGAGGCCTATCAGAGAGCGCTCTCGCTCGATCCGAATATGGTCGACGCAATGCTCTCGCTCGGCGATCTCTACCGCGCCCAGGGAATGGTCTCGCGCGCCGTCGCCTACTACGAGGACGCGCTCCAGATCGTCCCGGATAACGCCATGGCGAAAACCAGGCTGAAGAACCTCGGCAAAGTGCGGAAGTAGAAGGTGATATAACCCGCCCGTTGAGCGACTTCATCGAGGTCGCGCGTGAAGAGGAGATTCCGGCAGGCCGCGCGCGTATACGACTCGCCCCTCGAACATCAGGAGAAATCGTGAACCCAAAACCCCTGCGCCATGTCGATATCTTCGCCGACGCCGGTCGTCTCGAGGCGATCT
>JBHEPS010000351.1:0-547 GCA_046260175.1 Thermoanaerobaculia bacterium
CCGCGCTCCCGCCGGATTGGAAGGGGACGGCGTGAGGCCAGTACAGCTCGATGACCTTGTCGGTCAGCTGCCGGGTGGTGAACATCTCCGGGGGCTCGCCGGTCCGGCCGACATTCTCGAGGCTCAGGTCGAGCAGTGCGAGCAGGACTGCGTACTTGTACGTAGAGGCGAACTGCCCTTCATGGAGAAGAGTGAGGATCTTCTCCGCGAAGCGGATACCACCGTCACTCATCCTCCGTCTCCCAGTAGGGCGCTCGTTCGGGCATGACCCATCGGACCCCGCCTCGCGGCCAGCGCGTTGCTGGCGACCCATTCGGATTGCGGGATGGAGGAGAAGGGTGACGACACCGGGGTCGAGTTTAATGGATTGGGGTTGAGTTCGGCGTGCTCGGGCTTCGGGGTACGGCCGCCACGGCTGATGAAGCCAAGCCGTGGCCACATGCGCGAATGGAAGCGACATCTTTCAACGGAAGTGCCCGTCGTGCATGAGCGGCCGGCCGGGGGTGGTGTGTGGGAGGAGTGGTTTTAGCTGCAATAACGGCGTTCC
>JBHEPS010000352.1:0-547 GCA_046260175.1 Thermoanaerobaculia bacterium
CTGCAGTTGCGGCGATTGTACACGCAGCGGCGCAGCGAAACATTGCGATTTGGTAATGCAGTAGGCGAAGCTTTCAGCGTCGCTCAGTGTGGCCACGGCTTGGCTTCATCAGCCGTGGCATGCCGGACGTCGGAGGCGCGGAGGGCTCATCCGATGATCTCCCCCGCATGCAATCGTCGCAGGAACCGATCCAGCGGAAGCACCTCCGTCCCTTCGACGCGGAGCTCCCGGCTCCCGAGATAGACGATGTAGGTTCTCGCCTTCATCCCGGAGAGGAGGGCTTCGATTCCCTTGCGGTACTCCGGCTTGTATGTCCGCCCGTGCTTGACCTCGATCGCGACCGCCTCTGCGCCTCGCCACCAGATGAAGTCGACTTCACTTCCGCTCGGAGTGCGCCAGTAGCCGAGGGAGCCCTTGAGAGCCGAGTAGTGGTGGCGGCTGCGAAGCTCGTGCAGCACGAGATGCTCGAGGAGGACACCCTGCCAGTCCGAGGGCGGAGGATGATCGAACGCGCCGGCGGCGGCGTTGAGCACGCCGGGATCGAACC
>JBHEPS010000353.1:0-545 GCA_046260175.1 Thermoanaerobaculia bacterium
GAGGGAGACCGCGGCTCCGGCGTCGATCAGCGCCCTTCCTGGCGCGAAGCGTTCCGACATGAGAAACAGGCTCGTGGCCGGGAGGAGATTCGCTACCGTCGGCGATCCGGCCAGCGCCCGAATCCCGCGCTCGGATACGTGCATGAGGTGGTCGGCCGACGCCGCCCCGACCTCGGCGGCGAGGGCGGCGCCGCCCGTGTCGGACAACTCGTCGGCGTGGATCCGCGGAATCAGTCCTGCCTTCGCGCCGGCGGTGAGAACTTCTCTCCCTTCTTCGGCCGTGTAGACGCCTCGTTCGACGAACACGTCGCAATACCTGGCCAGGCCGCTGCGCGCGGCTTCCGGCTGGATGAAGCCGATGACTTCATCGAGGTAGGCTCGCCGCGCGCGCTCCGACCCTCGCGCCTCGGGAGGAATCTCGTGAGCGGCGAGGCAGGTGGGGACGAGCCTGATGGGAGCGATCGAGCTGGCGGCCCGGATCGCACGCAGCTGCTTGAGCTCGTCCTCGCGCCGCAGGCCGTAGCCGCTCTTCGCTTCCGCGGTCG
>JBHEPS010000354.1:0-540 GCA_046260175.1 Thermoanaerobaculia bacterium
GCCCGAAAGGGCGGCCTTTTGTTTAGGGGCTGGGGGCTAGGGACTAGGGGCTAGGAAAGGCAGAAGACAGTTCCCCGTCATCCTGAGGGAGCGCCGGGAAAAAGTTACTCCCCGCGCCGGTCGCGAGCGCGACCGAAGGATCTTCAAAATGGCAGGATCCTGGCCACCTCCGCGTGTCCCCCCGCACCGGCGAAGAGTGATCACTTCGCATTTGGAGATCCTTCGGTCGCGCCCACCTTCTTCGCGACGGCAAGATCACTGCGGCGCTCCCTCAGGATGACCGAACCACCGCCTCTCCTGCCTTTACTTCTGCCTTCTGCCTTCGCCTTTTCTTCTGGCTTCTGGCTTCTGGCTTTGCCGCCCTACTCGACGACCGCGCCCACCACGTCATACGGGTGGGCATCGCTGATCTCGACCCGCGCGAATGCGGGGAGATTCTTTGGCAGAAACTCGATGCCGTCGTTGACGAGAAGGCGGCCATCGATCTCGGGGGCCTGGCTGATCAGCCGCCCCTCGAGCAGATGCTCGGTCTCTTCGCAG
>JBHEPS010000355.1:0-536 GCA_046260175.1 Thermoanaerobaculia bacterium
CTGGCTCCCGACGCAGAGCTTCCGAAAACCCTCGCATCTCCCCTTGCCCTCGAGCACGCCGCCGGAGCCGTCCCCTTCTGGTTCGTTCTCCTGGTCTCGACGTGGGAGCTCGCGCGCTACTCTCGCCGAAGGATGCGGGAAGCCGACGCGCGCAGGATCGCGCGCTTCCGCCTCAGCGACCCCATTTAGCCTCTCAGCGAAGGACTCGTCGAAGCAACCGCACGCGCCGCGACCATGGGCGCTCGGTGACCGGAAGTCCCAACGAAGCTTCGGCCCGGGAGAAAGCATCTTCGATCAGCGCGTCGTGCAGGGGACGGATGACGAAAAGCCAGGACAGGAGCGCGCGGCCGCGCGCTTCCATCTCTCATCCGGGTTAAAATCGCTCGGCACCGATATCAGAACTGGAGATCCGTCATGCGAACGATTCGTGTACTTCTCGTTCTCTCGCTCCTCGCCGCTCTTCCCGCGACCGGGCTTCGTGCCACTCTTTCGTGAGGTGACGCTTGAACAAGAACGACTTTCCGACCACCACGCTC
>JBHEPS010000356.1:0-524 GCA_046260175.1 Thermoanaerobaculia bacterium
CCGGGAACTCGCGCAGATTCGGCATGACCTCCCCCTGCGAGCCGCTCAGCGAGAGGATCCTTTTCCGGATCGTCTCGAGCGGGAGGTCGACGAAGAGCCGCGCCAGCGGATTCATCACGGTCACGGAGGAAGAGCCGTTCCGGCTGAACCCCCTCAGGACCAGTGCCTTCCCCGAGACCCCGCCGGGATGCACCGAAATCTCCACCGTCCCGAACTTCGAGAGAAACGGGAAAGGCGCGGCCGGATTGAGCTCCAGATCGAGCCGGTAGGCATCCGGGGCGGCGAGGAGGGTGGCCGGGAGGAGGAGGAGAACCAGGAGGAGGATTTTCATCGGATCGTTGCGCCGAGAATACCAGACCGGGCGCCGTAGGGACCGCCTGCGGCGGTCCGGTCGCCGAGGCGACGTGCTTTTTGGTTCGTGACGCGGGGACCGCGTCGCGCTGCGCGCGACCGGACCGGCGCAGCCGGTCCCTACGGGGTCGGGTCGCCGAAGGCGACGTGCTTTTTGGTTCCCGACACGGGGG
>JBHEPS010000357.1:0-522 GCA_046260175.1 Thermoanaerobaculia bacterium
CTGCCACGGGATCGCGCGAAGGCTCTCGACCCCGGCGGAGCCCGACTTGCGGCGGGCCGGACGGCTTCCGATGTTCAGCTCCCCGAGCTCCGGCTCGGGAGTCGCGCTCCTGAAATAGGGGATGAACTCCGGGGTCTGGTAAACGATCTTCGAATAGACCTCGCTCGAGATCGAGGAGAGGCGCTCCATCGTGTCGCGCCACTCCGGGGAGGGAGGCGCGGGCGCGGCGAGCGTCGCCTCGACGGTGGCGGTCGCGTAGAGCTCGAGGTTGCGAGCCGGGCGGCTGCGACGCGATGGCGAGCCAGGTCGGCCCTCCGCCGCGGCCGACGCTGCCGCCGCGGCCGTGGAAAAGCGTCAGCTCGATTCCGTCGTCCTCCGCGGCGGCGACCAACTCCTCCTGCGCCTTGTACAGCTCCCACGCCGCGGCGAGACGCCCCGCCCCCTTCGAGGAGTCGGAGTAGCCGACCATCACCTCCTGGCGATCGCCCGCGAACTCGCGCCACGCCGCCGTTCCCCACAGCG
>JBHEPS010000358.1:0-521 GCA_046260175.1 Thermoanaerobaculia bacterium
CTACGCCTTCGTCCAGCGGACCGACGAGGCGACGCGCGAGGCGAGCCTGGCGATGGCCCTGCGGCCCGACGACACCATGATTCTGTACAACACGGCCTGCGTGTTCTGCGCGCTCCAAAAGAAGCCGGAAGCCTTGATCGCGATCAAGAAGGCCTGGGATGCGGGATATCGAGACGCGACGTGGACCCGGCAGGACCCGGATCTGGCTCTGCTGCACGGAGATCCCGAGTTCGAGCGGCTCTACCCGGTAACCTGAACGCGGTCACCCCTTGACGCAAACGACCTGTCGCAGGGTGTGCACAATCTCGACGAGGTCTGTCTGCGCCGCCATCACGGCCTCGATCGACTTGTACGCCATCGGCGTCTCGTCGATCACGGCCGAGTCCTTGCGGCATTCCACCCCGGCCGTGGCATTCGCGTGATCCTGGAGTGTGAACCGCTTCTTCGCCTCGGTCCGCGACATGACGCGACCGGCCCCGTGCGAGCAGCTGTGGAAGCTGTCCGGATTGCCCTTCCCGCGT